>NZ_DASPMQ010000020.1:0-83342 GCF_035626975.1 Brevundimonas sp.
GACGCCGGACGTCGTGGTCGCGCCCGTGCCCCGGGTCGCGGGCACCATCGGACACGGCACGGTGCTGATCGCCGCGATCACGAGCTGCACGAACACCTCCAACCCCTCCGTGATGCTGGGCGCGGGGCTGGTGGCGCGGAAGGCGGTGCAGCGCGGGCTCGAGGTGCCGCCCTGGGTGAAGACGAGCCTGGCCCCCGGCTCCAAGGTCGTCACCGACTACCTGGACAGCTCGGGGACGAGCGCCGACCTGAACCAGCTCGGCTTCACGCTGGTCGGCTACGGCTGCACCACCTGCATCGGCAACTCGGGCCCGCTGTCGGATGAGATTTCGAAGGCGATCAACGACAACGGCCTGGTCGCCACCAGCGTACTGTCGGGCAACCGCAACTTCGAGGGCCGGGTGAATCCGGACGTCCAGGCCAACTACCTGGCCTCGCCGCCGCTGGTCGTGGCCTATGCGCTGGCCGGCTCGATGCGGATCGACATCTCGAAGGATCCGATCGGCCAGGACAAGAAGGGCAAGGATGTCTTCCTGAAGGACGTGTGGCCGACCTCGAAGGAGATCGCCGACCTCCAGAAGAAGTCGGTCACCCCGGCCATGTTCGCCAAACGCTACGCCGACGTCTTCAAGGGCGACAAGCACTGGCAGGGCATCAAGGTCGAGGGCGGTCAGACCTACGCCTGGGACGACGCCTCCACCTATGTGCAGAACCCGCCCTATTTCGAGGGCATGTCTATGGAGCCTGCGCCGGTCGCCGACATCGTCGAGGCCCGGGTGCTGGCCATCTTCGGCGACTCGATCACCACCGACCACATCAGCCCGGCCGGTTCGATCAAGAAAACCTCGCCGGCCGGCGCCTATCTGACCGGGCACGGCGTCGACGCGCTGGACTTCAACTCCTACGGCGCTCGCCGCGGGAACCATGAAGTGATGATGCGCGGCACCTTCGCCAACATCCGCATCCGCAACAAGATCACGCCGGACATCGAGGGCGGGGTGACGAAGCATTTCCCGTCGCAGGACACGATGTCGATCTACGACGCGGCCATGCGCTACCAGTCCGAGGGCCGGCCGCTGGTGGTGTTCGCGGGCAAGGAATACGGCACCGGCTCGTCGCGCGACTGGGCGGCCAAGGGCACCCGCCTGCTGGGCGTGCGCGCGGTCCTCGCCGAGAGCTACGAGCGCATCCACCGCTCCAACCTGGTCGGGATGGGCGTCGTGCCGCTGCAGTTCAAGCAGGACGGCTGGACCCGTCTGGGCCTGACCGGCGAGGAAATCGTGACGATCCGCGGCCTGTCGGACGCCAATGTCGGCCGGTTGCGCCCGCGTCAGGACCTGTGGGTCGAACTGTTCCGCCCGTCGGACGGCAAGATGGCCCGCTTCCCGGTGCGCTGCCGCATCGATAACCAGACCGAGCTGGACTACTTCAAGGCCGGCGGCGTGATGCCCTATGTGCTGCGCAACCTGGCCCGCGGCACGGTCGAGGCTGTCGCGGCGGAATAGGTCTCAAGTAGCGCGAACGCGCGATAGATCACCGGAATGAGGGGCCGGCGGAGCGATCCGCCGGCCCTTTTTCTGTTCTAGCCACGCGTGGCGTTGTGCGGGCCGCGGTCGCGCGGGTTGCGGCCGAAGGCCTGGTCGCAGACGGCGCGGCCGAATTCTTCGGACACCATCATCTGGCGGTCGCCGATCAGGGCGCCGAGGCGGCCCTGCCCGCTGGTCGCCACCGAGACCGGGAAACGACCGACGACAAGATTGTCACGCGAGGGATCGACGAACTCCACCGTGCCGGACAGGGTATGGACGGTGTCGCCGTTCAGCAGGCCCCCCAAGCGGTCGCCGCGATGAATGTCGTCGATGTGAATGCGGAGATCGATCGGCGCCGTGCCCCACATGCAGCGCTTCAGTTCCTCGTGAACCTCCTCCGAGAAGGTTTCGGCGAAATCCTCTTCTGCGTCGAGCCAGTCGCTGGACATGGTGATGGAGCCGACCTGCGCCGTTTCCTGCAGGCCTGGCGGCAAATCCAACGGCGGTCCGCCCTCGACGACGGGCGCGCAGGCGGATGTGGCGATCAGCGCGGCGATGGCCGCGGCGGCGAATATCGACTTCATGGACGGGTCCCTCTTGCTCCCGTGACGCTTAGGCCAGCGTTGCCGTGAACGCCGGATGAACCGCGTTCGTCCGAAGATCAATTCGGCGCAATCAACGCCCGAACACCTCCACACCGATCTCGCCGGCGGGGGTCAGCCAGGCGCGCTTCATGCCCTGGCTGTTGAAGGACTGGGCGATGTTTCCGTCGCGGTCCAGCGCGATCAGGCCGCCGTCGCCGCCCAGGGCGCCGATCTCGTCGATCACGCCCTGGGCCGCCTCGATCAATGATTGACCGGCGGCGACGCGCCAGCTGACCTGGGCGGTCGCGGCCACGCGCATGAAGTATTCGCCCTGACCGGTGCCCGAGGCGGCGATCCGGTCGTCGGCCCAGGTGCCGGCGGCGAGGATGGGGGTGTCGCCGACCCGCCCCGGCATCTTGCCGAACACGCCCGCCGTCGAGGTCGCCGCCGCCAGCCGGCCGTCAGCGTCGAGCACGCAGCAGCCGACCGTGCCGTGGCTCAGCACGCCCGGCGGATGGTTGTCCTCGCCCTGGCCGGCGCGGGTGAACCAGGCTTCGGGATCTCCGATCCGCTCCAGTCCCTGGTCGGCGCAGAAGGCCGCCGCGCCTTCGCCGACCAGCATGACGTGCGGCGTGTGGTCCAGTACGGCGCGGGCGGCGCGGATCGGGTTGCGGAAGCCCTGCAGGGCCGCCACGGCGCCGGGCCTGCGGCCGTCCCCGTCCATCAGGCTGGCGTCCAGCTCATAGCCACCCGCGAGGTTGGGCGAGGCGCCGCGGCCGGCGACGTAGAGGCCGGAATCCTCGAGCATCACGACCGCCTCGACGGCCACGTCCAGCGCCGCGGCGCCGGCGTCCAGACGGGCCTTCATCGCCTCCACAACCTCGCGCATGTGCACGACCTCGCGGTCATAGTTGCGCTCGCGCCGGGCGCCCGCGCCGCCGTGCAGGATGAGGGCCGTCATTCGGGGTCGTCTCCGGATCGCCTCTTTCAAAGGGGCGTGGCGCTGATTAGCCTCAAGCCGACGCGCGCGCCACCGGGGCGGGACGCCTTCCGGGAGACTTCCACCATGCGCGCAGTCCTGTCCAAGGCTCCCGGCGGTCCCGAAACCCTGGTGGTCGAGGAGGTGCTGGACCCCCGGCCGATGAAGGGCGAGGTGGTGATCGAGGTCAGGGCGGTCGGCGTCAACTTCCCCGACACCCTGATCATCGAGGACAAATACCAGTTCAAGCCGCAGCGTCCCTTCTCGCCCGGCGGCGAGGTTTCAGGCGTGGTCGAGGCGATCGGCGAAGGGGTGACCACGGTGCGCAAGGGCGACCGGGTCATCGCCGTGCCGGGCTGGGGCGGCATGGTCGAGCGGCTGGCGGTCCCCGCGGCCTCGGTGATGAAGATCCCCGACGGCATGGATTTCGAGACCGCCGCGGCCCTCGTGATGACCTACGGCACGTCGTACTACGCGCTGAAGGACCGGGCCCAGCTGAAGGCCGGCGAGGCCCTGCTGGTGCTCGGCGCGGCCGGCGGCGTCGGCGTGGCGGCGGTGGAATTGGGCAAGGCCATGGGCGCGCACGTCATCGCCGCCGCCTCGACCAACGACAAGGTGCAGTTCGCGCTCGAGGCGGGCGCCGACAATGGCCTGATCTACCCGACCGGCAAGATGGACAAGGCGGCGCAGAAGGAACTGTCCGGCGAGCTGAAGCTGGCGTCGGGCCGCGACGGGCCGGACGTGGTCTATGACGCGGTCGGCGGCGACTATTGCGAGCCGGCGCTCAGGGCCATGGACTGGAACGGCCGTTATCTGGTGGTCGGCTTCCCGGCCGGGATCCCGGCCCTGCCGCTAAACCTGACGCTGCTGAAGTCGGTGTCGGTGATCGGGGTGTTCTGGGGCGCGGCGGTGATGCGCGATCCCGCCGCCCACGCCGCCAATATGGCCGACCTGTTCCGCTTCTGGAGCGATGGCAAGATCAAGCCGCGCGTCAGCCGCACCTTCCCGCTCGAGCGCGCCCACGAAGCCATCAAGGCGCTGGGCGACCGTTCGGTGATGGGCAAGGTGGTGGTGACGGTGGAGTCCTAGTCCTCGCGCAGCCGTTCCAGCGCGGATCGGGCCTGATCCTTGTGGCGGCGCTTGATGTTGGCGCCGAGGGTGGCGATCAGGGCGCCGATGACCGCGGCGTCGTCGGTGAAGCCGATGCCGGCGAAGATGTCCGGAATGGCGTCGATGGGCAGGACGAAATAGGCCAGGGCCCCCAGCATGATCCCCTTGGCTGCGGCGGGCGTCTGTGGATCACGGGCGGCGAACCAGACGGACAGGGCCTGACCCGCGAACGGAATCCGGGCCGCCGTGCGCCGGATCTTGGGCCAGAAGCCCTTGCTCACCCGCATCTCGTTGACCCGCTGCACGGACGGCACGAGGGCGCGCGACGGGTCGAGCGCCTCCTCGGGCGTGGCGGGTTTGGCTTTGGCGGTCATGGCGGTTAAACCCCCGGCCGAAACTCAGGTTCATACAAGATAGGGGCTCGCGCCATGAAACTCGACAGCAGCATCGCCGCAGTGGTCACCGGCGGGGCCTCGGGTCTGGGCGAGGGCACGGCGCGCGCGATCGCGGCGACGGGCGCGAAGGTGGCCCTGTTCGACCTCAATGAGGAGCGAGGCGAGGCGATCGCCAGCGAGATCGGCGGGTTTTTCTGCCCGGTCGACGTGACCGACGACGCCTCGGTGGCCGCCGGGTTCGAAAAGGCGCGCGCCGCCCATGGGCAGGAGCGTCTGACGGTCAACTGCGCCGGCATCGCCACGGGCCAGAAGACGGTGTCGCGCAAGAAGGACACCGGCGAGATCCGGGCCCACGACATGGCCCAGTTCGAGCGTACGGTGCGGGTCAACCTGTTCGGCACCTTCCGGGTGCTGTCGCAGTCGGCGGCGGGGATGGTGACGCTGGAGCCGATGGCCGACGGCGAGCGCGGCCTGATCGTCAACACGGCCTCGGTGGCCGCGCAGGACGGCCAGATCGGCCAGGCGGCCTATTCGGCCTCCAAGGGCGGCGTCTACGCCATGACCCTGCCTGTGGCCCGCGACCTCGCCCAGGAAGGCGTGCGCTGCAACACCATCCTGCCCGGCATCATGTGGACGCCGATGATGGCGGGCATGGACCAGAAAATCCAGGACGCCCTGGCCGCCGCCATTCCTTTCCCGAGCCGCCTCGGCACGCCCGCCGACTACGCCTCGCTGGTGCTGGAGCTGGCTCGCAACGTCTACATCAACGGCGAGTGCATTCGCCTTGATGGCGCGATCCGGCTTGCGCCCCGGTAGGGCCGGGTGCTTCGCGCCGCGCTGACGCCCGGCTCGTGGAGCCTCCCTGCTTGAGCGCAATTGCGGAATCTTCCGCAAAGGGACTTGCAGGGTTCGCCGCCCCTCCGCTATAGGCCCCGCTCTCGATTGAGATGCGGGCGTAGCTCAGTGGTAGAGCACAACCTTGCCAAGGTTGGGGTCGAGAGTTCGAATCTCTTCGCCCGCTCCAGTCGAACCCAGGAAGCCCGGTCCTCGCGATCGGGCTTTCTTGCTTCCTGCCCCCGGGGCCCCGGCTTTTCGTCCCGCCCCGCGATGCGGCCCCGTTGATCCCGTCGCCTGAATCGATCACCGTTCGGTCGGGAGCAGGAGGGCGGCGGTATGGACAGTCGTACAGGCCTTAACGACCGGCCGGCGCCTGGGGAGGCCAACCGGCTGGACGCTTTCGTGGACGCCGCCTTCGCCTTTGCGGTGTCGCTACTCATCATCGCCGGCGGGGAGCCGCTGAGGTCGTTTGACGACCTGCTGCGCGCGTTGCTGCGCATTCCCGCCTTCCTCGCGGGGTTTGCGCTGATCATGCTGTTCTGGCTGGCCCACCGGGCCTGGTCGGCGCTCGGGCCCAAACGGGACGGGATGGCGACGCTGCTGAGCCTGGCCGTGGTCTTCTCGGTGTTGGTGTTCGTGTTCCCGTTCAGGCTGCTGACCAAGACGGCGCTGCATTTCATGTCGGGCGGTTTTCTGCCCGGCGGCGGCCTCATCGACGGCTTCGGCCAGTTGGGCTGGATCTACGCGATCTACGGGGCGGGCTTCCTGATCCTGTCCGTGCTGTACACCCTGCTGTTTCGCCATGCCCGGGCGGGGCTGGCCATCGGCGGGGCGGGCTGGATCGAGGCGAATTCCTGGGCGCGAACGTGGTTTCTGGCCGCCGGCGTGGGAGCGCTGTCATCGGTCCTGGCGCTGAGCCCGCTGTTGCCGCTCGCGCCGTGGCTGCCCGGCTTCACCTACTGGACCATTCCGCTCGGCATCGGGGCCCTGGCTCTCCTGGACCGGCGCCGGGCGCGGCGGATGCGGACGGGGGAAAAAACGTCTACGTCGGCGGCCTGAGCGCTGCTCCGGCTGGACCGGGCCGCGGCGGGGGTCTAGTCGCCCTGGTGGGGAAACGGGGTCGTTCCGGTTCGCCGTTTGCAAGGTATAGCCCGAACGGCGCCATGGGGCGCCAGAACGGGACAGTCGAGGCGCATGTTTCTGGAAGGCCAGGTCAACTGGGTTTGGGTTCTGGGCGGTCTGGCGGCCGTCGGCTGGCTCATCGGCCTGATCGGCCTGTGGCTGGCCGCCGCCAACCGTTCGCGGCACGTGAACGCGACGGACCAGCTGGATGAAGTCCAGCGGGTGGCCGAGGATTCGCAGAAGCGGCTGTTCGAGACCTTGAACGCCATTCCCGTCGCCCTGGTCGAGACTGACCGGCAGGGCAAGTTCGTCTTCGCCAACCGGGCCGCGCACCAACTGCTGGGCCGCCGCGACGCCGAGCTGATCGGCCTGCGCTTCCACTCGGCTACCTGGGGCATCACCTTCCCTGACGGGCGGCCCGTTCCGCCCGACCTGCTGCCCAGCGCCCGGGCCCTGAGAGGGCAGACGGTGAAGGGGTTCCAGCATCTGCTGGCCAATCCGGCCTCGCGCCGCAAGATGCTGGTCTCGGTTACGGCCATGCCGATCGAGAATGAACTGGGCCAGATCACCGGCTCGACCGCCGCCATCGTCGAAAGCGAAGGGCTGATGACGCCCGAGGTGATCGCGCCCGAGCCGGCGCCGACCGGCGATGACCTGACCCGCCGGGTGTTCGACGCCGCTTCCAGCGCCCTGGTCGTGGTGGGGGCGGACGGACGGGTGCGCGAGGCCAACCGCACGGCGCTTCTGGTGCTGGGGCGAGAGACGGCCGAGGGCGACTTCGCGGATTTGTTCCTGGACGAGGACGAGCGGGTTGAGGGCCGCCAGTCCCTGCGGGCCGGACTGGCCGCGCCGGCCGGGGAGGCCGAACCGATCACGTCGCGCCGCGGCGGCGCCGGGGGCATTCGCTGGTCGATGCTGCCGCTGGCCGACGCCGACGGGCAGGCGGACGCCCTGTTGCTGGCCGGCGAGCGGGCGGATCCTGCGCCGGCCGTCGTGGAGATCGCCGAGCCGTCGGCGGCCGGGTCCGCGCCCGACGCCGTGACTGACGACTCCCTGCGCGAGGAGGCCGCCGCAGCCCGCGCCGCCGCCGCCGAGGCGCTGGCCGCCGCCGCCGCGGCGCGCGCCGAGGCCGAACATGCCCGGGCCGCCGCTGAACGGGTGCGCGCCGAGGCCGAGGCCGAGCTCCAGGGCGGGCGGCGGATGGAGAGCGTCGGCCGCCTGACCGGCGGTCTGGCGCATGATTTCAACGCCGTGCTCGGCGTCATGACCGGCGCCCTGGACATGATGCTGCGCCAGGCCGACGACCCCGCCCGGGTGCGGCGTATCGGCCAGGCGGCGCTGGCCGCGGGCCAGAAGGGCGAACTGCTGACGCGTCGGTTGACCGCCTTCTCGCAGGGCGACGACGAGCCCGTGCTGCGGATCATGGACGCCGGCGTGCTGCTGCGCGGCATGGAGAGCCGGCTGCGCGACCTGGCCGGCGCGGGAGTCGACCTGATGATCGAGGGCCCGGCCGAAGCCGCGCCGGCGCGGATCGATCCGGTGGCGTTCGAGGGGGCGGTCAAGGCGCTGACCCGCAATGCGGTCGAGGCGATCGACGGCAACGGCTCGGTCGCCGTTCGCCTGGAAGCCCTGATGGAAGGCGGCCTGCGCCTCAGCGTCCGCGACAGCGGGCCCGGCATGGACCGCGACCTCGCCGCCCGGGCGGTGGAGCCCTTCTTCACGACCCGCGAGGGGGCGGCGGGCCTGGGCCTGTCGCAGGCCTACGCCTTCGCGCGGCAGTCGGGCGGCGTGCTGTCCATCGACAGCCAGGCGGGGCGCGGCGCGGAGGTGTCCATCACCCTGCCGGGCGCCGTCGCCGAGGCGCCGGCTGGCGTCGCCGCTGTAGCGGTGTAGAATGGTTAACGGTCCACAGGAGCGTCGATCATGAAGCTGTTGCGTTTCATCGTGGTGCTGGCGGTCCTGGCTTACGCCGGCTGGCTGGCCTGGCCGTTCATGTCGCCGTTCATTGAAGGCGCGGGACGGGAGGAGACGGTCGTGCGTGTCGGCGCGGCGGTGCTCGGCGGCGGGGCCCTGTTCGGCATGGTTCCCGCCTGGGGCGTGTGGGCGGCCGCTGTCGTCCTTTATGTGATCGCGGCGCTGATGCTCGGCGCCGGCAATTCGAAGGCCGCCGTGGCCTATTTCCTGGGTTTTCTCGCCGACGCCGCCCTGCGGCTGGCGCTGGCCCGGCAGGGCGGCGAGGCCGCCGCTTCCGGACCCGCGACGATGGCGGCGCCCGAAGCGCTTTCGAGCCTGCCCGTCGAGCCGCTGTGGCTGATGCTCGGCGGGCTGGTCGTGCTGGGCCTGCTGGTCATGATCGCCGGCCGCCGCATCCGGCGGGTGCGCACTCCGGGCCAGTTCGCCTACTAGGCCGTGGCCTCAGGGCCTCGCCCGATCGGCGACGGCGCCTATATCGGATCCGACGGTTGACGCGCACCGGCGCGCCGCTAGGTTCCGCGCGCTCCCCCCCGCGCCCACTGAACGAGAGACCTCATGGCCGATGCCGCATCCCCGAACGCCGCGTATGACGTGGTCATCATCGGCGGCGGGCCGGGCGGCTACAACGCCGCCATCCGGGCCGGACAGCTGGGGCTGAAGGCCGCCTGCGTCGAGATGCGCGACACCCTAGGCGGCACCTGCCTGAACGTCGGCTGCATGCCCTCCAAGGCGCTGCTGCACGCCTCGGAGCTGTTCGAGGCGGCGACGAAGGAGTTCCCGGCTCTCGGCATCGAGGTCGGGACGCCGAAACTGAACCTCGGCCAGATGATGAGCCAGAAGCAGGACAGCGTCGGCGCCCTGACCAAGGGTATCGAATTCCTGTTCAAGAAGAACAAGGTCGACTGGGTGAAGGGCCGCGGGCGCATCGCCGGCGCGGGCCAGGTCGAGGTGACCGCCGCCGACGGATCGAAGACGACGCTGACGGCGAAGAACATCGTCATCGCCACCGGTTCGGAGCCAACCCCCTTGCCGGGCGTGGCTTTCGAGGCGGGCAGGGTGGTGGATTCCACGGGGGCCCTGTCGCTGCCGGTCGTGCCGAAGCAGCTGATCGTGGTCGGGGCCGGGATCATCGGGCTGGAGCTCGGTTCGGTCTGGCGCCGGCTGGGCGCGCAGGTGACGGTGGTCGAGTATCTGGACCGCATCACCCCCGGCATGGACAGCGAGGTGGCCAAGGCCTTCCAGCGCGCCCTGACCAAACAGGGCATGACCTTCAGGCTGGGAGCGAAGGTCACCGGGGCGAAGACGTCGAAGGACGGCGTCGAGCTGACCGTCGAGCCCGCCGCCGGCGGCGCGGCGGAGACGCTGAAGGGCGACGTGGTGCTGGTCGCCATCGGCCGCCGTCCCTACACCGAGGGCCTCGGTCTGGAGACGGTGGGCGTCGAGGCGGACAGGCGCGGCTTCGTGGCCGGCGACCACTTCAAGGTCGCTGACGGCGTCTGGGTGATCGGCGACGTGACCCACGGCCCGATGCTGGCCCACAAGGCGGAAGAGGACGCCGTGGCGGTGATCGAGCTGATCGCCGGCAAGGCGGGGCATGTGGACTACGACCTGGTCCCGAGCGTGGTCTACACCTCGCCCGAGGTGGCCTGGGTCGGCAAGACCGAGGAGCAGCTGAAGGAGGCCGGCGTCGCCTACAGGAGCGGAAAGTTTCCCTTCACCGCCAACAGCCGGGCCAAGATCAACCACGAGACCGAGGGTTTCGTGAAGGTGCTGGCCGACGCCGCCACGGATCGCGTCCTCGGCGTGCACATCCTCGGGCCCCAGGCTGGCGAAATGATCGGCGAGGCCTGCGTGGCCATGGCCTTCGGGGGCGCCAGCGAGGACATCGCCCGCATCTGCCATCCGCACCCGACCCGTTCGGAAGCCGTCAAACAGGCGGCCATGGGCGTCGACGGCTGGACCATGCAGGCCTGACGGTCAGGCCCGCGGATGGGCGGCTGAATAGGCGTTCAGCAGGCGGGCGGCGTCGACGGCGGTGTATTTCTGGGTCGTCGACAGGCTGGCGTGGCCCAGCAGTTCCTGGATCGCGCGCAGGTCGGCCCCCGCTCCAAGCAGATGGGTGGCGAAGCTGTGGCGCAGGGCGTGCGGCGTGGCGCTCGCCGGCAGGCCGAGCCTGCCGCGCAGACGCTGCACCGTCGCCTGGACGTGGCGCGGGCTGAGCGGGCCGCCGCGACGGGCGCGGAACAGGGCGTCGCCGGGCGCCAGGGGGAAGGGCTGCAGCGCCAGATAATCCTCGATCGCGGCGCGCACGGCGGGCAGAACCGGAGCCAGCCGGGTCTTGCCGCCCTTGCCGGTGATGCGCAGGGCCTCCGGCAGGGGCGCGTCGGCGCGGGTCAGGGACAGTCCCTCGGAGATGCGCAGGCCGCAGCCGTAGAGCAGGGTCAGGACGGCGCGGTCGCGGGCGGCCTCCCACGGCGCGGCGTCCGGATCGGCTCCAGGCTCCTGCATCAGGCCGCGGGCCTGATCCTCGGTGACCGGGCGGGGCAGGGAGGCCTTGATCCGCGGGCCGCGGACGAGAGCCAGCTGGGGCGCAGCGACGCCGCAGCGGCGATCGAGGAAGACGTGGAAGGTGCGGATCGCCGACAGGGTCTGGCTGATCGAACGGGCGTTCAGCGGATGGTCGCCGGAGCGGCGCTCGGCCAGATGGGCGCGGAGCTCGGCGGGGGTGACGGTCCCGAGATCGGCGAGCCGCTGGGCCTCGCCCCGGTGGCGCTGGAGGAAGGCGAGATACTGGCGGCCGATATGGCCGTAGGCTTCCAGGGTGCGGGGCGACAGGCGGCGCTCGTGGGCCAGATGCTCCAGCCAGGCTGCGAGGGCCCCATCGGCGCCGAGGTCGGGGGTCAGCTGAGAATGGGCCATCGTTCGGCCGTGCGCTCGACCACCCGGGCGATGAAGGCGACCAGTTCGCAGCCCATGGTCGGGGTGAATCCGTCCTCCTCCGGCGAGCCAAAGGCGCACAGGGCGGGGCGGGCCGGCGGCTCGTCGCCGGGGAACAGCGGGGCCATGCGGATCAGGGCGACCGACTTCACCTCGCCCTCGGTCGCGCCGAAGAGGTTCAGACCGTCGAAATTCGGGCCGAGCCAGGTGAGACCGTCGTCGCCGAGCAGCTTGTCGACGGCGCCGGCGTCGAGCGACCTCCAGCCGAACGGGACGGCGCCGGGCTTCTCGAGGGCGATGGCGGCGGCGGTCAGGCCGAACCGGCCTTGCGCCACGGCGTCGAGGCGGCGGGACAGGTCGGAGGGGTTGCGCGCCTCCATCAGGTCCAGCGCCGCCACGTGGGTCTGGGTCTGGGCGGCGAAATTGGCGCGGGCGATCGCTTCGATGCGCTTGCGGGCGTCGGCCTCGCGCTCGGCGGCGGCCTCCAGCCGGGTCAGGGCGGCGCGGCCGAACTCGACGACGTTGCGGCCGTGCGGCTTGAGCCCGATCTCTTCCAGCAGAGAGCGGTCGTCGAGCAGGGTCTGGGGATTGGCCTGCAGCCAGGCGCGGATTTCCGGCCAGTGCGGCTCGGCCGGCGTATCCGAAGAGAGGTCAGGCGATACGCTCACAGACCTCTCCCCGAGGCAGAACTACAGAATCGACTGGCCGGTCTTGCCCCAGTCCGCCAGGAAGGCATCAAGCCCCTTGTCGGTTAACGGGTGCTTGACCAGGGCCTTGAAAACGTCGGCCGGGATGGTCGAGGCGTCGGCGCCGGCGACGGCCGCGGCCGAGACGTGGCCGGGATTGCGCAGGCTGGCGGCGAGGATTTCGGTGCCGAAGTCGTGGATGTCGAACAGGGCCCGGATCTCTTCCAGCAGGCCGATGCCGTCGGCGCCGTGGTCTTCCAGCCGGCCCACGAAGGGCGACACGAAGGTGGCGCCGGCCTTGGCGGCCAGCATGGCCTGGGCGGCCGAGAAGCACAGGGTGACGTTGGTCTTGATCCCCTTGTCGGCGAAGACGCGGGTGGCGCGCAGGCCGTCCCAGGTCAGGGGCAGTTTCACGACCACATTGGGGGCGATGGCGGCGAGCTTGTCGCCCTCCCGCACCATGGTCTCGAAATCGGTCGCCACGGCCTCGGCGGAGATCGGGCCCTCGACGAGGGCGCAAATCTCGGCGATGACCTCGGCTATGTTGCGACCGGACTTGGCGATCAGCGTGGGATTGGTGGTGACGCCGTCCACCATTCCGGTGGGGACCATGTCCTTGATGACGGCGACGTCGGCGGTGTCGAGGAAGAGTTTCATGGGCGCGCTTCTAGCGGACCGGGCCGCCGGGTGAAAGTCGCATCCGTCCTTATCCCGCTGCCGGTGCCCGAGGCCTTCGACTACGAGGTTCCGGAAGCGCTCGAACTCGCCCGGGGCGATCAGGTCGCCGTGCCGTTGGGGCCGCGGCTGATGCGCGGGATCGTGGCCGAGGTGCGCGAGACCACGGGTTCGAACCGGCGGCTGAAGGCGGTGGCCCAGGTGCTGGACGATCCGCGCCTGCCCGAACGCACGGTGGACTTCGTCGAATGGGCGGCGCGCTGGACGCTGAGCGCGCCGGGCGAGATGGCCTCGGCGGCGCTGAAGGGGTTGCGGGCGCCGCGGCCCCGGCCCGAGCGGCGGGTGCGGCGGGTCGGCGAACGGGTCCCGGCCAAGCTGACGGCGGCGCGGAGCGCGGTTCTGGAGACGCTGGGCGAGCGGGCCATGCCGGGCCCCGATCTGGCGCGGGCGGCGGGGGTGTCGTCCGGAGTGGTCAAGGGCCTGCTCGACGAAGGGGTGCTTGAGGCGGTGGAGATCGAGGCGGTCGCCGCCTTCGACGCGCCGGACCCCGATCACGCCCCGGCGACGCTGAACGCCGACCAGGCGGCGGCGGCGGACGCCATCGCGGCGGCCACGGCGAAGGGCGGGTTCGCCCCCTTCCTGCTGGACGGGGTCACCGGCTCGGGCAAGACCGAGGCCTATCTCGAGGCGGCGGCGCGGACGCTGAAGGCGGATCCCGCGGCGCAGGTGCTGATCCTGCTGCCCGAGATCGCCCTGACCCAGGCCCTGATCGAGCGGATCGCGGCGCGCTTCGGGGCCGCGCCGGCCGAATGGCATTCCGGGGTCGCCCCGCCGAGGCGGCGGCAGGTCTGGGAGGCGGTGGTGGCGGGGCGCTGCAACATCGTGGTCGGGGCGCGGTCGGCCCTGTTCCTGCCCTACGCCAACCTGCGCCTGCTGGTGGTGGACGAGGAGCACGACGGCTCGTTCAAGCAGGAGGAGGGGCTGGTCTACCACGGCCGCGACCTCGCCGTGGCGCGGGCGCGGATCGAGGGCGCGACGGTGGTGCTGGCCTCGGCCACGCCGTCGCTGGAGACGCTGTGGAACGCCCATCACGGCCGCTACGGCTGGCTGAAACTGGAGGCCCGGCACGGGGCGGCGGTGCTGCCGCAGATCGCCCTGCTGGACCTGCGCCAGAGCCCGCCCGATCCGCAGACCTGGCTGTCGCAGCCGCTGCGCGAGGCGATCGGGGAGACGCTGGCCCGCGGCGAGCAGACCCTGCTGTTTCTGAACCGGCGGGGCTATGCGCCGGTGGTGCTGTGCCGGGCCTGCGGGCACCGGATGACGGCGCCGGACACCGACAGCTGGCTGGTCGAGCATCGCTACACCGGGCGGCTGGTCTGCCACCTGACCGGCTTCACCATGCTGCGGCCCCGACACTGCCCGTCGTGCGGGGCGGAGGACTCGCTGGTCTCGGTCGGGCCGGGCGTCGAACGGGTCGAGGAGGAGGTGCGCCAGCTGTTCCCGCAGGCGCGGACGGCGGTGTTCAGCTCGGACACCGTGCCCGACGCGAAGTCGGCGCGGGCGCTGATCCAGCGCATGGCCGAGGGCGAGATCGACATCCTGGTGGCGACCCAGGCCGCGGCCAAGGGGCACAACTTCCCGCACCTGACCCTGGTCGGGGTGGTCGACGCCGACCTCGGGCTGAGGGGCGGCGATCTGCGGGCGGCCGAGCGGACCTTTCAACTGTTGACGCAGGCGACCGGCCGGGCGGGGCGGGCCGAGAAGCGGGGCCGGGCCATATTGCAGACCTGGACGCCGGAGCATCCGGTGCTGATGGCGCTGGCGGCGGGCGACCGCGACGCTTTCGTCGAGGCCGAGATGGCCGAGCGGGAGGCCGCGTCCCTGCCGCCCTACGGCCGGCTGGCGGCGCTGATCCTGTCGGGCGAGAACGCCGCGGCGGTGGAGAAGGTGGCGCGCGAACTGGCCGGCTCGATCCCCAACGCCGAGCGGCTGGAGGTCTATGGCCCCGCCGACGCGCCGCTGGCGCTGGTGCGCGGCCGGCGGCGCAAGCGGCTGCTGGTCCGGGCGGATCGCGACGTCGATCTGCAGGGGTTTTTGCGGGCGTGGCTGGCGCGGGTGAAGGTGCCGGCGTCGGTGCGGCTCAACGTTGACGTGGACCCGTACAGTTTCCTCTAGGCCGCCAGTTCAGACGAAAAACATGGTCTGAACCGTCTGAACAGTCTGAACGATCCGGGTCGAAAGCGCTCGAAGTCTCGCTTTGGCCGTCACGTCCCTGGCGGCGCGGAGGGGGTTTGATTGTCAAAGACCGTCGGCGGCGAAAAGCCACACGGTACGCCCGTCGGCCGGTGCGGCGGGAAGATCGGTTTGAGAAAAGCGGATGTGGTTGATGTCGCCGGATATTTTTCGCTGAACCCGACTATAGATCCGCGGATTGTCAGCACAGCGTCATGATGCCGGCGGCGCCCCCTCCACCACGCTTCGCGCGGTCCCCCTCCCCATCTGCGATGGGGAGGTGAGGGAGGGCTTCACCTCCCCACTCGTGGGGAGGTGGCCGGGCCGCGATCAGCGGGCCGGACGGAGGGGGCGGCGCAGGCGGCTGCCCGCTGGCCGCGGCGCCTGCGCCTAAACCCCCGGTTCGGCCGTTTCGGTCTTGTTGAGCTCGGCCCGGCGCGCCTCGAGCGCCGCCGCCTTCTTCTGCGCGGCCTTGCGGCCCATCATGTTGAGCCCCTCGACGAGGGCCGAGAAGGCCATGGCGGCGTAGATGTAGCCCTTGGGCACGTGGACGCCGAAGCCGTCGGCGATCAGCACCATGCCGATCATCAGCAGGAAGCCCAGGGCCAGCATGACGATGGTCGGGTTCTTGTCGATGAAGTCCGCCAGCGGGTCGGAGGCGACCAGCATGGCGATGACGGCGATGATCACCGCGACCATCATGATCGGCACATGGTCGGTCATGCCGACGGCGGTCAGGATGGAGTCGATCGAGAAGACCAGGTCCAGCAGGATGATCTGGCCGATGGCGGCGCCGACGTTGTTGATGACGGCGGTGGTCTTGTTCTTCTCCAGCATGTCGTCGCCGATGCTGGGGTCGACGGCGTGGTGGACCTCGGTCGTCGCCTTCCAGACCAGGAAGAGGCCGCCGGCGATCAGGATCAGGTCGCGCCAGCTGAACTCGGTGTCCCAGCCCGCGCCGGCCAGGCCGAGATTGAAGACCGGCTGGGTCAGGCCGACGATCCAGCCGATGGTGGCCAGCAGCCCCAGGCGCATGATCAGGGCGAGGCCGATGCCGATGCGGCGGGTGCGCTGGCGATGCTCGGGCGGCAGCTTGTTCGACAGGATCGAGATGAAGATCAGATTGTCGATGCCCAGCACCACCTCCATCACCACCAGGGTGATCAGGGCCGCCCAGGCGGCGGGATCAGTCAGCAGCGCGGCGAAGCCTTCGAACATCGGGGTCGTCTCCAGAATATCCGGTCGTCCCTACCCAGCGTCGGGACCGCGGGCAAGGCGGGCCCTATGGACGAAGCGTCGCGGGCCTTCGTATAGAGTGCGGACTGCCGGAGGACGATCCATGCTCGAACTGCTCACCGTCGAGGTCCTGACCAGTCTGCTGGCCCTGACCTTCCTCGAGATCGTGCTGGGCATCGACAACATCGTCTTCCTGGCCGTGGCCGTGTCGCGCCTGCCGGCCGACGAACAGGGCCGCGCCCGCCAGATCGGCCTGTGGATGGCCATGGTCATGCGCATTGTCATGCTGGGCGGGCTGGCGCTGCTGACCCATATGGAGGCGTCGCTGTTCAGCGCCTTCGGCCACGACTTCACCATCGAGAGCCTGGTGCTGATCGCGGGCGGCCTGTTCCTGCTGGCCAAGGGCACCATGGAGGTCCACCACTCGGTCGAGGGGGCGCACGACGTCAACACCGTGGTGGGCAAGGCCACCAGCCTCGGCGCCGTGCTGGTCCAGATCGCCATCATCAACGTGGTCTTCTCGCTGGACAGCGTCATCACCGCCGTCGGCATGACCTCGATCGTCTGGGTGATGGTCGCCGCCGTGGTGCTGTCGACCCTGGTGATGCTGGTCGCCGCCAAACCGGTCGCCGACTTCATCGAGAAGGCGCCGACGACCAAGATCCTGGCGCTGAGCTTCATCCTGCTGGTCGGGGTCGCGCTGGTCGCCGACGGCTTCGGCTTCCACATCCCGCGCGGCTATCTCTACTTCGCCATCGCCTTCTCGCTGGGGGTCGAGCTGCTCAACCAGACCTATCACCGCAACCGGGCGAAGAACGCGGTGCACTGACGGCACGCCCCCCCGGCGCCGTCATCCTCGGGCTTGACCCGAGGATCAGATGCGGGGGCCGGGCTGTGCGATGGAAGCGGCGCCGCGGGCGTGACCGCATCCTGGTCTACCGAGCACCGGACGGTCTGATCCTCGGGTCAGGCCCGAGGATGACGGAGGGGGATGGTGAAGCGTGCGTTCAGCGTCCCACCGGGACCACGTCCGCCACCACCGGGAAGTGATCCGAAATGACCCGGCCGCCGAAGGAGTCGGTGGGCACGGCGAAGCGCTCGACCGCCAGGCCGGGGCCGACGAAGATGTGGTCGATGGCCACGCCCTCGTTGTCCTTCGCGATGTCGAAGGCGTTGAAGGTGCCGGCGGGGCCGAAGTCGGTCGGGCTGATAGCGCGGGCGTCGCGCAGGCCCGAGGCGACGATGCGGCGATACGGCGCGGTGTCCGGCCCGGTGTTGAAGTCGCCCATCAGCACGACCTCGGCGGCCGCGCCGTCGGCCTCGGCCGGGGCGAGGCCGGAGACCAGTTCGGCGCACTGTTCGCGGGCGACGACGCCGACGTGGTCGAAATGGGTGTTGCGGACGTCGAGCAGCCGGCCGTCGCGCCGGTCGCGCAGCAGGACCCGGGTGACGGTGCGGGGGTAGGCGGCGTCCCAGCCCTTCGACGGCCGGTCCGGGGTGGGCGAACACCAGAAGGTCTCGGCACGCAGCCGCTCGTAGCGGTCGCGCCGCCAGAACAGGGTCGCGGCCTCGCCGGCGAGGCCGTCGTCGCGGCCGAGGCCATAGCGGTCGTAGCCGGGCAGCTGTTCCGCGAGCCAGGCGACCTGGTGCGGCAGCGCCTCCTGCAGGCCCAGCAGGTCGGGGTCGAGGAAGGCGATCTGGTCGGCCATGTGCGGGCGGCGCTCGCTCCACAGCGGATTGTCGGACGGCCCGTCGAAGCGGATGTTGTAGCTCATCACCCGGAACGCGGCCGGGTCGCCGGCCCCGGCCGCAGCCTGCGCGACGGGCGCGGCCGACAGCACGGCGGCGGCGATCAGGGCGGAGACGGTGCGGGCGAGGGTCATGGGCGCGGTTCCGGCTGACGGGGGCGACGGCCAGTCTTCGCCTCCGGACCGCGCCTCGCCACGTCAATTCGCGTTACGTCGCCGCGCCGCTGCGGCGGACCGCCTCGGTTGCGGTCGGGGGGTTAGGGTGCTATCAGGCGCCCGGCTGAGCCGGAGGGCGCGTTGCAAGACGCGTCCCCCAAGTGCTTTCTCAAAGCATTTCAGACCTTTGACTGGCGCGGACACGCCGCCGGTCGCCAACCCGAACGCCAACCGCGCGGACATTATAAGTGGCTGACGATTACAGGACGACGGAAGTCGGCGAGCGCTACGCACAGGCGCTGTTCGACCTCGCTGACGAGACGGGCGTCCTCGACGCCGTGCGCGCCGATCTCAAGTCGCTGCGCGCCGCGTGGAACGACAGCGCCGACCTGCGCCGGCTGGCCACCTCGCCGGTGATCGCCGCCGAGGACCAGCAGACGGGTCTTGTCGCCATCGCCGACGCCGCGAAGTTCAACGGCGTGACCCGCAACTTCCTCGGCCTGCTGGGCCAGAACGGCCGCTCGGGCGACCTGCCGGCCGTGATGGCGGGCTTCGACCTGCTGTATGCGAAGAAGACCGGCGTGGTCGCCGCCGAGGTGGTCTCGGCCCAGGCCCTGAGCGCCGCCCAGATGAAATCCATCCAGTCCGCC
This sequence comes from Brevundimonas sp., assembly GCF_035626975.1. Classification (GTDB taxonomy): domain Bacteria; phylum Pseudomonadota; class Alphaproteobacteria; order Caulobacterales; family Caulobacteraceae; genus Brevundimonas. The sequence continues at coordinate 18,850 of NZ_DASPMQ010000020.1, forward strand.
CTGCGCGCCTCGCTGGGCAAGGACCCGGAAATGACCGCCCGCGTCGATCCGTCGATCCTGGGCGGCCTCAAGGTCAAGGTGGGGTCGAAGCTGTTCGACGCCTCGCTGAAAACCAAGCTCGACCAGATGAAGTTCGCCCTCAAACGGGCCTGACCCCAACACTCGCGGCTCCGACGGGGCCGCGCTGACAAGACGATAACAGAGAGCCTGTCATGGACATCCGCGCCGCCGAAATCTCGGCCATCCTCAAGTCGCAGATCGCCAACTTCGGCGTCGAGGCGGACGTTTCGGACGTCGGCCAGGTGCTGTCGGTCGGCGACGGCATCGCGCGCATCCACGGTCTGGACAACGTCCAGGCCGGCGAGATGATCGAGTTCCCCAAGGCCGGCGTGAAGGGCATGGCCCTGAACCTCGAGCGCGACAACGTCGGCGCCGTGATCTTCGGCCAGGACAACCAGATCGCCGAGGGCGACGAGGTCCGCCGCCTCGGCGAGATCGTGGACGTGCCGGTCGGCAAGGGCCTGCTGGGCCGCGTCGTCAACCCGCTGGGCGAGCCGATCGACGGCAAGGGCCCGATCCAGTTCACCGAGCGCCGCCGCGTCGACGTCAAGGCTCCGGGCATCATCCCGCGCAAGTCGGTGCACGAGCCGATGCAGACCGGCCTGAAGGCCATCGACACCCTGATCCCGATCGGCCGCGGCCAGCGCGAGCTGATCATCGGCGACCGTCAGGTCGGCAAGACCGCCGTCGCCGTCGACACCATCCTGAACCAGAAGGCCACCAACGCCGCCGCGACGAGCGAAGGCGAGAAGCTGTACTGCATCTACGTCGCCATCGGCCAGAAGCGCTCGACCGTGGCCCAGATCGTCAAGACGCTCGAGGAGCGCGGCGCCCTGGACTACACCATCGTCGTGGCCGCCACGGCGTCGGAGCCGGCCCCGCTGCAGTTCCTGGCCCCGTTCTCGGGCTGCGCCATGGGCGAGTTCTTCCGCGACAACGGCATGCACGCCCTGATCGTCTATGACGACCTGTCCAAGCAGGCCGTCGCCTATCGCCAGATGTCGCTGCTGCTGCGCCGTCCGCCGGGCCGCGAAGCCTATCCGGGCGACGTCTTCTACCTGCACAGCCGCCTGCTGGAGCGCGCCGCCAAGCTGAACGAGGACAACGGTTCGGGCTCGATGACCGCCCTGCCGCTGATCGAGACCCAGGCCAACGACGTCTCGGCCTACATCCCGACCAATGTGATCTCGATCACCGACGGCCAGATCTTCCTCGAGTCCGACCTGTTCTACCAAGGCATCCGTCCGGCCGTGAACGTCGGCATCTCAGTGTCGCGCGTGGGCTCGTCGGCCCAGATCAAGGCGATGAAGCAGGTCGCCGGCTCCATCAAGGGCGAGCTGGCCCAGTACCGGGAGATGGCCGCGTTCGCCAAGTTCGGGTCGGACCTCGACGCCTCGACCCAGAAGCTGCTGGCCCGCGGCGCCCGCCTGACCGAGCTGCTGAAGCAGCCGCAGTACTCGCCGCTGACGGTCGAGGAGCAGGTCGTGTCGGTCTACGCCGGCACCCGCGGCTATCTCGACAATGTGGCGATCGGCGACATCCAGCGCTTCGAGCGCGAGCTGCTGGCCCGCCTGCACTCGGCCCACGCCTCGCTGCTCGACGGCATCCGCACCCAGAAGGCGCTGTCGAAGGAGCTGGAAGCCGAACTGAAGGCCGCCATCGAAGCCTTCGCCAAGACCTTCGCCTGACCTGACCTGTAGGGACTAGAAAGAGCAGCCCGAATGGCCAGCCTCAAGGAAATGCGCAATCGGATCGGAAGCGTGAAAGCCACGCAGAAGATCACGAAAGCCATGCAGATGGTCGCCGCGGCCAAGCTGAAGCGCGCCCAGGACCAGGCCGTCGCGGCCCGGCCCTACGCCGCGCGCATGGCGGCCGTCATCGCCAATCTGGCGGCCGGCGTCTCGGGCGACGGCGCGCCGAAGCTCCTGGCCGGAACCGGCTCGGACCAGCGCCACCTGATCGTGGTGGCCTCGTCCGACAAGGGCCTGGCCGGCGGCTTCTCGTCGAACATCGTCCGCGCCGCCCGCGACCGGATCAACGGCCTGATCGCCGACGGCAAGGACGTCCGCGTCATCGCCGTGGGCCGCAAGTCGCGCGACCAGCTGACCCGGCTGTTCGGCGACCGCATCGTCAGGACGTTCGAACTGTCGGACCACAAGGTCATCGGCCTGCCGTCGGCCCAGCCGATCGCCGAGCTGATCGCCGACGAGTTCGAGAACGGCCGGGCCGACGTGGTCACCCTGTTCTACAGCCGGTTCAAGTCGGTGATCTCGCAGGTCCCGACCGCCAAGCAGCTGATCCCGGCCGTGGTCGAGGGCGGCGCCGAGCCGATCAACCTGAACGGCGCGGTCTACGACTACGAACCGTCCGAGGAGGAGATCCTCGACACCCTGCTGCCGCGCAACATCACCACCCAGATCCTCGCCTCGCTGTACGAGAACCAGGCCGGCTTCTACGGGGCCCAGATGGGCGCCATGGACGCGGCCACGCGCAACGCCGGCGACATGATTTCCGCCCTTACCCTGCAATACAACCGATCCCGCCAGGCGCAGATCACCAAGGAGCTGATCGAGATCATCTCCGGCGCCGAAGCCCTCTGATCTGACCTCCTGACCGCACACGACGACAACGGACCCGCACCGATGACCGACACCACCGCTCCCAAGAAGACCGCCGCCAAGAAGCCGGCCGCGCCCAAGGCTCCCAAGACCGCCGCCGCCGCCACCGGCAACGCCGTGGTCACCGCCGGCACCGGCGTGGGCAAGATCGCCCAGGTCATCGGCGCCGTCGTCGACGTCGAGTTCGAGGGCCAGCTGCCGGCCATCCTGAACGCGCTGGAAACCCAGAACGTCGACCAGAAGACCGGCCTGCCCTTCACCCTGGTTCTGGAAGTCGCCCAGCACCTCGGCGAGAACATGGTCCGCACCATCGCCATGGACACCTCGGAAGGCCTGACCCGCGGCCAGGCCGTGACCGACACCGGCACCTCGATCCTGGCCCCGGTCGGACCGGGCACGCTGGGCCGCATCATGAACGTCGTCGGCGCGCCGATCGACGAACAGGGCCCGATCAAGACCACCATGTACCGCCCGATCCACCGCGAGGCCCCGAGCTTCGAGGAGCAGTCGACCTCGTCGGAAATCCTCGTCACGGGGATCAAGGTCATCGACCTGATCTGCCCCTACACCAAGGGCGGCAAGATCGGCCTGTTCGGCGGCGCCGGCGTGGGCAAGACCGTGACCATGCAGGAGCTGATCAACAACATCGCCAAGGCGTACGGCGGCTACTCCGTGCTGGCCGGCGTGGGCGAGCGCACCCGCGAGGGCAACGACCTCTACCACGAGATGATCGAGTCCAACGTCAACGTTGACCCGGCCAAGAACAACGGCTCGACCGAGGGTTCGAAATGCGCCCTGGTCTACGGCCAGATGAACGAGCCCCCCGGCGCCCGCGCCCGGGTCGCCCTGACCGGCCTGACGCAGGCGGAGTACTTCCGCGACGTGGAAGGCAAGGACGTGCTGCTGTTCGTCGACAACATCTTCCGCTTCACCCAGGCGGGTTCGGAAGTGTCGGCGCTGCTGGGCCGCATCCCGTCGGCCGTGGGCTACCAGCCGACGCTGGCCACCGAGATGGGCAACCTGCAGGAGCGCATCACCTCGACCAAGAAGGGCTCGATCACCTCGGTCCAGGCCATCTACGTGCCCGCCGACGACCTGACCGATCCGGCCCCCGCCGCCTCGTTCGCCCACCTGGACGCGACGACCGTGCTGAGCCGCGACATCGCCGCCCAGGCCATCTTCCCGGCTGTGGACCCGCTTGACTCGACCTCGCGGATCATGGACCCGCTGGTCATCGGCGACGAACACTACCAGGTCGCCCGTTCGGTCCAGGAAGTGCTGCAGCAGTACAAGGCGCTGAAGGACATCATCGCCATCCTGGGCATGGACGAGCTGTCGGAAGAGGACAAGCTGGTCGTCTCGCGCGCCCGCAAGATCCAGCGCTTCCTGTCGCAGCCGTTCTTCGTGGCCGAGCAGTTCACCAACGCCCCGGGCAAGTTCGTCTCGCTGGAAGACACCATCCGCTCGTTCAAGGGCATCGTGGCCGGCGAATACGACCACCTGCCGGAAGCCGCCTTCTACATGGTTGGCGCCATCGAGGAAGCCGTCGAGAAGGCCCACAAGCTGGCCGAGGCGGCCTGATCCATGGCCGGCAAACTCAGCTTCTCGCTGGTGTCGCCTGAGCGCGAGGTCTTCAGCGGCCTCGTCGATCAGGTCGACGCGCCCGGCGTCGAGGGCGACTTCGGCGTGCTGGCCGACCACGCGCCGTTCATGACCGCCCTGCGCGAAGGCATGGTCACGGTCATCGATGGCGGTTCGCGCCGCCAGTTCGAGGTCCACGGCGGTTTCGCCGACGTCACCCCGGCCGGCCTGACCATCCTGGCCGAACAGGCCTCGGAAGTGGCTGCGGCGTGAGATTGTAACCGTGGCGGGACCGGGCATCGTTCTGGTCCTCGCCTGGATCGGCGCCGTCCTCGGGCCGATCGTCTGTGCATTGGTGATCCGGCGGCTGCTTCGCGGTCGCCGGATTATTTTTGCCGGGAGTCTGGCTGCGGTCGTTGCGGTCGGCTGGATCTTCGGCGTCTGGGCCTTTCTGATCGAGCCCGCCACCCTGACGGTCCGCCACGTCACCATCGAGAGCGCGACCTGGCGCGGCCCGCCGCTGCGGATCGGCGTCATTTCGGACACCCATGTCGCGGCGCCCCATACCGATGTCGCGCGGATCGAGCGACTGGTGGCGCGAATGAACGCCGAACGGCCGGATATGGTCGTGCTTCTGGGGGACTACGCCGGGGGCCATGAACCGGCGGCCATGCGGGCCCGACCCGAGCAGTCGGAAATCCTGCGAGGCGTCGAGGCCTTCAGGGGCCTGTCCAGTCCGCTGGGCGTCCACGGCGTCCTCGGCAATCACGACTCCTGGTACGGCGACGCGGCCATCGCCGGGGCGCTGACGAGGGCCGGTGTTCGGGTGCTGGACAACCGGGCGGAGCGGGTCCAGCGGCCTGGCGGGGCCTTCTGGATCGCCGGTCTGGCGGACATGGAGTCGCCACGCGAACCGCCACTGGTGTCGGCCACCCTGCGGGAGGTGACCGACGGCGCTCCGGTCATCGTGCTCACTCACTGGCCCGATCCGTTTGCGGACGTCCCGGGCCGGGTCGCCCTGACGCTGGCCGGCCATACGCACTGCGGACAGGTCAACCTTCCGGTCTTCGGCCGTCTGGTGCATGCCTCGCGCATGTCCGAACGGTGGGCGTGCGGCCTGTACGACGAAGGCGGACGAAAGCTGTTCGTGACGGGCGGCGTCGGGGTCTCCATCCTCCCGGTGCGCTTCCGGGCGCCGCCCGAGATCGTCATTCTTACACTGCGGGAGCCGGTGGCCGGGGGCCGGACGATCCGCTAGGCGTAGGCCATGAGCTTGCCCGATATCCTCGGCGTCGTCGGCGTCCTGATGATCCTGACCGCCTACGCCGGCGCGACCAGCGGCCGGCTGGACGCCCGGCGCGCGCCCGCGCTGCTGCTGAACCTGACCGGCGCCCTGCTGATCCTCGTGTCGCTGTATTTCGACTTCAACCTGTCGGCCGTGCTGATGGAGGGGGCCTGGGCGCTGGTGGCGGTGTACGGGCTGGTGCAGCTGGCCCTTGGCCGGAACCGCGCGCCCTGAGCTTGCCCGCGCCGGCCCCTTCCACCATGCTTCGCAGGGTCCCCCTCCCCCGAGGGGGAGGAGACGAGGGCCGTCATGCTTGAACTCAGACCCAATTGCGAGTGCTGCGACCGCGACCTGCCGTTCGACAGCGCCGACGCCCGCATCTGCACCTTCGAATGCACCTTCTGCGCCGACTGCGTCGACGGGACGCTGAAGGGCGTCTGCCCCAATTGCGGCGGCGGCTTCGTCCCGCGCCCGATCCGGCCGACGCGGCTGATGGAAAAATATCCGGCCTCGACGAAGCGGGTCCTGAAGCCTGAGGGGTGCGCGGCGGTGAGCGGCTAGTGGCTGGCGGTCGCCAGCGGCCCGTCCTCATTTACCGCCGTCATCCTCGGGCTTGACCCGAGGATCAGACGGAGGGCCGGACTGTGCGTCGGGAACGGCCCTGCGAGCGCGACCGCAAGTCCTTCCACCGAGCACCGGACGGTCTGATCCTCGGGTCAAGCCCGAGGATGACGGAGTGGTTGGGGGCAGGCCCTAGACCACCAGCGGCGCGAAGGCCTGCACCACCTGCTCGTAGGCCGCGCGCTTGAAGGGGACGATCAGGTCGGGGGCCTCGTCGAGCGCGCCCCACCGCCAGGCGTCGAACTCGATCTCGGCGTGTTGCGCGAGATCGATTTCGGACTCGTCGCCGGTGAAGCGGAAGGCGAACCATTTCTGCTTCTGCCCGGCCCAGCCGCGCGCCTGTTTGGTCCCGCCGTAGTCGGCCGGGAAGGCGTAGGCGATCCACTCCTGCGTCTGCGCCAGCAGGTCCGCCGAGGTGACCCCGGTCTCCTCGGCCAGTTCGCGGCGGGCGGCGGCCTCGTAGTCCTCGCCCTCATCGACGCCGCCTTGCGGGAACTGCCAATTGTGCGGTCCGGGCGTGTTGGCGCGGCGGCCGTACCAGACGCGGCCGTCCGGATGGAACAGCACGACGCCGACGTTGGGGCGGTAGCGGGACAGGTCGGTGTCAGCCATTCCGGTCCCTTAGCGGGGCCGTCGGCCTTTATCTACCGTCCGGGCCGGTTGGCCAGCGCGCTGGCCGGCGCCAGCTGCAGGCCCCGGGCGTCCAGCCCCGCGGTCCAGCGGGCGGCGGCCTCGACCGTGACCGGATAGCTGAAGCCCGTGCCGAGCGCTTGGCCGCGCGCCTTGGCGAGGGCCTCCAGGGCGTTGAGCTGGCCGACGATGGCGGCCGGGGACTGCTGCTCGTCGATGATGCGGTTGGCGCTGGCGCGGGCCCAGGCCCCGGGGCGGCGGCTCATCGAGCCGTCGTCGACGAAGGCGACGCCGCGCTGGCGCAGCACCCCCATGAAGGCGGTCATGCCGGCGTCCGACGCGGCGAACCGGTCGCCGAGATAGTTGGTGACGCCGAAATAGCCGACGGCGCGGCCCAGCAGCCAGTTCATCTTCGCCTGGATGTCGGCGGCGTCGGCGTTGGCCAGCAGGGTGTAGGGGCCGGGGTCGTTGTTGGGATAGCCGGTGGGCTCCATCGGCATTTCCAGCATGACCTCGTGACCCTGGGCGCGGGCCAGGTCGATCCAGCCCTGCAGGCCCTCGGCGTAGGGCACGAAGCTGAGGGTGACCTCGGCCGGCAGCCGCTCGATGGCGGCCCGGGTGGTGACGGCGTTGAGGCCGAGGCCGCCGACGATCAGGGCGACGCGGGGCTTGCCGTTGGAGACGAAGGGCCGGGCGTAGGCCTGGGCCGGGACCCGGCCGTCCGGGGCGATGCGCGGCAGCGGGCCGTCGGGGCCGGGCTGGCTGAGGCCCGCGATCGGCGCCGCCGGCAGGGGACGGGCGGCGACACGGGGGGCGGTGACCGGCGCGCCGTCGCCGGACACGGTGGCGCCGTCGGGCAGGGTGATGACGGCCTCGCCCATCAGCGAGGGGTCGGCGCCGTCGGCGGTGAGGTCCTGGTACAGGCCCGAGCCGTCGAGGGAGAAGGCTTCCAGGCCGGTGGGGACGGGGGTCCGGGCGGCGGCGGGCCGGTTCAGGGCCACGCGGGCCGACGGGGCGCCGGCGCGGGGGTCGCCCAGCACGGTGACGAACAGGGCGGCCGCGCCGAGCAGCAGGACTCCGGCGGCGGCGACGGCGACCGGCGGCTTCCTGAGCACGCGGAGCACGGGGGCGAGACCTTCGGGCACGGCCCGGCGGGCGGGCGGAGCGCCCGCGGTGGCGGCGAGGACGGACTGGCGCTTGGCGAACATGGGCAAGGAACTGGGCGCTCGAACGGGGTCCGCGGAACGGACTCCTACACGGCTCACAGTGGCGGGCGTCGGTTAAGAAAGCCTAACGCGCTGTTAGCTATGCCGTAGCCAATTCGCGCCAGGTCCCGGGCGTCAGTTCCCGGGCGCGGGTTCCGGCGTGGCGGCGGCCATGGCCGTGCCCGGCGCAGTGACGACGATCCCCTCGGGCGCGGCCGCCAGCTGGGTCAGGTTTCCGCCGGCGCGCAGCACGTCGAAGGCGCGCTCCAGCTGGTAGTCCTTCTCCTTGTCGTAGGACTCGCCCGGCGCCTCGTGCGGGGTGTGCGGGCCCTTGCGCTCGGCCCCGATGGAGGCGTCCAGGGCGGTGGCGTAGGCGGCCTCGGAATAGATGAAGTTGGACCGCGACACGATGCGGGCCTCGGCCTCGGAACGGGCCACCTCGAGGTCGGGCTCGATGCCGATCTTCTGGATCGAGGAGCCCGACGGCGTGAAGTAGCGCGCCGTGGTGATCGACAGGGCGCCGTCGGCCCCGCCGCGCAGCGGGATGACGCTCTGCACCGAACCCTTGCCGAAGCTGGTCAGTCCGACCAGCGTGGCGCGCTGGTGGTCCTTGAGCGCGCCGGCGACGATTTCGGACGCTGATGCGGAGCCGTAGTTGATCAGCACCACGACCGGCAGGCCGCCGGTCAGGTCGCCCGGACGGGCCGCGTAGCGCAGGATCTGCTCGGGATGGCGGCCGCGCTGGCTGACGATCTCGCCGCGCTCGAGGAAGGCGTCGGAGACGGCGATGGCCGCGTCGAGCAGGCCGCCGCCGTTGTTGCGCAGGTCCAGCACATAGCCCTTGAGGGCCGGATTCTCGGTCTTGAGCCGGGCGATGACCTCACCCAGTTCGCGGCCGGTGTTCTCGTTGAAGGTCGAGACACGCAGCACGCCGAAGTCGCCCTCGACGCGGCCGGTGACGGAATCGATCTTGATGATCTCGCGGGTCAGGGTGAGCTCGCGCGGCTCCTCGCCGTCACGCAGGAAGGTGACCTTGACCGAGGTGCCGGCGGCGCCGCGCAGCTTTTCCGAAACCTGGCTGACGGTCAGGCCCGAGGAGCTCTGGCCCTCGATGGCCGAGATCACGTCGCCGGCCTGGACGCCGGCGCGGGCAGCGGGACCGCCGTCCATCGGCGAGATGATCTTCACCAGACCGCCCTCGGACGAGATGGTCAGGCCGACGCCGGAATACTGGCCCTCGGTGCGTTCGCGCAGCTCGCCGTAGGCCTTCAGCGGCAGGTAGGAGGAGTGAGGGTCCAGCGCGCTCATCATGCCCTGCAGGGCGGCCTCGATCAGCTTCTTGTCGTCGACCGGAACGACGTAGTCGCGCTCGACCGTCGTCAGGGCGTCGCCGAACAGGCCGATCAGCCGGAAGGCCTCGTTGCGCGGCGTCTGGCCGGCGGTCGTGGCGGCGCCCAGACCAACCACGGTGGCGGCGACGGCGCCGATCATCAGCAACTTGCGCATACGGTGTCTTTTTCCAGCGGGCCGCGAGGCCTGAACGTCTACAACTACCTGTCCTTCGACGACCAAATCGTGGCCGATCGTCGGTCCGCCGATAAAATCAGCGTCATCGGGCGATGGGAAGCGGATTCGCCGCTAACCACTCCCCGCCAGCCACGGGGCCGGGTCGATCGGCCGTTCGTCGCGGCGCAACTCAAAGCCGATCTCGCCGTCGGCGCCGGAGCGGCCCAGCGTCTGGCCGTCGGCGACCCGCGCGCCGGTCTCGACGGAAACCTCGTCGAGGCCGGAGATCACCGCGCGCCAGCCGGGGCCGAGGTCGAGGATGATCACCCGGCCCCAGCCCCTGAGCGGACCGGTCCAGATCACGCGGCCGGCGGCGGGGGACCGGGCCTCGATCCGGTCGCCGCGCCAGCGCCAGCCGCTGGAGTTCCTGCCGAAGCGGATCGACGGCGCGGTCTCGACGGGCGGGGTCAGCCGGTCGCGGCCCGCGGGCGAGGGGGCCGTCGCGGTCCCGGCGTCGGCGTCGGCCGCCGGCACGCGTCCGCCCAGCGCCCGCAGCCGGGTCTCGAGGGCCAGGACGGCGCGCTCGGCAGTCCCGGCCTCGGCCTCGAGGATCGAGCGCTGCCGGGTCTGGCGGGCCAACCGGGCTTCCGCCTGGGCGCGACGGTCGCCCTCGGCGCTTTCGGCGGTGAACAAGGCCTCGCTGCCGAGCGCGGCCAGCCGGCGAACCCGGTTGATCTCGGCCTGACGGTCGGCGAGCGGCCGGACGCGGGCCTGGAGCTCGGGGGCGATGGCCTTCATCAGGATGGCGGCGCGGACCGTGTCGACGGCCTTGTCGGCGGGCACCAGCAGCGGCGGCGGCGGGCGGCGGCTCATCATCTGCAGGGCCGACAGCAGGCGGGCCTGGCGGCCGCGCGCCCGCGACAGCTGGGCCACGAGGACGGCCTCGCGCTCGCTGAGGCTGCGCAGACGGGCCCGCTGGGCGGCGATGGTCCTGTCGCCGGCCGTGACGTCGCTCCCGAGCGAGGCCAGTTCGCGTTCGAGACGGGCGGTTCGGGCCCCGGCGTCGGCGGCCTCGGCGCGCAGGCTGCGGGCGCGGGCGCGCTCGTCGCGGAATTCGGCCTGCAGGCGGCCGATCTCGCCCGCGCCGGGCCCTGGCTGCGGCGCGGCGGCGGCGACGGGCAGGGCGGTCAGAACCAGCAGCAGGGCGAGGGCGACCTTGGGCATCAGTCGCGATGATACGGCGATCCGGCCAGGATGGTCACGGCCCGATACAGCTGTTCCGCCAGCATGGCCCGGGCCAGGGCGTGCGGCCAGGTCTGGGGGCCGAAGGCCAGGGTGGAGGCGGCGGCGGCGCGCACGCTGTCGTCCAGCCCGTCGGCCCCGCCGATGGCGAAGGCCAGCCGCCGCTCGCCCCGGTCGCGCAACAGGGCGATGTGCCCGGCGAAGGCGCGGCTCGAGAAGGTCCTGCCGCGCTCGTCGCAGGCGATCAGATGGGCCCCCTCGGCGGCCTTGAGGATCAGCTCGGCCTCGGCCGCCTTGCCGGGCTTGCGGGCCTCGAGATCGATCAGCTCGAGAGGGCCGAGGCCGAGCGCCCGGCCGGCCAGGCTCGCCCGTTCGGCGTAGTCCGCCGCCAGCGTCGCCTCGGGGCCGCGCCCCGGCTTGCCGATGGCGATGACGGCCAGCTTCATGGGTTCAGATCAGGCGCGGGCGTCGACGCGGTGGCCGCTCTCGACCGACCAGATCTTCTCGATGTTGTAGAAGGCGCGGACTTCGGGCCGGAACAGGTGGACGATGACGTCGCCGGCGTCGAGCAGGACCCAGTCGCAGTGCGGCAGGCCCGAGACCTTGACCTTGCCGAGGCCCTGTTCCTTCAGCGTGCGCTGCAGGTGGTCGGCCAGGGCGCCGACGTGGCGGTGCGACCGCCCCGAGGCGATGATCATGGTGTCGGCCATCGGGCTTTTGCCCTTCAGGTCGATGAGGACGATGTCCTGGGCCTTGTCCTCGTCGAGACGCGACAGGACGGCCTGTTCCAGAGCGTTGGAGCCGACGGGGAGGGGGGCCTGCGGACCGTCTTCGGAATGGAGGGGCTCGATGGGATCCATTTCGTGCGCCGTGTTCGAGACGGCGCTGTCTTGCGCATCGTGCGCGGGCGAGGGGGTCAGCGGAAGGCTCCGAGGAGATTACTAAAGGGGCAGTCTAGCACGAACCCGCCGGGGCGTCACGCGTTGCGCCCGGCGGCTCACTTCCCCGCCTGCGCACGGGCCCTCAGGGCCGTCGAGGAGCGGGGGTTCAGCGGAGCCGTGAGGTAGGTCCAGGCCGGGGCCTCGAGGCGCGGCAGCAGGCGCGCGCGCGCGGCCGGAACCCGGGCGGCGGCGAAACGGACGGCCGCGGGGGCGGTGCGGCTGTCCAGCTCGGAGCCGGGGCGGGCGATGACCGCCACCGGCATCATCCGCATGATGTCGGTCCAGCCGCGCCACCGGTGGAAGGTCGCCAGGTTGTCGGAGCCCATCAGCCAGACGAAATGCACGCCCGGATGGCGGCCGGTCAGGGCGCGCAGGGTGTCGACGGTCCATTGCGTCCCGATCCGGGTCTCGAAATCGGAGACGATCATGGCGGGCCCGGCGGCGGCGTGGGCGGCCGCGATGCGGGCGGAGGCCATGCGTTCGGCCAGCGGGGCGCTGTCGCGGGGGTCCTTGAGCGGGTTCTGCGGCGACACCAGCCAGACCACGCGATCGAGGCCCAGCCGCCGCATCGCCGTTTCGGCGACATGGGCGTGGCCGTCATGGGCCGGATTGAATGAGCCGCCAAAGATGCCGACCGTCATGCCCGGCCGCAGGTCGAGCCCATCACGCAGCGCGCCCCGGCGGGGACCGGAGGCTCGCGGCGCGGGACCGGCGTGGAAGAAGGACAAGGCGGGCTCGCGGGGGCTTATGCTCACGGGGGAGCTAACACGCCCCGCCGGTCGCGGCTACGGCGCCCAGCCGCCCGGCGTCTCGACCACGGTCTCGTCCGTCTCGGCCGGAGCGATCTCGCCGCGGTCCTTACGCACCTCGGTCCAGGCGGCGCGGAGCAGTTCGGTGACGCCCTCGCCCGAGACGCCGGAGACCAGCATCGGACGCTTGCCCGCGACGGCTTCCAGCTCGGCGGCCTTTTCCTCGCGGGCCTCCGGAGTCAGGGCGTCGATCTTGTTCAGGGCCAGCACCTCCGGCTTCTCCGCGAGACCGGCGCCATAGGCCTCGAGCTCGTGGCGGATGATGCGGTAGGCCTTCTGGACGTCGTCCTGGGTCCCGTCGATCAGGTGGATCAGGCAGCCCGAGCGCTCGACGTGGCCGAGGAAGCGGGTGCCGATGCCGGCCCCTTCGTGGGCGCCCTCGATCAGGCCGGGGATGTCGGCGATGACGAAGCGCTCGGTGGCCGACAGGTCGACCACGCCGAGATTGGGCACCAGGGTCGTGAACGGATAGTCGGCGATCTTGGGCCGCGCGGCCGAGGCGGCGGCGAGGAAGGTCGACTTGCCGGCGTTGGGCAGGCCGGCCAGGCCGACGTCGGCGATCAGTTTGAGCCGCAGCCATATCCACCGCTCCTGGCCTTCCTGGCCGGGGTTGGCGTAGGTGGGGGCCTGGTTGGACGGGCCCTTGAAGCGGACGTTGCCCCAGCCGCCGTTGCCGCCCTTGAGCAGCAGCTCGGTCTTGCCGACGACATCCATGTCCAGCAGCACGGTTTCCTTGTCGTCGTCGAGCACCTGGGTGCCGACCGGGACCTTGAGGATGACGTCCTCGCCCTTGGCTCCGTGCATCTGCCGGCCCATGCCGTGGATGCCGGTCTGGGCCTTGAAATGCTGCTGGTAGCGGTAGTCGATCAGGGTGTTCAGCCCGTCGACCGCGGTGATCCAGACGTTGCCGCCATTGCCGCCGTCGCCGCCGTCCGGACCGCCGTTGGGAATGAACTTTTCGCGCCGGAACGACACGGCGCCCGCGCCGCCGTTGCCGGAGCGGATATAGATCTTGGCCTGGTCGAGAAACTTCATCGCGGCATTTCTAAGTAGGGCGCTAACGCTCGCGACGCGGTCGCTCGCTGCTTGAGCGCGCTTATGGCCCAAGAGAGCGGCGATTTACAGGCAGTGCCTAGTGGAATGCAGGAACCAGCCAGCCGACCCGCATCCGTGCTTCCGCCTCGGCGGTTTCCACGGAGTCGTAGAGGCCGAGGTCGAGCGCGCCGCTCCAGCCGCCTTCACCATGCCATTTGCGACGATAGGTATAGGCACCATCCGCTCGCCGCACGATCATCACCCGCTCGTCGCCGATCTCGTTGGTCAGGGTCTTGAGAATGGTCTCAGCCATGGAATCGACCATGGCGGGATGAGCCGCTTATGAAAAGGGCGAGGGTCCGACCCTCGCCCTTACCAGTCTTTGGTTGTCAGCCCTTCGCCCAGACCCCGAACGGGTCGCTCCACGGCATGTCCAGCGCCTCGGCCACGGCCGGGTAGGTGAGCTCGCCCCTCAGCACGTTGAGGCCGCGGGCCAGGTGCGGATTCTTCTTCAGCGCCTCCAGCCCGTGGTCGGCCAGGGCCAGGCCGAAGGGCAGGGTGGCGTTGTTGAGGGCTTCGGACGAGGTGCGCGGGGCGGCGCCCGGCATGTTGGCGACGCAGTAGTGGACCACGCCGTCGATGACGTAGGTCGGGTCCTCGTGGGTGGTGGCGTGGCTGGTCTCGAAACAGCCGCCCTGGTCGATGGCCACGTCGACCAGCACCGAGCCGGGCTTCATCGCCTTCAGGTGCTCGCGCTTGATCAGCTTGGGCGCCTCGGCCCCGGGGACCAGCACGGCGCCAATGATGACGTCGGCCTTGACCATCTCCTCCTCGATCGCGCCGATCGAGGAATAGCGGGTGACGACCCGGCCGCTGGTGATCTCGTCGATATAGGCCATGCGCGGGATCGAGCGCTCCAGCACCACGACCTCGGCGCCCAGGCCCATGGCCATGCGGGCCGCGTTCAGGCCGACGACGCCGCCGCCCAGCACCAGCACGCGGGCCGGGGCCACGCCCGGGACGCCGCAGAACAGCAGGCCCATGCCGCCGTTGTGCTTGAGGAGGGTCTCGGCGGCCGAGAAGACGGCGATGCGGCCGGCGACCTCGGACATCGGGGCCAGCAGCGGCAGGCCCTTGCGGTCGTCGGTGACCGTCTCATAGGCGATGGCGGCGCATTTCGAGGCCAGCAGGCCCTTCGTCTGCTCGGGGTCCGGCGCCAGGTGCAGGTAGGTGAACAGGATCTGGTCCTCGCGGAGCATCTCCCACTCGACCTTCTGCGGCTCCTTGACCTTCACGATCATGTCGTTGTCGGCGAAGATCTGCGCGGCGGTGGCGACGATCTTCGCCCCGGCCTTCCTGTAGTCGGCGTCGGTGAAGCCGGCGCCGAGGCCGGCGCCCTCCTGGATCGAGACGGTGTGGCCGTGGGCCACGTATTCGCGCACGGCGGTCGGCGTCAGGCCGATGCGGTGCTCGTTCTTCTTGATTTCCTTGGGGACGCCGACGCGCATGGGAGTTCCTCTTTTCGACGGTTCGCGGGCGCGCTCTGTGGCCGCCTCGCCTCGCGCGGCAATCTAGCGGCGGTCCGGGCGCAGGTTCCTGTTCTTTTCGCTGACTGAACAGCATAAAGTCGCAGAATCTGCGAACGAGGTCCGCCTTGAAGACTGTTTCCGCGGTCACCCTGGATGACACCGACCGAAAGATGCTGCGCGCCCTGCAGGGGGACGGACGAATGACCAACGCCGACCTGGCCCGGACCGTGAACCTGTCCGAGAGCGCCTGCCTGCGCCGGCTGCGGGCGCTGGAGGCGGCGGAGGTGATCAGCCGCTACGCCGCCATCATCAACGAACGCGCCGTCGGCCTGCCGATCAGCGTCTTCGTGACCGTGACCCTGTCGTCTCAGGCGGAGGCCTCGCTGACGGCGTTCGAGACGGCGATCTCGACCGTCCCGGAGGTGGTGGAATGCTATCTGATGACCGGCGGCTCGGACTATCTGCTGCGGCTGGTGGTGCGCGACGTCGACGACCTGGAACGGGTGCACTCGCGCGAACTGACCCGGATACCGGGGGTGACCCGGGTGTCGTCCAGCGTGGCCATGCGGACGGTGGTCAAGCGCGGGGCGCTGCCGGTCTAGTCACCGGGGCGCCGTGAGGCTTACGGCGAATTCACTGCCGGGGGACGGACGGTTCGCCTATCGGTGCTCACCGGATATCGACCGTTCGGGACCGCCCATGACTCTCGCCCTGACCCGCCGCAGCATGTTGGCCGCCGCGACGGCGGCCCCGGCCCTGATCGCCTTCCCCGCCATGGCCCAGGACGGCCCTCTCGATGCGATCGGCCGACGTCTGGTCGCGGCGATCAACGATCCGGCGCTCGACGGCGCCGGACTGGCGGACCTGGTGGCGAGCCGGTCGCTGCAGCGGCGCTCTGCTGGAGACTGGCTGGAACAGTTCGCACGGGTGCGGGCGGCCTCCGGCGGGCTGGAGTACGTCTCCAGCCGGCAGGGCCCCCGCGAGGTGCTGGTCACGGTGCGCACGGTGCGGCAGGGGGTGGAGCGGGATCTGACCACCTTCGCCAGCACCGCGGAGCCGGGCCGGATCACCGACCTGTTTCTCCTGCCGCGCCCCCGGCCGTATCCCCGCCCGCTGATCGCGGGGCCGGTCCCGCGGCCGGTGCTGAAGACGGCGATCGCGGACCGCATCGCCTGGGCGGTGGAACACGACGACTTCTCGGGCGCGGTCCTCGTCGTCGCCCCCGACGGCGCCGTACTGCATGAGCAGGCCGCCGGTATGGCCAACCGGGATTTCAGCGCCCCGGTCGCCCCTGACACGCGCTTCAACCTCGGCTCGGCGGACAAGATGTTCACGGCCGTGATGGCGGGCGGTCTGATCGCGGAGGGGCGTCTGGGGCTGGACACCCGGGCCGTGGAGGTGGTCCCCGGGTTCGCCGGGGCGACGGGAGCCGATGCGGTCACCGTGCGTCATCTACTGACCCATACCGCCGGGCTCGGCGACATGTGGAGTCGCCCCGGCTACGACCGGCGCGATCCCAACGCGACCGTCACCGAGTTGGTCCGGCATTTCGCCGGCCAACCCCTGCTGTTCGAACCGGGGAGGGGCGTGGCCTACAGCAACGAGGGCTTCGTGCTGCTCGGCGCGGTGCTGGAGGGCGCGACCGGCGAGACCTGGTACGATCTGCTGGCGCGGCGGGTGTACGCCCCGGCCGGCATGGAGCGCAGCGGCCACTTCACGCTCGACGAGACGGTCGCCGGCCGGGCCGTGGGCTACCGCTATCTGGAGAGCGACAGTCTCGGGATCGAGGGCCGGCGGCCGAACGGGGGCTTCCTCGGCTGGCGGGGCAATTCGTGCGGCGGCGGCTATTCCACGACGGCCGACATGACCGCCTTTCTCCGCGCCCTGTCGAGCGGGCGGCTGGTTCCGGACGCGATAACAGAGATGCTGACCGGACCGGCTCCCGGCGGCCTTCCGGATTACGGCATGGGTTTCGAGCGCCGCGTCGTCGCGGGCCGGACCCTGATCGGTCATAACGGCGGGGGACCGAACAGCGGCATAGACGGCGAGAGCTTCATCGTGCGCGAGACGGGCTGGGCGCTGTCGGTGCTGGGCAACTACGACGCGCCCTTCGCCGGGACGCTGGCCCGCGATCTCGGGACCATGCTGGCGGCCCAGGACGGCTGACCTATTTCAACGCCAGGGTCACCGCCTTGATGTCCACGTATTCGTCGATGCCGTGGCGGGAGCCCTCGCGGCCGTAGCCGGATTGCTTGACGCCGCCGAACGGGGCGACGGCGGTGGAGATGAGACCGGTGTTGACGCCGCACATGCCGGCCTCGATGCGGCGGCCGATGCGCATCGCGCGGTCGAGGTCGCGGGTGAAGACGTAGGAGGCGAGGCCGAACTCGCTGTCATTGGCCTTGCCCAAAACCTCGTCCTCGCCGTCGAAGGCGAAGACCGGGATCAGCGGGCCGAAGGTCTCCTCGCGCCGGAACAGGGCGTCGTCGCCGCCGAGGGTCACCGTCGGGTGGAAGAAGCGGCCGCCGAGGGCGTGGCGCGCGCCGCCGGTGAGGACACGGCCGCCGTCCGCCTTGACCTGGTCCAGGTGGCGCTCGACCTTGTCGATCGCCTTGTCCTCGATCAGCGGGCCGACCTTGACGCCGGGCTCGAAGGCGGCGCCCACCGGGATCTTCGCCACCTCCGCCGCGAGTTTCGCGGCGTACGCCTCCGCCACCGACGCCTCGGCGTAGACCCGGTTCGGGCAGACGCAGGTCTGGCCCGAGTTGCGGAACTTGCCCTTGATGGTCTCGGCCACGGCGAGGTCGAGATCGGCGTCGGCGAAGACGATCAGGGGCGCGGCCCCGCCCAGCTCCATCGACACCCGCTTGAGGGTCGGGGCGCACTGCTCCGCCAGCTTGCGGCCCACGGGGGTCGAGCCGGTGAAGCTGAGCTTGCGGATCAGCGGCGAGGCGGTCAGGACGCCGCCGATGGTCGCCGCGTCGCCGGTGACGACGCTGAGCACGCCCCGGGGCAGGCCCGCCCTGTACGCCAGTTCGGCCAGGGCGATGGCGGTGAACGGGGTCTGGCTGGCCGGCTTGATCACGGCGGTGCACCCGGCGGCGAGGGCCGGGCCCAGCTTGCGGGTCAGCATGGCGGCGGGGAAGTTCCACGGGGTGATGAAGGCGCACGGCCCCACCGCCTCGCGGAAGGTCAGGATGACGTGGCCCAGCGGCGTGTCCTGGGTCTCGCCGAGCAGGCGTTCGGCCTCGCCGGCGAACCATTTGATGAAGCCGTTGGCGTAGGCGACCTCGCCTTTCGCCTCCTCGAACGGCTTGCCGTTCTCGAGCGCCATCAGCGCCCCAAGCCCCTCGGTGTTGTCGTCGATCAGCCGGGCCCAGTCGCGCAGGAAGGCGGCGCGCTTGTGCGGGTCGGATCGGGACCAGGCGGGGAAGGCGTCGTGCGCGGCCTGGATGGCGCGTTCGGTTTCGGCGGCGCCGAGGTCGGGGACGTGGCCGAGGATCTCGCCCGTCGCCGGATCGTCGACGGCGATGCGTCCGGCTGACGTGACCGGCTCGCCCGCGATCAGGGCGTGCTCGCGCAACAGGTCGAGGCCGGCCTGGCGACTGTTGGCTTCGGTCATGGTCTTCGTCCGACTGGGGGCGGCGCGGAAGAGAAACGCCTCAGGTCTCGATCGTGTTCAGATCCCGGCCGCGGGTTTCCGGCAGCCACAGCAGGCTGACGATGACGGCGACCAGGGTGAAGCCGACCGAATACCACAGGCCGAAATAGATATTCCCCGAGGCCGCCACCAGCGCGAAGCTGGCCGCCGGCAGAAGCCCGCCGACCCAGCCGGTGCCGACGTTGTAGGGCAGGCTCATCGCGGTGTAGCGCACCCGCGTCGGGAACAGCTCGACCAGGGCCGCGGCCTGCGGTCCGTACAGCGCCGTGGCGGCGACGATGAACACCATCAGGATGGCGAACATCATGGGCAGGTCCATCCGGGCCGGATCGGCCTTCACCGGATAGCCGGCGGTCGCCAGCGCGGCCTTGACGCGCGTCTCGACGTCGGCGCGGGCCGCCTTGAGCGCCGCGGGGTCGAGGCCGCCGCCCTCGACCGAGGCGACCTCCGTTCCGCCGATGCGGACGGTGGCGACGCCGCCCGGCAAGGCGCTGACGTTGGCGTAGGAGACGCCGGCGTTGGACAGCACGCTCTTGGCGATGTCGCACGAACTGGCGAAGGCGGCCTTGCCGACCGGATCGAACTGCAGGGCGCAGGAGGCGGGATCGGCGACCACCGTCACCGGGGCCGACGCCTGGGCTTCGGCGAGCGCCGGATTGGCCGCCTTCGTCAGGGCGTGGAAGCCGGGGAAGAAGGCGACGAGGGCCAGGATCATGCCGAACAGCATCACCGGCTTGCGGCCGACCCTGTCGGACAGCCAGCCGAAGAAGACGTAGAGCCCGGCCGACACCACCGTCAGCCACAGCATCAGCATGTCGACCGTGGCGGTCTCGACCTTGAGGATCCGCTCCATGAAGAAGCGGGTGTAGAAATAGCCGCAGTACCAGACCGCGCCCTGGGCGATCATGATGCCGAACAGGGCCAGCAGCACGAAGCGGCCGTTGTTCCACTGCAGGAAGGCCTCGCGGTAGGGCGCGCGCCGCTCGCCGCCCTCTTCCTCCATGCGGCGATAGGCGGGGCTCTCGTCGAGCTTCATCCGGATCCACAGCGAGATGCCCAGCAGGAAGGCGGACAGCAGGAAGGGGATGCGCCAGCCCCATTCGTCGAACGCTTCCGTCCCCACGATCTGGCGGGTGATCAGGATGACCCCCAGGGCGCCGATCAGGCCGAGCGCCGCCGTGGTCTGGATCCAGCCGGTCAGGAACCCGCGCTTTTTCGCCGGCGCATGCTCCGCGACATAGATGGCCGCGCCGCCATATTCCCCTCCGAGGGCGAAGCCCTGCAGCACCCGCATCAGGATCAGCAGGATGGGGGCGGCCACTCCGATGTCGTCGTAGTCGGGCAGCAGGCCGATGGCGACGGTGGCCAGGCCCATGATGGTGATGGTGACGAGGAAGGTGGTCTTGCGGCCGGTCCGGTCGCCGAACCACCCGAACACCAGCGCTCCGAGCGGCCGGACCACAAAGCCCACGCCGAAGGTCAGCAGCGCGAGGATGTAGCCCGTGGCCTCGCTGACCTCGGCGTAGAAATGGTTGGCGATGACCGCGGCCAGCGACCCGAAGATGAAGAAGTCGTACCACTCGAAGGCGGTGCCGGCCGCCGAGGCGACCACCACGGTCCTCAGGCCCGGACCCGATACGGCCTTGGCGGTCTGGTCGGTCATCGTGCGTTTCCCCCGGCGTCGTCTGGCGGACGGCCTGTTCACGATGCTAGCGCCGCCGCCGCGCCGTGCAAGCGCGCGAACGACAGGACGAACAGGCAAAGGCCCGCCGGCGCGAAGCCAGGCGGGCCTTCTTCAACCGAACCGCGTGTCGGGGGAGAGCCGCGGCCGGGAAACCGGACTCAGGTCTTGGCGTCTTCAGCCGCGCCGGTCACGGCGCTGCCAGCGGCCGAGGCGTCGCGCCCAACACCCGAAATGGTGTTGCAGGCGGCCGCGGTCAGGGCGGCGGCGGCGGCGAACAGAACGAATAACTTCCGCATGGTGGAATCTCCTGGCGCCGGGGGAGCGGCGTACGCATCAAGAACGTCGCGGCGGGCGCCCGGTTCCGAGATCGGCCGGATCCGTAGGCGTTATGGCCTCCGGGGTGGCGAAAGCCATGCGGGCGATCGTGCCGCCGCCCGGCGCCGGAACCAGTTCGACCTCGCCGCGCAACTGTTTGGCGAAGGCGCCCATCAGGGTGCGGCCGACCCCGGCGCGGAAGGTCTCGCTGACGCCGGGGCCGTCGTCCTCGACCTCGAGCGTGCTGGTCTCGCCCTTGACGCGGAAGCGCACCTTGAGCGCGCCGCCGCGGCCGGCGAAGGCGTGCTTCTGGGCGTTGGTCACCGCCTCGACCAGCCACAGGGCGAGGGGGGCCAGCTTGTCCGGATCGACGACGAGGGAATCCGCCTCGACCGACGAGGTCACCACCGGCCCGCGGCCGGCCTCGCTGGAAACCAGTTGCCCGACCAGTTCGGTCAAAAAGATGCGGGCGTCCGCGTAGCGCAGGTCGGCGCTCTGGTAGAGGGTGCGGTAGATCAGGGCGAGCGCCGAAATACGCTGGCGGGTGTCGCCCACGGCGGCCTTGGCCTGGGGATCGCTCAGCGCGCGCTGCTGCATGGACAGCAGGGACGAGATGATCTGGAGGTTGTTCTTCACCCGGTGGTGAATCTCGCGCATCAGCGCGTCCTTCTCCTCGAGGGAGGCGTTCAGGGCGGCGTCGCGGGTGGTGATGGTCTCGGCCAGTTCGTCGAGCGTGCGGGCCAGAACCCGGATTTCCGCCGGCGCGTTCATCGCCTGGACAGGACGCACCGAAAAACGGCCGCGCGCATAGATGGCCGCCACCCGCTCCAGATAGACCAGCCAGCGCACCACGATCCGCTCGGACACCCACATCACCGACAGGAAGGCGATCAGCCAGGCCAGCAGCGGGACCATGAAGGCCCCGACCGGGTTCAGCCGCGCCCACGAGAGCAGGCCCGGCGCCGGGGCGGACAGCAGGGCGTAGACGTCCCGGCCCGCCAGCGCCGCACCGGCGTAGACGCGATGCCGGCCCCGCGAGTCATCCGCCTCGAAGATGGCCGAGGCGTTCCGGCGCGCGCGGTCGACCCAGCCCGTCACGCTGCGCCCGTCCGACAGGGTGAAGGCGCCCGGGTCGGTGGCGGTCAGGATGCGGCCGTCGCCGTCGGTCAGCGCCGCCTGAGAGCCCTCCGGCAAAGCCCGGTCGGCGATGTCCGGCTGCAGGGCGGACAGCGGAATGACCGCGATCATGACGCCGTCGAACGCTCCGAGGGGCCGTTCGAGACGGATCGCCACGATCAGGCCCGGCTCTTCGCCGGGGCGAACCGGCGCGCGGGCCAGGACGGTGTCCTCTCCGGCGCGCAGCCGCTGGAACCACGGCGACGCGCGGGCCTGGGTCAGCCAGGCGGGCGAGGCGGCGCCCAGCTGTTGCGAGGCGCAGGCGGTTTGGCCGGTGGGGCTCAGGCGCGCCAGGCCCTCGAGACCCTCGATGCGCTGGACGAGGGCCGTGAGCCGGGGCTGGCAGAACAGCTCCAGGGCCTCGGGCCGGAGCGCCTGGAGCAGGACGGTCGTGCTGTCCAGCCGGCCCTTGACGTTGGCGGCCGTGCGCTCGGCGGCCAGCTGCAGGTCGTCCCGGCGCTGCAGATCCTGCACCCGGAACTGGGCGTCGGCCTGGAAGGCGCCCAGGGCCAGGACCGGCAGCAGGGCGAGCGCGAGCGCGGCCCCGAGGCGGAAGCGGATGCCCTGGAATTGCGGTGGAGCCAGACCCCGACCGAGCGCTCGCCCGATATGGATCACCTCAACCCCGGACGCTGCTCAGGCGATCAGCGTCGGCGAGTATGGAGCGCATGGCGTCGCCGGCGGCGCGACCGTCGCGAGCGTATCCGCCCCGTTCGAGCGTGGCCTGCAGCGCCTTGCGGGCGCGGGAGACGCGGCTCTTCACGGTGCCGACGGCGCACTGGCAGATCTCGGCCGCCTCCTCGTAGGCGAAGCCGCCCGCGCCCACCAGGATCAGGGCCTCGCGCTGCTCCTCGGGCAGGGTGGCGAGGGCCAGACGCAGTTCGTCGAGGGCGACGGGCGATTCCGGATCGTCCACGGCCACGAGCGTGCGCTCGGCGGCTTCCTGGTCCAGCTGCGACTGCCGCCAGGAGCGTCGCTTCTCGGAATAGAACTGGTTGCGCAGGATCATGAAGGTCCACGCCTTCATGTTGGTGCCCATCTGATAGCTGGCCCGGGCGTCCCAGGCCTTCATCATGGCGTCCTGGGCCAGATCGTCGGCCGCCGTGGGGTCGCCGGTCAGCGTGCGCGCGAACGCCCGCAGGTGCGGGATAAGCGCGACCAGCTCCCTCTTGAAGGCGTCGTCGTCGGCGGAGGGAGGCTTGGGCGGCGGAGTCGAAGCACCGCTCATGCGCCGCTCCCGCCCGACGAGCGCTCGTCGGCCCGGCGGAGGATGTCCAGGAACTCGTCCGGGACCGGCTCGTTCACGACCTCGTCGAACATATGCCGGAGCTTGACCCCGATCGCCTGCTGACGAAGGCGCGCTTCCTCGAGAGCGGGGCCGCCCGGGGGCGCCGCCTTGCGGGAAGGGTTCGAATTTTCTGTCATTGAATGAACGGCCGCCACCCTGACGCTGTTTGTTGCGATTGCCGAAAACGCCAGCGCCGAAGGAGAGTTCCTAGGTTACGTCGCTTTAATGCTCAAGCTTTCGCTGCGTCACGGGAACCGTGGCCGATTTGATACGTTGACGGGACCTGCCGAGGTTCCATTGTTCGGAACCGCCAATTTCTGTCGGGGAATATTCATGAGCCTTCTGGCCCGTCTCGCGCCGCATCTGCCCTATGTGCGTCGTTACGCCCGGGCGTTGACCGGGGACCAGATCACCGGCGACAACTATGTTCGCGTCGCGCTCGAGGCGCTGGCCGCCGGCGAGCGCCAGCTGCCGCCCGAAATGACCCCCCGCGTCGCCCTCTATCACGTGTTCCACGCCATCTGGGCCTCGACCGGGGCCCAGCTGGAGGACAAGAGCGGCATGGAAGGGCGTGACGACGCCTCGCGCCGCCTGATGCGGATCGCGCCCCGCTCGCGCCAGGCCTTCCTGCTGACCGCCCTTGAGGGGTTCACCCCGTCCGAGGCGGCGCAGATCCTCGACGCCGACGCCGGCGACGTCGAACGGCTGATCGCCGAGGCCCAGTCGGACATCGACGCCGAGCTGGCCACCGACGTCCTGATCATCGAGGACGAGGCGATCATCTCGGCCGACATCGAGAGCCTGGTGAAGGAGCTCGGCCATCGCGTCACCGGCACCGCCACCACCCATGACGAGGCGGTCGACGCGGTCGCCCGTCACCGCCCGGGCCTGGTCCTGGCCGACATCCAGCTGGCCGACGGTTCGTCGGGCATCGACGCGGTCAAGGATATCCTCAAGCGGATCGACGTGCCGGTGATCTTCATCACCGCCTTCCCCGAGCGGCTGCTGACCGGCGAACGCCCCGAGCCGACCTTCCTGATCACCAAGCCCTTCCAGCCGGAGACGGTGAAGGCGGCGATCAGCCAGGCGCTGTTCTTCCATCCCTCGCGCCAGCGCGAAGCGGCCTGATTACTCCCCGAACCACGGAAAGCCCCGGTCGCAGGACCGGGGCTTTTTGCATGGCGGTCCTATTGGGTCGGGGGCGGCGGTTCGGCGGCGACGGTCGGGGCGTTGACGTTCGGGGCCGCGCCGGTCGGCGGCGAGGTCGGCTGGCCGGTGGACGTGGTCGGCGCGTCGGCGGCCGGGACTTCGACCGGCGCGGTCTGGAAGGCGGCGGCGTCGACGGCCTGATCGCCGTCGTTGGCGTTGGTCTTGGCGAACCCGCCCTGGCTGACGAACCACATGCCGAGCAGCAGGATGGCCACCGCGGCCAGCGAGACCAGCAGCAGGGTCAGGATGCGGACGCCGCCACGGCCGCCCCGCACATACTGGGCCTCGACGGGACGGCCTTCATGGACCGCGTCGGCGGCCTTGTCGTGAGGGGACTGATGGGTCATGGCGGGCCTCCGACGGCGATTGCGCTGTGTCCGATCAACGCCCCGGCCAGCGGCGCCGTTCCGGCTTTCGCCCGGCGAGCGAAAAAAGTTCGGAGACGCTGGAACCCGGCGGCGGCGGCTCCGTTATCGGTCTGCGGAGGCGGCGACGCCCCCCCGACTTGAGACTGGTGAAAACCAGTCTGTCGCCTCCGCGCCTCATTCTCGATGATGCCACTTCAGGCGGGCCCTCTGCGGCCCGCCTTTTTCTTTGCGTCGTGCTGGACAGGCGGCGCGGCCCGGTCATGATGGCCCGTACTGAAAGAAAACCTGCGCCCGGGCGGCCCGAGGGCGACAGCGTCAGAGAAGGAGACGGCCATGGCTCGCGTCAATCGTCAGTGGGTGCTGCGTCAGCGGCCCAAAGGCCTGATCAAGCCCGGCGACCTTGAACTGGTCGAGGCGCCGGTTCCGGCGTTGAACGAGTCCGAGGTGCTGGTCCGCACCGTCTACCTGTCGCTGGACCCGACCAACCGCACCTGGATGAACGACGCGGAGGGTTATCTGCCGCCGGTGCCGCTGGGCGGCGTGATGCGCGGCCTGACCCTGGGCGTGGTCGAGGAAAGCCGGTCGAGCCGGTTCCGCGCCGGCGACATCGTCACGCCCCTGAACGGCGGCTGGGCCGACTATGCGGTCGTGCCGGAGATGGAGCTTCGCCCCGTGCACCGCGCCAGCGGCCTGCCGCTGACCGCCAACCTGTCGGTGCTCGGCATGACCGGGATGACGGCCTATTTCGGCGTCACCGACGTGCTCAAGGTCCAGGCGGGCGAGACGCTGGTGATCTCGGCCGCCGCCGGCGCGGTCGGTTCGATCGCCGGCCAGGTCGCCAAGGCGCGCGGCGCCCGGGTCATCGGCATCGCCGGCGGGCCCGACAAATGCCGCTGGCTGACCGGGGATCTCGGCTTCGACGCGGCCATCGACTACAAGAACGAGGACGTCGGCGAGGCGCTGGACCGTCTCGCGCCCGATGGCGTCGACCTGAATTTCGAGAATGTCGGCGGCGACATCATGATCGCCGTGTTCAACCGGCTGAAGACCCATGGCCGGATGGCCGTCTGCGGCCTGATTTCGGCCTACAACGCGACCAAGGCGCCGCCCTCGCCCAATTTCGGGCGGCTCATCACCCATCGGCTGACGGTCCAGGGCTTCCTGGTGCTGGACTATGTCCACCGGGGCCGCGAGATGGCGGCCGAGATGGGGCCGTGGCTGCACAGCGGCGAGGTCAAGTGGAAGGTCCACGTCGATGACGGCCTCGAGGGCGCGCTGGATTCGCTGAACCGCTTGTTCACCGGCGATCACGACGGCAAGCTTCTGGTGCGGGTCTCCGAAGAACCCGCCGGCTGAGGGAGCCCGGGATGAGCGAGCCGCTTCACGTCCATTTCGAGGATCTGGCCGTCGGGGAGGTCATCGCTCTCGGCGCCTGCATGGTCGACGAGGCCGCCATGGACCTGTTCGTCGAGCGGTTCTCG
This sequence comes from Brevundimonas sp., assembly GCF_035626975.1. Classification (GTDB taxonomy): domain Bacteria; phylum Pseudomonadota; class Alphaproteobacteria; order Caulobacterales; family Caulobacteraceae; genus Brevundimonas. The sequence goes on from NZ_DASPMQ010000020.1 coordinate 45,094, forward strand.
CCGGGATGGGACGTCTCGTACGGCGCGCCGGACGCCATGGTCTATGCCCTGTGGAGCCGGCTGTTCGCCGACAAGGTCTCGGGCTGGGCCCAGTCCAAGGTGCTGGCCGTCGACGGACTGCGCTACATGCGCAATCCGCCCGCCGGGGAGCTGATGCGCGGCCGGATGACCGTGATGGGCAAGGATCCCGTCGGCGACGAGAAGGGCATCGTCATCGCCCAGCACGACCTGCTCGACGAGGCCGGGCGGCTGGTCTTCTCCTGCCTGACCCGGGCCCTGCTGGCGCGCCGGTGACGCCCACGGAAAAGCCCGCCCGGCGAACCGGACGGGCTTGAGTTCCGACAGACGCGGAAGGCAGGCGGCCCTCCGGCCGGATCAGGCGTTTCCGGCGGCCGGCTGGGCCTCGGCGGCCTTCTGGAAGGCGATGGCGATCAGGCGATCCCAGCCCAGCAGCGAGACCAGGTGGGCGTAGATCTGGCCCAGGGCGCCGTTGTCCCGCAGTTCGGCGAACTTGTCGGCCGGCAGGGCCTTCAGCTTGTCTTCCGAGACCGCGAAATACTCGGCGAGCTTCTGCGGCGCGCCCGGCGTTCCGTCGGGATTGCGCGGCGTGAAGACGGCTTCACGGGTTTCCAGCAGGTCGAGGTCGGTCACCAGTTTGACGAAGGCCTCGGTGCGCAGGCGCTCCTGCTCGAAATTGTTGCAGAACTCCATCGCCTGCTGGGTGTAGGGCGAGGGCTGCCCGTCGACGAACAGCGGGGTGGCGCCGCCTTCCTTGACGAAGGCCGCGGCGCGGTCGACGCACAGGATCAGACGCTTCTGGACCTCGTCATTGGCGAAGACGAACGGGTAACGGCGCACATAGGCCGGGATATAGGCCTCAGGGCGGAAGGCGCCGGTCTCGCTGACGAACAGGTTCTCGCCCTGACGCAGACCCATGACCGCGACGGGCTGGCGTGCGTCGCCGACGAAGATCACCGGATAGGTCAGCGCCGCCGGCGCGAACTCGGTGACCGTCAGGGGCACGATATTGGTGTTGGCCACGAAGGCGTACGGCTGCTCGACCGGGTCGACGCCGAGCGCGCCATGGGCCTCGACCGAGAGCGGCTCCGGCTGGCTATAGAACAGGACGTTGCCCGAAAGCGGGCTGGCGTTGGCGGTGGTGTCGGTCATGGACGCGAAACGAGCTCAGGATGAAAAAGGGAAGCGCGCTTCTAGCCCAGACGGCCCCGGGCGGCAAACGCGGTTCCCCTCCCCGTTGCAAGGCGGTCAGAAACGCCAGGTGATCCCGGCTCGCAGGTTGCGTCCCGGCATCGGCGCGATGTCCTTCTGGAAGCTGGCGTGTTCGCGCGCCTCGGCGTCGGTCAGGTTGGACGCCTCGGCGAAAACGGTGACGTTGCGGTCCGCGAACGGCCGGATCGCGCCTTTCAGGCTGACGAGCGTGTAGCTGTCGGTCGGGCGTTCGAAGGCGGCCGTGCGGTCCTGCTCGCCGACGTGGCGAACCTCCAGCCCGGCGTCGAAGCGGCGCGAGGTCCAGTCGAGGCCTGCGGTCACCGACCACGGCGGAATCCGCGCGGCGGGGCCGAGGTCGGTGGTCGCCCGGACCCAGTCGGCGGCGCCGGTGAGGGTCAGGCCGCGATCCCCGCTCTCCCAGAGCCGGTATTCGGCCTCCGCCTCGAAGCCCCGGAATTCGGCGTTGGTCTGTACGTATTCGAAGATCGGCAGGCCGGAATCGACGTCGTCCGCCCCGGTCGGCCGAAGGTCGATGAAGCCGTCGTAGTCGGCCGCATAGGCGTGCAGATCGGCTTCGAACCGTCCCTCGGCGAAATGCAGGGTCGCCTCGACCGATGTCGCGACCTCGGAGTCGAGATCGATGTCCCCGACCTCGAAGGCGCCGGTGGCGACGTGGGCGCCCTGGGCGAACAGCTCGACCTCGCTGGGCGCGCGCTCGTTGCGGGCCACGCTCAGGCCGAGGAACAGCGGACCGGTGGGGCGGAAGAACACGCCGGCCGAGGCCGAGACATTGGTGAAGTCGCGTTCGGCCGCCACGCTTTCCAGCGAGCGCTTGTCGAGACGCAGGCCGCCCTCGAAGCCGAGGCCGCCGCGGTCGAACCGCTGGACGGTGTAGAGGCCCTGCTCGCTGATGTCGGTGCGCGGCACATAGGCCTCGTCCCCGACGGCGTCGAAGGTGCGGTCCAGAAGCTGGGCGCCGACGACGCCCTGCCAGCCGTTGCGTTCGCGCTGGATCAGTTCGAAGCGGCCCTCGGCGCCGTCCGAGAAGAATTGCGTGCCGACCTCCTCGCCCTCGAACTCGGTGTGGGCGTAGTCGGCCCAGCCGGCGGACAGGCGGGCGGCGCTGAACGGGCCGGTCGCGAAGGTCAGTTCGCCGCGCAGGTCATACCGGGTCTGTTCCAGTCCGATCGAGACGTGTTCTTCCTCCGCGTCGGGATCGAGCGGGTCGGGCTCGTGCGCGTGACCGGGCACGCCGTAGGTCGTGTCGACGTGCTTGGCCGAGACCCCGATGTAGCCGCGCGACCCGATCCAGCTGGCGCCGGCGCCGTACTGGTCGAGCTGGACGAAGGTGTTCCCGACGGTGCGCTCATCGCCGGCCGTCTCGCCCTCCTCGTCGAGCAGGCGTTGCGATTCCGGAAACACCGGGACGTCGTAATCCGAGGCGTCGCGGGTGAAGCCGTCGAGGGTCAGGACCAGCGGCCCGGCGTTGGCCTTCAGCCGGGCGCCGAAGCTTGAACCGTCGTCAACCGTCGAGGCCTGGGCCGAGACGTGGCCCTCGAGGCCCTCGGGCCGCTCCGTCGGGATGCGGTCGTCGATGATGTTGACCACGCCGCCGATGGCCGAACCGCCGAACACCAGGGTCGAGGGGCCGCGCACGATCTCGATGCGGCGGGCCTCGGCCGGATCGACCGCCACCTGGTGGTCCGGCGAGACCGAGCTGGCGTCGATAAGGCCGAGGCCGTTGGTCAGGACCTGCACCCGGGGGCCTGACAGGCCGCGGATCACCGGGCGGCTGGCGCCCGGGGCGAAATTGGTGCTGCGCACGCCGGGCAGGCCGTTGACCAGATCGCCGAGCGTGGCGGCGGGGGCCACGGCCAGGTCCTCTTCATCCAGCACGTCGACCGCCAGAAGGCTGGCGCGGTCGGTGACCCCGAAGGGCGTCCCGGTGACGATGACGTCCTGGACGCGGGAGGCCGGCTCCCCCGGCTGGCTCTGCGCGGCGGCGACCCCGCCGAAGGCTGCCCAGCCGGCGGCGGCGAGGAGAAGGGAGCGGTGGGAAATCATGCAGCGGCCTCGATATCGGGAGCGGCAGTGTTATGAGATAACATCACAAGTCGTCAACCCTGCCGTTGCGGCGCGGCGGCCGAGCGATTAGCTGTGGCCCATGGGCGACGCCTGCCACCATCATCATGCCGACGGCCCGCCGGGCGAGGCCGAGGTCGAACGCGCCCTCGCCGCCGTGGACGCCCGCCTGACCGCCGAGGGCGAGCGGATGACGGCCGCCCGCCTGCGGGTGCTGGCGCTGCTGCTGGAGGCCGGAGAGCCGGTCAAGGCCTACGACCTGATCGCCCGCTTCGGCGAGGACGGCCAACCCGCCAAGCCGCCAACCGTCTACCGCGCCCTGGAGTTCCTCGAGCGCAAGGGACTGGCGCACCGCATCGCCTCCATCAGCGCCTATGTCGCCTGCACCTCGGGGGGGCGCGACCACGCCGCGGCCTTCCTGATTTGCGACTGTTGCGGGGCGACGGAAGAGGTGTCCTCGCCGGTCGCAGGCGACCTGGGCCGGGCCGCCGACGCCGCCGGCTACGCCATCGAGCGCACCACGATCGAGGCTCATGGGCGCTGTCCGGCCTGCCAATAACCTCTCCGCCCATCTCGGCGGGCCGCTGGCAATCTTCGGCGCCGCCCCCTATCTCGCCCCTATGGACGCGATCCGGCTCTCCCCGCCCCGTCGCCTGAGCCTGCCGGTGAACAACCGGTGGGGCGCGGGCCAGATGAGCGTGCTGGATTTCGGCGACGTCAAACGGCCGGTCGATCTGGTCTTCGTCCACGCCAATGGCTTCAACGCCATGACCTACCGGAGCCTGCTGGCGCCCCTGTCGGGCAGTCTGCGGATATGGGCGCCGGATCTGCGCGGGCACGGGGCCACCCGTCTGCCCGCCGAGCCGGAGGGACGGCGCGGCTGGGGCGACCACAGGGACGACCTGGTTTCGCTGCTGGATGCGCTGGATGGGCCGCCGGTGGTCCTGGCCGGCCATTCGATGGGCGGGACGGCGTCGCTTCTGGCCGCCGCCGAACGGCCCGGCCGGGTGTCCCGCCTGCTGCTGATGGATCCGGTGATCTGGGGGAGGCTGTCCGTGATGGCGTTCCATCTGCCGCTGCTGGACCGGCTGCCGGGCCGACATCCGCTGGTGCGCAACGCCCTGGCCCGCCGCAACCGGTTCGACAGCCGCGAGCAGGCCCTGGACAGCTACCGCGGCCGCGGCGCCTTCCGGGGCTGGCCCGAGATGATGATCGCCGACTATCTCGCCGACGGCCTGCGCGAGACGGAAGACGGACTGGCGCTGGCCTGCGAGCCGCGCTGGGAGGCGTCGAGCTACGCCGTCCACGCCCACGATCCGTGGCGGGCGATGCGCGCCTTCCGGGGGCCGGTGCGCATTCTCAAGGCCGAGGCCGGCTCGACCTGCCATGTCCCCGCCAGGCCACGGGGACTGCCGCATGTGACCGTCGAGACGGTGCACGGCGGCACCCACTTCTTCCCCATGCTGAAGGCCGATGTGGCCCGCGACGCCCTGTTCGACGCGTCGGTGTGACCCGGGGCCGGGCACTGGCGCGAGCCCTTCGGGCGGGCTAAACCGCGCGCCAACCAGAACAAGCCGGCACTTCAGGGAAACGCTTCAGCATGCGCGAGATCAACCATTTCATCGACGGCGCCTCGTTCACGGGCGCCTCGGGCCGCTTCTCCGACGTGTTCAATCCCAACACCGGCGAGGTGCAGGCGCGGGTGCAGCTGGCCTCGGTCGCCGAGATGGACCGGGCCGTGCAGGCGGCCCAGAACGCCTTCGACGGCTGGTCCTCGACCAATCCCCAGCGCCGCGCGCGTGTGATGTTCGAGTTCAAGCGGCTGGTCGAGGCCAACGTCAATGAACTGGCCGAACTGCTCAGCTCGGAGCACGGCAAGGTCATCGCCGACTCGAAAGGCGACATCCAGCGCGGGCTGGAGGTCATCGAATTCGCCTGCGGCATCCCGCACGCGCTGAAGGGCGAATACACCTGGGGCGCCGGCCCGGGCATCGATGTCTATTCGATGCGCCAGCCGCTGGGCGTGGTGGCGGGCATCACCCCGTTCAACTTCCCGGCCATGATCCCGATGTGGATGTTCGGCGTGGCCATCGCCGTCGGCAACACCTTCATCCTCAAGCCCAGCGAGCGCGATCCGTCGGTGCCGGTGCGCCTCGCCGAGATGATGATGGAGGCCGGCGCGCCGGCGGGCGTGCTGAACGTGGTGCACGGCGACAAGGCGGCGGTCGACGCCATCCTGACCCATCCGCTGATCCACGCCGTCAGCTTCGTCGGCTCGTCCGACATCGCCCACTACGTCTATCAGACCGGCGCGGCCAACCATAAGCGGGTCCAGGCCATGGGCGGGGCCAAGAACCACGGCATCGTCCTGCCCGACGCCGACATGGACCAGGTGATCAAGGACCTGTCGGGCGCGGCCTACGGCTCGGCCGGCGAGCGCTGCATGGCTCTCCCCGTCGTCGTTCCCGTCGGCAAGAAAACCGCCGACGAACTGCGCGAGCGCATGGTCGCCGAGATCCCGTCGATGCGGGTCGGCGTCTCGACCGACGCCGGGGCCCACTACGGCCCGGTGGTCACCGCCCAGCACAAGGCCCGCGTCGAAGGCTGGATCGAACAGGGCGTCAAGGACGGGGCCGAACTGGTCGTCGACGGCCGCAACTTCAGCCTTCAGGGCCATGAGAAGGGCTATTTCATCGGTCCGTCGCTGTTCGACCACGTCACCCCGGAGATGGAGTCCTACAAGGAGGAGATCTTCGGCCCGGTGCTGCAAATCGTCCGCGCCGCCAGCTTCGAGGAGGCCCTGTCGCTGCCGTCGAAGCACCAGTACGGCAACGGCGTCGCCATCTTCACCCAGAACGGCCGCGCGGCCCGCGACTTCGCCGCCCGGGTCAATGTCGGCATGGTCGGCATCAACGTCCCCATCCCGGTGCCGGTCGCCTACCACACCTTCGGCGGCTGGAAGCGCTCGGCCTTTGGCGACACCAACCAGCACGGCATGGAGGGGGTGAAGTTCTGGACCAAGGTCAAGACCGTCACCGCCCGCTGGCCGGACAGCGAACTGGAGCACGCGGACTCCAGCTTCGTCATCCCGACGATGGGGTAGCGTTCGCCTCTGCGGCGTTCGTGGCATCGCAATTCGGTGCTAGGCGTTAGACTGTCTGAACAGTGAAGCTGGAGCGCTCTCCCGTATGCGTCGCTTTTTCGTCTGGTCGGCTCTCGCGGCCCTGATCGGCCTGGTCCTCGCGATCGGCGCCTTCTGGGCCTATCAGCACTTCTACGCCCGCTTCCAGCCGGTGACGGTGACCCGGAACCAGGCCGCGATCCAGCGGCTGCTGGACGAGGCGTCGTGGCTGTCGTCCGGGGGCGGGGGCGAGCCGCTGTACATCATCGGCTATCGCGACTCGGCGGCCATGCAGCGCTACGAGCGCGAGGAGGCGCCCAAGCTGCGCGCCGCCGGGGTCGAGGTGCGGATCATCATCTTCGCCCGTTCCGACCGGGAGGGTCTGAGCCGCTCCACGGCCGCAGAACGGGCCACGGTGGCCGAGCTGTGGCTGACCCGCGACTGGACCCTTTATCAGCGCTGGACCGCCACCCCGTCGAACAACTGGACCGCCGCGGGCGTCCCCGCCGCAGACGGCAGCCTGGCAAGGACCGCCGTAGTCGAGGCGGGCCGCGATTTCGCGTCCGGCCTCAGCGAGGAACTGCGCGGCGCTGGACTGCAGACCCGGTACCCGCTGATCATCTGGCGCGACCGCGGGGGCTATATGAAGGCCTGCGCCTGTTCCGACAGCCGGTCGTGGGCCTTCGTGCGCGACGACCTCGACGCGCCGGACCGGGTCGAGCCGCCTTCGGTGGCGGACGGAACCCAGCCGCCGGTGGCCTGGCCGGGCGACGGCAGCCCCGAGAGCCTGCCCTATCCGGCGCTGCCGCCGATCCCGCCGGCCGACGGGCAGCCGCTTCCCGCGCCCGGAGTCACGCCGGCGCCTGGTACGGCTGCGCCGCCGGCGCCGCGCAAGGCCCCCGAGCCAAAGCGGACCGAAGACACCACCTTCTTCTGACGCTGGTCAGAGCACCCGTTTGCAGACCGCGGCCAGACGCTCGACGTCCGCCTCGTCCTGATAGAGGCCGAAGCCGAAGCGGATGGTGTCGTCGCGCACGTCGGTGACCACGTTCGCCGCCAGCAGCCGCGCCCGCCATGCCTGGGCGTCCTTGTGGCGGAAGGCCAGGAAGCGGGCCCGGGCGGGCTCGTTGGCGATGGGGTTGATCAGCTCGGCCTCGCCCAGCCCCCCGGCCTCTCCGGCCGCGACCGCGTCCTGGAACCGGCGCATCAGGCCGCGCGCATGATCGGCGATCGCCGCCGTGGTCAGGCCGGCCTCGTCCAGCATCCGGCGCACGCCGTTGAAGCGGTAGAGCGGCGTGGCGTCGAAGGTGGCGCCCCAGAAACGGCCGGCGTCGCCGCGGTACTGAACATCCTCGGGGCGGCCCATCAGATCGCCGAACTCCGCGAACCAGCCGGTCGCCACCGGGCGGGGGCAGAAGCCGTCCGGCGCGTGCAATATGCCCGCGCCCTCGCCGGACATGGCGTATTTGTAGCCCCCGGTGACGTAGAAAAGCCGGTCCGCGACGGCCGACAGGTCCGTCGGCGCGGCCATGAAGCCGTGGTAGCCGTCGACGATCACCCACGGCCCGGCCGGATCGGCCAGCGCCGCCAGATCGGCCAGCCGGCTGAACGCCTGGCCGGTCTTGAAGAAGATCTGGCTGACCAGGATCCAGTCGAAGCCGCCACTCCGGGCAGCCTCGACGAAGCGGTCGTCGAAGCTGTCGAACGGATGCAGGGGCACGGGGGTCACCACGGCCTCGCCGGCTTCCTCCCAGCGTTGGGCCTGGCGGCGAAAGGAATGGAATTCGCCGTCGGTGGACAGGATGCGGACCGGCTTCTTCTCGAAGCCGGAAAAGATACGCAGCAGGAAGTCGTGGGTGTTGGGCGCGAACACCACCGTGTCGGGCGACGGCAGGTTCAGTTCGCGGGCGACGTGACCCTGGGCCTCGGGCACGACCTCGCCGAAGATCAGGTCCCATTTCCGGTCGGCGAACCTGTTCGCCTCGACCCAGGCCCGCACCTGCCCGTCGAACGAGGCGTCCGGCCACAGGTGGTGGCTGTGGGCCGCGAAATGCAGCCGCTCGGGGTCGAGCGACAGGGCGCGGGAGAACAGGTCCTTGCGAGCGGCCATCAATCTCTCCCGTCGAACCAGGTCACGGACGGTCGATAGCGAGGCGCGGTCCCGCGCTCAAGCAGCGAGCGACCGCGTCGTGAGCGCGCCCCTAAATGAGGCTTCCGTGGCAGTGCTTGAACTTGCGGCCCGAGCCGCAGGGGCAGTCGGCGTTGCGCGGCGTCCGTTCCCAGCCGACGGGCAGCATCTCGACCGGCAGGCGGGCGCGATCCTCGCCCTGCAGCATGCCCTCGGGCAGCTGGGCCATGGGATCGGCCATCTCGTTCTCGCCGGTGCCCGGGTTCAGGTGGATCTCCTGGAACTCCGGCAGCTCCATCGGCGGCGCGGTTTCGAAGCGGAATTCAACCGTCATCAGCCAGCGGGTGACGTTGTGGCGCAGCTCGTAGAGCAGCGTCTCGAACAGGTTGAAGGCCTCGGTCTTGTACTCGTTCAGCGGATCGCGCTGGCCGTAGCCGCGCAGGCCGATGACGCCGCGCAGATGGTCGAGGTGCACCAGGTGCTCGCGCCAGCTCTGGTCGATCATCTGGAGCATGATCTGCCGCTCCAGACCGCGGGTCTGCTCGGCGCCGATCAGCTCCAGCCGTTCGACGGCGCGGGCGTCGGCGGCGGCCATCAGCCGCTCCTCGATCTCCTCGTTCGAGACGCCTTCCTCGGCGGCCCAGTCATGGAGCGGCAGGTCGAGGCCGAGGGTCGCCTTCACCTTCTCGTTCAGACCGTCGATGTCCCACTGCTCGGCATAGGCCTTGGGCGGCATATGCTTGTCGATCAGGTCGGTGATCACGTCGTTGCGGAATTCGGCGACCAGTTCGGACAGATCCGTGGCGTCCATGAATTCCTGGCGCTGCTCGAACACGGCCTTGCGCTGGTCGTTCACGACGTCGTCGTATTTGAGCAGATTCTTGCGGATGTCGTAGTTGCGGGTCTCGACGCGCTTCTGGGCGGTCTCGACCGCGCGGTTCAGCCACGGGTGGCTGATGGCCTCGCCCTCGGCCACGCCGAAGCTGCGCATGATGGCGTCCAGGCGGTCGCCGGCGAAGATGCGCAGCAGGTCGTCCTCGCAGGACAGGAAGAATTTCGACGTGCCGGGGTCGCCCTGGCGGCCGGTGCGTCCGCGCAGCTGGTTGTCGATGCGGCGGCTCTCGTGGCGCTCGGTGCCGAGCACGAACAGGCCGCCGGCGGCCAGCGACTTCGCTCTCTGGACGGCGATCTCGGCCTTGAACTCGACCTCGATGGCGGCTTCCATCTCCGGCGTGACCTCGACGGCGAGGTTGCGCTGCTCCTGCCGCCACTTCTGCAGCTTCATTTCCAGGTTGCCGCCGAGCTGGATGTCGGTGCCGCGGCCGGCCATGTTGGTGGCGATCGTCACCACGCCGGGCAGGCCGGCGTCGGCGACGATGAAGGCCTCCTGCTCGTGCTGACGGGCGTTCAGGACGCTGTGCGGAATGCCCTTGCCGCGCTTGATGTCGATGTCGAAGTCTTCGTCCTTCAGCGCCTGGTACGCCTTCTTCGCCTCGCGCCGGACCTTCTCGTCGTCGCTGGCGACCTTCTCGAGCAGGTGCTGATGCTGCGGCTTCAGCGTCTTGACCGGGACCTCGTACTCGTAGGTCTTGAGCAGTTCGGACAGGGTCTCGGACTTCTCGATCGAGACGGTGCCGACCAGGATGGGCTGGCCCTTGACGTGGCAGTCCGCGATCAGGCCGGCGATGGCCTGGTTCTTCTCGGCGGCGGTGCGGAAGATCTCGTCGTCGTGGTCGATGCGCCTGACGGGCCGGTTGGTCGGCACCTCGAGGACATCCATCTTGTAGATGTCGAGGAATTCCTGGGCCTCGGTCGCCGCCGTGCCGGTCATTCCGGACAGCTTCTCGTAGAGGCGGAAATAGTTCTGGATGGTCACCGAGGCCAGGGTCTGGTTCTCGGGCTGGATCTTGACGCCTTCCTTGGCCTCGATGGCCTGGTGCAGCCCCTCGGACAGCCGCCGGCCCTGCATCATCCGACCGGTGAACTCGTCGATGAGCATCACCTCGCCGGCCTTGATGATGTAGTCTTTGTCCTTTTGATACAAAGTGTTGGCGCGCAGGGCCTGGTTGATGTGGTGGACCAGGCTGATGTTGGCGGGGTTGTACAGGCTGGTGGTGTCGGCGGCGAACAGGCCGCGCGCCTCCATGATCTCCTCGATCTTCTCGGAGCCTTCCTCGGTCAGCAGGGCCTGCTTCTGCTTCTCGTCGAGGTCGAAGGTGGTCTTGTCCTGGATCAGGTCCTTGATGATGCCGTCGACGATCAGATAGAGGTCCGACCGGTCCTCGGTCGGGCCCGAGATGATCAACGGCGTGCGCGCCTCGTCGATCAGGATGGAGTCGACCTCGTCGACGATGGCGAAATGGTGGGGGCGCTGGACCATCTCGCGCCGGTCGTAGACCAGGTTGTCGCGCAGATAGTCGAAGCCGAACTCGTTGTTGGTGCCGTAGGTGATGTCCGCCGCATAGGCGGCCTGGCGCTGGCCCGACGACAGGCCGTTGACGATGACGCCGACGTCCATGCCGAGGAAGCGGTAGACGCGCCCCATCCACTCGGCGTCGCGCCGGGCCAGGTAGTCGTTGACGGTGATGACGTGCACGCCCTTGCCGAGCAGGGCGTTCAGGTACACCGGGGCCACGGCGACCAGGGTCTTGCCCTCGCCGGTCCGCATCTCGGCGATGCCGCCGTCGTGCAGGATCATGCCGCCGGTGAGCTGGACGTCGTACTGGCGCTGGCCGAGGACGCGCTTGGAGGCTTCGCGGACGACGGCGAAGGCCTCGTTGAGCAGTTTGTCGAGCGTCTCGCCGGCCGCGATCCGGTCGCGGAACGCGTCCGTCATCATGCGCAGTTCGTCGTCCGACAGGGCGGCGAACTTGTTCTCGAGCGCATTGATCTTCTGCACCCGGCCCATGAAGTCCTTGACCTTGCGGTCGTTGGAGGAGCCGAAAATCTTCTTGGCGATGCCGAGCATGAATGATCCGAAGGCGGGCGAGCGGCTGGGGCTCTGGTACTGGAACGGTCCCGAAGGAGCGGCGGCTATGATGCGCCGGGCGAGGCCTCGGCGGCGGCGACCCGGTGCGCCTGTCTCAGGCGCGCGCAAGGGTCGCGCGAACGTTCGAAAACCCCTCGACTTGGGCGCAGGCGGGACTTAAGCACCGGCCTTATCCCTGTCAACGCGAGGGCCTTTGCCGCCCGTGACGGAGCTTGCCCCGAAATGAGCCTCATCCAGTCCCGGATTTCGGCCCGCGCCCTGTTCCCGGTGCTGCTGGCGGTCGTCCTCGCCGTCTCCGCCTGCGGGCGCGGCGGCGGCGCCGACCGGCCTCCCGAGGCGGGCGACCGGGCCGTGGCCAAGGTTCAGGACGAGACCATCTGGGCCTCCGACGTCAAGCGCGAGGCGGTGGCGCAGGGTCTCGTCGGAGAGGGCGAGCCGCTGGACGTCACCTCGGACCTGTTCCGCCAGGTGCTGCACGAGGTCATCGACCAGAAGCTTCTGGCGCGCGAGGCCGAGCGCCGCGGGCTGGACAATTCCGCCCTGGCGCAGCGGCGGCTGGCCGCCACGCGCGAGCGCATCCTCGGGGACATGCTGGTCGAAACCGTCGTCAACGGCACGATCGACGACAAGGCGGTCGAGACCATATACCGCGAGCAGGTCCGGCTGGCCGAGACCTCTGAGGAAATTCGCAGCCGGCTGATCCTGTCGCGGACCCGCGAGGAAGCCGACGCCGTCATCGGCCTGCTGGCCCAGGGCGCGGCCTTCGAGGCGGTGGCGCAGCAGCGCTCGATCGACGAGGCGACCCGGTTCTCCGGCGGCGACCTCGGCTATGCGACGCTGGACGTTCTGCCGCAGGCCTATGCCGACGCCCTGCGCGACCGGCCGGCCGGCTCGACCGTCGGGCCGTTCCAGACCGAGGGCGGCTGGGCCGTGCTGCGGATCGAGGACCGCCGCCGGGAAACGCCCCCGACGCTGGAGCAGGCGCGTCCGCAGATCGTGCGCTACCTGACCTACGAGGGAGTCCGCCAGCTGCTGGAGCAGCTTCGCGGCAAGGCCGAGGTCGACGTGCTGCTGAACGGCGACTCCGCCTCGCGGGAACCGGCGTCGGCCCCGGTGAAGGCGCCGGCCGCCGCCCCGGCGACGACCGCCCCGGCCGCGCCGGCGCCGGCGACGCCCGCCCCCGCCGCCCCCGCGCCCGCGAAAAAATCATGAGCCGCTCGCCCGAAGGCGGCCGGGGCTCGACCGGCCAGAAGATCGAACAGGCGCTGGAGAAGGCGCTGGACCCGCTGACCACGGCGCTGAAGCGCGCCACCACGCCGGCCCGTCCGGCGGCCGTCCCGGGCAAGCCGGGCCTGCAGGTGTCGCCCCTGGCCGTGCCGTTTCCGGATATCCCGCCGATCGCGGGCGTGGAGATCGCCACCGCCCGGGCCGGATTCTACAAGCATGAGCGCGACGACCTGGTGGTGTTCAGCTTCGCCCGCGGCACCACCTGCGCCGGGGTGTTCACGCGGCACAAGGTGGGCTCGGCGCCGGTGGACTGGTGCCGGCGGCATCTGGACGCCGAAGGCGGCGGCTCCGACGTGCGGGCGCTGGTGGTCAACGCCGGCTGCGCCAACGCCTTCACCGGCAAGGCGGGGGCGGACGCCGCCCGCCGGACGGCCTCCGAGGTCGCCAAACGCTTCGGCTGCCGCCAGCGCGACGTGATGCTGGCCTCGACCGGGGTCATCGGCGTGCTGCTCGACGACCGCAAGATCGCCGCCCGCCTGCACGACATCGAAGCCGGGCTGGACGCCGACGGCTGGGCGAAGGCCGGACAGGGCATCATGACCACCGACACCTTCCCCAAGGGCGCGTTCGCCGAGTGCGAGATCGAGGGCCACAAGGTCAGGATCGCCGGGATCGCCAAGGGGTCCGGCATGATCGCGCCGGACATGGCGACCATGCTGGCCTTCATCGTCACCGACGCCGACATTCATCAGAATGTGTTGCGCGCCATGCTGGGCCTGCACGTCCGCACCACCTTCAACAGCGTGACGGTCGACGGGGACACCTCGACCAACGACACCTGCCTGTTGTTCGCCACGGGGGCCTCCGGCGCGCCGCGCATCGGCCGGGTCGGCGACCGGCGGCTGAAGGATTTCTCGCGCGCGCTGGACCAGGTCATGCTGGATCTCGCCCACCAGCTGGTTCGCGACGGCGAGGGGGCGACCAAATTCGTCAAGATCACCGTCGACGGCGCGGCCAGCCCCGGCTCGGCCCGCAAGCTGGCCAAGTCGATCGCCGACAGCCCGCTGGTCAAGACCGCCCTCGCCGGCGAGGACGCCAACTGGGGCCGGGTGGTGATGGCCGTCGGCAAGACCGAGGAGCCGGTCGACCGCGACCGGCTGGCGATCCGCTTCGGACCCCATGTGGCGGCGATCGACGGCGCCCCCTCGCCGACCTACGACGAGACGAAAATGAGCGCCTATATGAAGAACGCCGAGATCGACATCACCGTCGACGTGGGTTCTGGCCGCGCCTCGGCGACGGTGTGGACCTGCGATCTGACCAAGCGCTACGTCGAGATCAACGGCGACTATCGCTCGTGAGCGAGGTCGCCGCCACGATATACGTGCCGCTGGAGGATGAGGGGACTAACGTCTGGCGGCCGGTGAACGCTCACCGCCTCGACGACACGACTTACAGGATCGCCGATCAACTCATTTCCGACGACGAGCAGTGGGCGTTTCAACCCGGCGACCTCGTCCATGTCGAGCCGCGCACGCTTTCCGGCGGAGAGTGCCTCGTCGCTGTTGGACCTGCTGCGCATAAAGCGGCCCTCCCGACCATCCTCGTCGTCGCCGTGGCCCTGATCGACGCCGAAGGGCGGGTGCTGATCGCCCAGCGGCCCGAAGGCAAGCAGCTGGCCGGGCTGTGGGAATTCCCGGGCGGAAAGATCGAACCCGGCGAGCGTCCCGAGGCGGCGCTGATCCGGGAGTTGAAGGAAGAGCTGGACATCGACGTGAACGAGGCCTGCCTGGCGCCCTTCGTCTTCACCAGCCACGCTTACGATTCATTTCACCTTCTTATGCCTTTGTACCTATGCCGACGCTGGTCGGGGGTGGTTCGGAACCGCGAGCACGCGGCTCTGAAATGGGTGCGGCCCGACCGGTTGGCCGACTACCCGATGCCTCCGGCCGACGAACCCCTGGTCGCCTGGTTGCGCGATCTCCTCTAGCCGCCGAAGGAGGGGGCCATGCGAGCTCTGCTCTCCCGGTTCCTGGCCGATGAACGCGGCGCGACCGCGCTCGAGTACGGTCTGATCATTGCCCTGGTCTTCCTGGTGGCCCTGTCCGGCATCACCGCCTTCGCCAGCGCCGGCTCGGGGACGTTCAACGCCGCCATGACCAAGCTGGCGGCGGCGATCGGCGCGACCTGAGTCCGGGCCGGCCTCCGTCAGTCTTCCTCGCCCGTCCATTCCCTGACGCCCAGGGCGTCCGCCAGCCGGACCTTGGCCGATCCCCGCGGCAGGGGCTTCTGCTGGCTCTCGTGGGGCGCCCAGCCGGCCAGATGGACGATCTCGAACGTGGCCCGGATGCGCCCGTCGGCGTCTGCGAAGCGCTCGGCGTAGAGCTCCGCCGTCCGCGCCAGCAGGCCGCGGGTCATGGGCCGGATCGCGCCGGCCAGCGCATTGGTCTCGCCCATGGCCCGCAGATCCCGCACGAGGGCGTACAGGTCGGGATAGCGCACGGTCAGCCGGTCGACGTCCGAGACGGGCAGGGCGAAACCGGCCCTCTGAAGCAGGGCGGCGCCGTCGAACCCGTCGGCGAAGGGCGACACCCGGGCCTGGGCCCCGCCGCGCACCTCCAGCTCCGCCTCGGTCAGCACCGTGCGCAGCTCCTTCAGCGTTCCGGCCCCGAGCAGGGTCCCGAGAAACAGTCCGTCGGGCCGCAGGGCGCGGCGGATCTGCGCCAGGGCGCCCGGCAGGTCGTTGGCCCAGTGCAGGCTCATCAGCGAGACGATCAGGTCCTGCGACTGGTCCGGCAGACCCAGCGGCGCCGCGCCGGGCGCCGCCCGCGCCGCCTCGTCGCCCGGGACCCGCACCGCGCCGACCCGTCCGGCGGCGATGGTGTCGGCCAGCAACCGCGCGAACGGGCCGGGCCGGGCCGACAGGTCGACGGCTTCCGGAAAGTCGCGCAGGATGACCTCCAGGCTGTTCACCGCGTTCTCGGCGGCCCGGACGTGCAGGAAGTCGGCGGCGGCGAAGGCCTTCTCCCCGCGCGCAAGCTTCGCCGCGCGGCGTCGGCTGTCGAAAATCTCGGGGGGACCGGGGGAGGCGCTCATGGCTCATCAGGATGGGGGTTGGCGCGAGCGATTGGAAGCGGGCCGGTCGCGGGTCGCGCTCGGGCTGCGCGCGCTGGGTCGGGGCGCGGCCGACCTGTTGATGCCGCCCCTGGCCCATGACAGCCCGGAGGCCGCCGCCTCGGCCGGACTGACGCCGGACGCCTGGACGCGGGTGACCTTCCTCGAGGACCCGGTCTGCGACGGCTGCGGCGCCGGGTTCGAGATGGACGGCGGGGTCTTCGCCTCGCCGCGCTGCGCCGCCTGCCTGGCCCGGCCCTACGCCTTCGCCCGGGCGCGGGCGGCCTGCGTCTACGACGAGGCGTCGCGGGGCCTGATCCTGAAATTCAAGCACGGCGACCACCAGCCGTTCGCGCCGCTGTTCGCCCGCTGGCTGAGCCGTTCGGCCGCGCCCTTGCTGGAGGAGGCCGACGCGGTGGCTCCCGTGCCGCTGCACCGGTTCCGGCTGCTGTCGCGCCGCTTCAACCAGGCCGCGGAGATCGCCCGGCCGCTGGCCCGCGGAGCCGGTCTCGACTATCTGCCCGACGCCCTGGTCCGGCAGACCCACACGACGACCCAGGGCGGCAAATCGGCCCGCGGACGGCGGCTGAACGTCAGGAAGGCCTTCGCCGTCACCGAGGAGGGGCGCCGGAGAATCAAGGGCCGCCGCATCCTTCTGGTCGACGACGTGTTGACCACGGGCGCCACCGCCGAGGCCTGCGCCCACGCGCTGCTCGAGGCCGGCGCCCGCGCCGTCGATCTGGCGGTCATCGCCCGGGTGCGCACGGCGCGGGAATTGCCTACATAGCGGTTACAGAAACCTGGAGCCCCCCTTGGTCGACGTCGTCATCTACACAAAACCCGGTTGCGGCTACTGCTACGCGGCCATGGCCCTGCTCGACGAAAAGGGCGTGAACTATACCGAGATCGTCGCCTCCAACGATCCGGCGAGGAAGCAGGAAATGATCCAGCGATCCGGCGGCCGCATGACCTTTCCGCAGATCTTCATCGACGGAAAGCATATTGGCGGGTCCGACGACCTGCGCGCCCTTGACCGGCGCGGCGAGCTGGACCCATTGCTGGCGGCCTGATGACCATGCTCCCCGTCGCCCTGATCCAGACCCGCACCCCGGCCAGCCCGGAGGCGGCCTATGCCCATGTGGAGCCGATGATCCGCGAGGCTGCGGTCGGCGGGGCGAAGCTGATCCTGACGCCCGAAGCGACCAATTTCCTGATCCAGGACCGGGCTCGCCGCGAGGCGGTGCTGGAGACCCAGGACCGCGACGTGGTCGTCGGCAAGCTGCGCGCCCTGGCTCGCGAACTGGGTGTCTGGCTGCTGATCGGCTCGGCGATCGTGAAGTCCGGCCACGCCGGCGATGACCGCGCCGCCAACCGGTCGCTGCTGATCGACGATACCGGCGAGGTGGCCGCCACCTATGACAAGCTGCACGTCTATGATGTCGACCTGCCCACCGGCGAGCGCTGGCGCGAGAGCGCCTCGGTTCGGCCCGGCGACGGCGCCGTGGTCGCCGGGACGCCTTGGGGCAGGCTGGGCCTGACCATCTGCTACGACATCCGCTTCCCGCAGCTGCACCGGGCCCTGGCCAAGGCGGGGGCGGCGATGATCGCCGTGCCGGCCGCCTTCACCGTGCCGACCGGCGAGGCGCACTGGGAGACCCTGCTGCGCGCCCGGGCCATCGAGACCGGGGCTTACGTCCTGGCCCCGGCCCAGGCGGGCGAGCACGAGGACGGCCGCCGCACCTGGGGCCATTCGATGGTCGTGGCGCCGTGGGGCGAGGTGGTGGCCAGGCTGGATCACGACGAGCCCGGCGTGCTGTTCGCCACGCTGGATCTGGACGCGGTGACGCGGGCCCGCGCGGCCGTGCCCCAGCTGACCCACGACCGCGAATTCGCGCCGCCCGCATGATCCGCTACGCCCTCCAGTGTGACCACGGCCACGGCTTCGAAGCCTGGTTCGGAGCCTCGGCCGACTATGACGACCAGGCGGAGCGGGGGCTGGTCGAATGCCCCGTCTGCGGCTCGCATGCGGTCAGCAAACAGATCATGGCTCCCGCCGTCGCCGGGACCCGCAAGTCCGCCGCGGCCCCGGACCCGGCGAAGATGCAGAGCATGATGATGCAGGTCGCCCGCGAGGTCCGCAGCCACGTCGAGCAGAATTTCGACTATGTCGGCGACGCCTTCGCCCGCGAGGCGCGGGATATCCACGAGGGCCGCTCGGAGAAGCGCGAAATCTACGGCGAGGCCACGCCCGCCGAGGTGAAAAAGCTCAAGGACGACGGCGTGCCCTGCGCGCCCCTGCCGCCGCTGCCGCCTGATCCGACCAGGCTGAACTGAAGCGCCGTGCCGGGGGAGGGGGAGCGCTATCAGGAGTTCGAGCCGCCCGCCTCGCTGCGCCCGTTCGTGCGCACCCTCTGGACCTATGCCGCCCCGGCGCCGGAGCCGACGGTGCAGCGCATCGCGCCCGACGGCTGCCCCGAACTGATCGTCGACATCGGCGCCCCCTACGAGGAGCAGGGCGCGGACGGCGTCTTTCGCCTTCAGCCCCGGGCCCTGTTCGCGGGCCAGATGACACGGCCGCTGGCCCTGCGCCCCGTCGGCCCGGTCGAACTGGTGGCCGTCCGCTTCGAGCCCGACGGCGCCCGCGACTGGCTGGGCGTCCCGCTGGCCCAGGCCACCGACCGGCGTCTGGACATGGTGGCGCGAACGGCGGAGGTGCGTCCTGCAGCCGGCGATCCGGCGGCGCAGGTGGAGGTCATGGTCCGCTGGCTCGAGGAGCAACGCCGCGCCGGGCACTGGTCCCTCGACCCGGTGGTGCGCGCCGGGATCGAGGCGGCGGCCGGGGACGAACGGCCGGGGGATGCGCGCTCGCCCGCAGAGCACCGCGCCCTGCAGCGCCGCTTCCGCGACCGGGTGGGCGTGCCGCCGCGTCTGCTGCGATCGATCCTGCGCTTCCGCCGGGTGTTCGACCTGGCCGCCGCACCCGGGGCCGCCGGCTGGCTGGAGGCGGGGCTGGGGGCGGGGTACTTCGATCAGCCGCAGATGGCCCGGGATTTCCGCCGCTTCCTCGGCTGTACGGCGACGGAGTGGGCCCGCGAGCAGGTCGGGCTGGCGCGCAGCCTCGCGTCGCAATCCTACAAGCCGGGCCCGCTGTCGCCGCACTAGGGTGGCGCTGAACCACGGGAGACCTCGCCGATGCCGACCGCCGCCCTTTTCGCCGCGCTGCTGATCCAGACGCCGCCCGCGTCACCGCCCGACCTGTCGTGGATGGCCGGCTACTGGCTCGACTGTTCCGGCGGCCGCGAGGCCTCGGAAACCTGGAGCGATCCGCGCGCCGGACTCAGCGTCGGCCACGCCGTGACCGTGTCAGACGGCGAGGCCGCGTTCGAGGTCTCGCATATCGGCCCGACGCCGCAGGGCTTCGCCTATGTCGCCCAGCCGGGCGGAGCGCCCCCCACAGCCTTCGTGCTGGTCGAGAGCGGGCCGGGCCGGGCCGTGTTCGCCAATCCGCAAAACGACTTTCCCACCCGCGTCATCTATGAACGCGACGGGAACGCCCTGAAGGCCCGGATCGAGGGCGAGATCGAGGGGCAGGCGCGGAGCATGGAATGGAACTTCAGGACGGCCCCGCTGAACACCCGCTGTCCGGCCTGACATGGCGGCCGATGACGGTCGCCGATCTCGACGCGGTGGCGCAGATCGCGGTCATCGGCTTTCCGGATCATTTCGAGGGTCTGGAGTGTTTCGCCAACCGTCTTGCGCTGACCCCGTCCGGCTGTTTCGTGCTGGCCGGCGCGGACGGCGCGGCGAAGGGGTACCTGGTCGCCTACCCATGGCGGGCCAATGACGCGCCGGCGTTGAACACCCTGATCGAGGCGATCCCCGGCGATGCGCAGGTGATGTACCTGCACGACCTCGCCCTGCATCCCGATGTCCGGGGGCGGGGCTGCGCGCGACCGATCGTGGAGCGGCTGGCCGGGGAGGCCCGGGCCGCCGGCTGGCCGGCCCTGGCTCTTGTCGCCGTCAACGACGCCGCGCCCTTCTGGGAGGGGCAGGGTTTCGCGGTCGTCGAGACGGCGGAGATGGCGGCGAAGCTACAAACCTACGGGCCGGACGCCCGCTATATGCTCCGCCGCCTCTGATCGCCTAGCTGCGGGTCCAGCCCTTGCCGGCCATGCAGTCGCGGAAGGCGTCGCCGTGGCCGTTGCCGGCCGAGGCGCGGCAGGATGAGCGGGCTTCGTCGAACGGCTGGGCGTTGTTGCCGTGCCAGGCGTCGTCGCTGTCGGAAGCGTCGATGACGGTGACGCAGGCCGAGGCCATCAGGCTGGCGGACAGGGCGGTGAGGATAAGAAGGCGGTTCATGAACAGCTCCGGTGGGGAGGTTGAGGACTTCATCCTCATCCCACTGCCAAGCTTGGCTGTCCCGTTACTTCGAGGTCAGGTCCATGAACGCCCCATGAACCGCGTTCAGCCAGTTCCCGACGATTTCGACCATGAAAAGCGCGGCGATTTCGATCAGGTCGACCATGAAGATTCATGCGGTCGGTGAACATGACTGATGTTCAGTCGCGGGTGGCGACCATCATATAGTTGATCCCGGCGTCGTCGCTCTCGCTCCAGCGGTCGGTCAGGGGATTGTAGACCAGACCATACGGGCCGCTGACCGCCACCGGCTCCTCCGACAGCATCAACCGGATCTCGTCCGGCTTGAGGAACTGGCGCCAGTCGTGGGTGCCGGCGGGGACCCAGCGCAGCACATACTCCGCCGCGACCTTGCCGAGGGCGAGGGACTTCAGGGTCCGGTTGAGGGTGGCGACGATCATCAGGCCGCCGGGCTTCACCAGCCGGGCGCAGGTGCGGATGAAGGCCTCGGGATCGGCGACGTGCTCGATCACCTCCAGGGTCAGGACGACATCGAACGGGCCGGCCCCCTCCGTCTCCAGCTGTTCGACCGTGGCCGCGCGGTAGCCGATGTCGAGGCCCTGCTGGTCCGCATGGACCCGGGCCGTGCCGATGTTTTCAGACGAGGCGTCGATGGCGGTCACCTCAAAGCCGAGACGCCGCATCGGTTCTGCGATCAGGCCGCCGCCGCAGCCGACGTCGAGCAGGGTCAGGCCGGCGAAGGGTTCGCGGCTCCGGATGTTCCGGCCGAAGCGTTCGGCGACACGGTCGCGGACGAAGGCGAGGCGGGCCGGATTGAACCTGTGCAACGGCGCGAACGGGCCGCGCGCGTCCCACCATTCCGCCGCCCGGGCGGAGAAACGGGCCACGTCGGCCGGATCGATCGACGGTCCCGCCGCGCGCTCGTCGAATTCCCCGCCGCTTTGGGGTTTGCGCGCCGATACCGTGTCGTTAGAAGCGACCATGGGCCGAGGGATGAACCCGCGCGGCCGTCCACGCAAGATGGGGCGATACGCCACGATGACGCGGCCCGCTACGACGCGACTGGTGATGAAGTTCGGCGGCACCTCGATGGGCGACCTTGAGCGCATCCGCCGCGCCGCGCGCATCATCGCCGCCGAGGCCGCCGCGGGCATGAAGGTCGCCGTGGTGGTGTCGGCCATGGCCGGCAAGACCAATGAGCTGGTCGCGTGGACCGATGGCGCGGGTCGCCCCGCTCCGTCCCTGGCGGACCAGGGCATCGAACTTTCGGACGACGAGTACGACGTCGTGGTCGCCTCGGGCGAGCAGGTGACCTCGGGCCTGCTGGCGCTGACCTTGCGAAACATGGGGCTGAACGCGCGCAGCTGGATGGGCTGGCAGATTCCGATCCTGACCGACGACGCCCACGGACGCGCCCGCATCGAGGACGTGCCGGGCGAGGTGCTCGGCGCGGCGCTGGACCGGGGCGAGATCGCCGTGGTGCCCGGCTTCCAGGGCGTCACGCGCGACGGCCGGATCACGACACTGGGCCGCGGCGGCTCGGACACCTCGGCGGTGGCCGTGGCCGCGGCGCTGGGCTGCGCCTGCGACATCTACACCGACGTGGACGGCGTCTACACCACCGACCCGCGCATCGAGTCCCGGGCCCGCCGCCTCGAAAAGGTCTCCTATGAGGAGATGCTGGAGATGGCCTCGCTCGGGGCCAAGGTGCTGCAGACCCGCTCGGTGGAGCTGGCCATGGCGAAACAGGTCCCGGTGCGGGTCCTGTCCAGCTTTATCGAACCCGACGAGAACGGCGTCCTGCCCGCCAAGTCCGGCACCCTGATCTGCGACGAGGAGGAAATCGTGGAGAAACGCATCGTATCCGGCGTGACCATGAGCCGCGACGAGGCCCGCATCACCCTGCTGGGGCTGTCGGACCGGGTCGAGGCGCCGGCCGACGTCTTCACCCGGCTGGCCGAAGCCAACGTCAATGTCGACATGATCGTGCAGAGCCAGGCCCGCACCGAGGGGGCGGTCAACCTGACCTTCACCACGGGCCGGCGCGACGCCCAGCGGGCGGCCGAGCTGATGCGCGCGGCCCAGCACGAGATCGGGTTCGAGGAACTGCGCGTCGACGAGGACGTGGCCAAGGTGTCGGTGGTCGGGGTCGGCATGCGCAGCCACGCCGGGGTGGCCCAGACCATGTTCCGGGCCCTGGCCGACAAGGGCGTGAAGTTCCAGGCCATCTCGACCTCGGAGATCAAGATCAGCGTATTGATCGACGCGGCCTATGCCGAACTGGCCGTTCGTGCGCTTCATTCGGCCTACGGTCTGGAAGCAGTCTAGAAACGAAGCCTGGCGGCGCCCATCTGCGGCGCTGATCTGTTGGAGGGGCCATGCCGGTTGGCGGATTGACGACGAGGGGGCCGCGGAACCTCCTTCGCCAGATCCGCGAGGCGATGGCGGGGGCGGCGCCGGCGCAGCAACGGCTCGACACCGTCGTCCGCATCATCGCCCAGTCGATGGTGGCCGAGGTCTGCTCGATCTATCTGCGGCGCGCGTCCGGCGAACTGGAGCTGTTCGCCACCCAGGGCCTGAAGCCGGAAGCCGTGCACAACACCCGCCTGCGGCCCGGCGAGGGCCTGGTCGGCGAGGTGGCGCGGACGGCCGAGCCGATCAGCCTGTCCGACGCCCCGTCGCACCCCAGCTTCGCCTACCGGCCCGAGACCGGCGAAGACCCCTATCACGCCTTCCTCGGCGCACCCCTGCTGCGCGGCGGCCGGGCCATCGGCGTGCTCGTCGTCCAGAACCGGTCCGAGCGCCGCTACGACGAGGAAGAGGTCGAGGACATCCAGACCATCGCCATGGTCCTGGCCGAGACCGTGGCCTCTGGCGAACTGCTGGCCCAGGATGAGCTGCGCGACATCGAGGTCGCGCCGCACCGGCCCGAGCGGCTCAAGGGCCAGCGCTTCGCCGAGGGTCTGGCCTACGGCCACGTCGTCCTGCACGAGGCTCCGGTGCCGCCGGAGAATCTGCTGGCCGAGGACCAGCAGGCCGAGGAGATCCGCCTGCGCGAGGCGCTGACCGCTCTCAAGGCGAATATCGATTCCCTGCTGGAAGGCGGGCAGGGCAAGCTGGCGGGAACCTCGTTCGAGGTCCTGGAAACCTACCGCATGTTCGCCGACGACCGGGGCTGGAACCGGTCGCTGGAGGAGGCGGTGCGCACCGGCCTGACCGCCGAGGCCGCCGTCGACCGGGTCCGCAACGAACACCGCGCCCGCTTCGCCACCGCGCGCGACCCCTACATCCGCGAGCGGCTGCACGACTTCGAGGATCTGGCCAACCGGCTGCTCCGGCTACTGGCGGGCGACCGGCCCGGCGAGCGGGACCTGCCCGACGACGCCATCCTGGTCGCGCGCAACCTGGGGCCCGCCGATCTGCTGGAATACCCGCGGCACAAGCTGAGGGGGCTGCTGCTCGAGGAAGGGTCGGCGGCCAGCCACGCCGCCATCGTGGCCCGGGCCCTGCAAATCCCCTGCGTCGGCCGTCTGATGGGCCTGCGCGACCGCCTCTCCGAAGGCGATCTGGTCATCGTCGACGGCGAGACCGGCGAGACCTATCTGCGGCCGCGCCCCGACATGCTGGCCGCGGTCCAGTCGCGGATGGAGGTGCGCAGCGAGCGGCAGGCCGAGTTCACCCGCCTGCGCGACGTGGCCGCCGTCACGCTCGACGGAACGCGCATCACCCTGCTGACCAACGCCGGCCTCGCCGTCGACCTGGAGAACCTCGACGCCACCGGCGCCGAGGGCATCGGCCTGTTCCGCACCGAATTCCAGTTCATGGTCTCGGAGGAGCTGCCGCGCCTCGACAGCCAGGCGGCGCTCTACAAGCTGGTGCTGGACACGGCGGGCGACCGCCCGGTCACCTTCCGCACCCTCGACATCGGCGGCGACAAGGTCCTGCCCTATCTGGTGACCGAGCGGGAGGAGAACCCCGCCCTGGGCCGCCGGGCCATACGTCTCGGCCTTGACCGGCCGGGCCTGCTGCGGCTCCAGCTGCGGGCGCTGCTGACCGCCGCGGCCGGGCGCGAGCTGCGGGTCATGTTCCCGATGATCGCCACGGTCGACGAGTTCCGCGCCGCCCGCGATCTGGTCGATGTCGAATGCGCCTGGGCCAGGCGGCGGGGACGGGCGCTGCCGGCCCTGCTGCGGGTCGGGGCGATGATCGAATGCCCGTCCCTGCTGTGGCACCTCGACGCCCTGCTGCCGCTGACGGACTTCGTCTCGATCGGCACCAATGACCTGTTCCAGTACATGTTCGCCGCCGACCGGACCAATCCGCTGGTCTCGGACCGCTACGATCCGCTGTCGCCGCCGGCGTTGAGGGCCCTGGCCGAGATCCAGAAGAAATGCGCCGACACCGGCACCCCGGTTTCGGTTTGCGGCGAACTGGCGGGCCGGCCGCTGGAGGCGTTCGCCCTGCTGACGCTGGGCTACACCCGCCTGTCGGCCCCCGCGGGCGGGGTGGGACCGGTCAAGCGGATGATCCTGTCGGCCGATCTGCCCGCCGCCCGGCGCGGCATGGCCAACCTGCTCGGTTCGTCGTCCGGCTCCATCCGCGGCGAACTGGAATCGCTGGCCCGGAAATTGAACATCACGATCTGAAACGTCCCGGCCTGAAACCGCCGGTACGCCTAACAAATCGTTGATTGGTCAACTCAAATGAGTTATCCACAAGCCGGAACCGGGTGGTTTGCGGGGGCGGACCCGAACTGTCATCCCGATATGGTACAGGCCCCGGGTTCGAGTACGGCGCGCCAGGACTTCCTGCGCGCGCCGAGTATGGGGTCAGGCCGGATGGCGCTGGATACGGGGAACACCCCCGAAGAGTTTCGGAGTCCCGCCGACTGGAAGGACGTGGTTCCTTCCGTCACGGACGCGCCGACTCTCGGCGACGGCCTGCGCATCGCCAGGACCCATTCCGGCCGTTCGCTGGCCGAGCTTTCCAGCATCACCCGGGTGCCGGCCCGCTATCTGACCGCGCTGGAGCAGAACGACTTTTCGGTGCTGCCCAACCGGGTCTTCTCGATCGGCTACGTCCGCGCCTACGCCGCCGCCCTGGGGCTGGACGAACAGCTGGCCGTCGAGCGGTTCAAGCGCGAGAGCCCCGACCCCTCGGTGCCGTTGCAGCCGCCGGTCGGCGTCGCCTTCGAGGATGTGAGACGCTATTCGCCCCGTCTGATCGCCGCCGGCCTGGCGCTGGTCCTGGCCGTGGTCGGCTGGAATGTCTTCCAGCGCGTCAGCCTGATGCGCGCGCCGGAGCCGTCCGACATCGCCACCGTTCCGGAAAGCTGGACGCTCGGCGCCGTGCCGGGACAGGGACAGTTCATGCGTCTGTCCGCGCCGCGCCCGGCTCCGCCGGACCAGACGGTCCCGGCCCTCTACATCACGCCCGGCCTTGAAGCCGAGTTGACCGGGATCGATCCCGCGTCGCCCGAAGGCATCGCCGCGGCCGCCGCCGGCGCCCCGCCGGTGCAGAAGGCCTTCAACCCGCGCGGGGCCATCTACGGCGCCTCGGCCAGCGCCTCGCAGGTCGTGCTTCAGGCCCGCGAGTCCGCCTATCTGATCGTGCGCATGGCCGACGGACGCGTGCTGTTCGCCCGGCAACTCGCCGCCGGCGACGCCTGGCGCGCGCCGGTCGGTGTCGCGGCCACGGTCGAGGTGCAGAACGTGTCGGCGTTCGATGTCTATCTGAACGGCGAGCACGGCGGGGCGCTTGCGGCCGTCCAGACCCCGCTGAACCAGCTGAACCTCCGCGCCCAGACCCTGGCTCGCCAGGCCGCCGCCGCCGTCGCGGCCCGCACCGAGGCCGCGCGAACCGCCGCCGTCCAGGCGCAGGCCCAGGCCCAGCTTCAGGCCACGGCGATGCAGAACCCCGTCGCCCCCACCGCCGGAGGCTGATCCGCGACGTCGCGCGTCGTGGCCATGCCGCATTCCTGCGCCTATGTTGTCCCCGACATGAGCCACGACCACGCATCCGAACTCGGGCACATCCGCCCGTGGCGCCATATCGAGCGCCGCAAGAGCCGCCAGATCATGGTCGGGCGCGTGCCCGTGGGCGGCGGCGCGCCGATCACCGTCCAGTCGATGACCAATACGCCGACCTCGGACGCGGCGGCGACGCTCGACCAGATCCGTCAGCTTGAGGAAGCCGGCGCCGACATCGTGCGCGTCTCCTGCCCGGACGAGGACTCGACCGCGGCCTTCCGCACCATCGCCCGCGAGTCGCGGGTCCCGCTCGTCGCCGACATTCATTTTCACTACAAGCGCGGCATCGAGGCCGCCCAGGCCGGCGCCGCCTGCCTGCGCATCAATCCGGGCAACATCGGAAGCGCCGACCGCGTCCGCGAGGTCATCCAGGCCGCCCGGGACCACGGCTGTTCGATGCGCATCGGCGTCAACGCCGGCTCGCTGGAGCGCGACCTGCTGGAGAAGTATGGCGAGCCCTGTCCCGAGGCGATGGTCGAGAGCGCGCTGAGCCACGCCCGTATCCTGCAGGACCACGACTTCCACGAGTTCAAGATTTCGGTGAAGGCGTCCGACCCCTTCCTGACGGTGGCCGCCTACCAGCAGCTGGCCGACGCCATCGACTGCCCGCTGCATCTGGGCGTGACCGAGGCCGGGCCGCTGCGGTCGGGCACCATCAAGTCGGCCATCGGCCTGGGTTCGATGCTGTGGGCGGGCATCGGCGACACCATCCGGGTCTCCCTGGCCGCGGATCCGGTCGAGGAGATCAAGGTCGGCTTCGACATCCTCAAGTCGCTGGGCCTGCGCCACCGGGGCGTCAACATCATCGCCTGCCCGTCGTGCGCGCGTCAGGGTTTCAACGTCATCGAGACGGTCGGCATTCTCGAGGAGAAGCTGGCCCATGTGACCACGCCGATGTCGCTGTCGATCATCGGCTGCGTCGTCAACGGCCCCGGCGAGGCGCTCTACACCGACGTCGGCTTCACCGGCGGCGGCAAGGGGGCGGGCATGGTCTATCTGAACGGCAAGATGGCCCACAAGCTGGCCAATGACGGCATGATCGACCACATCGTCGAACTGGTCGAAGCCAGGGCCGCCGAACTGGAGGCCGCCCAGGCCGCCGAACCGGCCGCCGGACCCGCCCTTCACGCCGCGGAGTGACATGAAACTCTACATCTCCGGACCCTCCCCCTACGCCCGCAAATGCCGGATCGTGGCCCGCGAGAAGGGGCTGATCGACCGCATCGAGGAGATCGCGGTCGATCCCTACGCCAATGCGCCCGAACTGCTGGCGTCCAACCCGCTGGTCCAGGTCCCGACCCTGATCGCGGAGGACGGCCTGCCGCTCAACGACAGTCCGGTGATCTGCGAATATCTGGACGCGCTCGGCGCCGGGCCGCGCCTGCTGCCCGAGGGCGGTCCGGAGCGGCTGCGGGTGCGGCGGCTCGAGACCCTGGCCAACGGGGCGCTCGAGATGGGCGTCAAACTGTTGCTGGAGAAGCGCCGGCCCGAACACGAACGATCGCCGTCGTGGATCGCGCGCTGGACGACCAACATGGGCCGGGCGCTGGATGCGCTCGAGGCGGCGGAACCCGACGCGGCCCGCCTCGACATGGGCGTGATCACGGCCGGTGTGGCGGCGACCTGGATCGGCTTCCGCCATCCGGACTTCGACTGGAAGACCGGCCGCCCCGGCCTGGTGGCGCTGCAGGCGGCGCTGGAGATCCGGCCGAGCTTTGCGGATACCCGGCCTGGTTGACCTGTCGATCACTCTTTGGTGATTGACCGCGGGCCCGCCCGATGCCACTAGACGAAAGGCTCGCCGGGGGGGTGGGCTTGTAATCCTAGGGGCTTTTCATGATTTTCAACCGTAACGCGCGCTTCGCGGCGCGTGCGCTCACGCTCGTCGGCGTGGCGCTGTCGCTGCCTGCCTGCGCCACCATCACGCGCGGCACCACCCAGGCCTTCACCGTAGAGAGCACGCCGCCCGGAGCCAGCGTCTCGACCTCGAACGGCTTCCAGTGCGACGCCACGCCCTGCACCTTCCGCATGCCGCGCAAGGACGCCTTCCGGGCCACCGTCTCGATGGACGGGTATGTCACCCAGGAGCACGAGATCGCCAGTGGCATGTCGGGCGCCGGCGGCGCCGGCTTCGCGGGCAATGTCCTGGTCGGCGGCCTGATCGGCATGACGGTCGACGCCAACTCGGGCGCCATGAAGGACCTGACGCCGAATCCGCTGGTCGTCACCCTGCGCACGCCGGCCGAAGAGGCCGCCTGGCGCGCCGGCGAGGCCGATCGTCAGGCCGCCGCGGCCGCGACCGCAGCCGGGGCCGGCGAATGAGCCGCGCCGCGATGTTCCGGCGCCTCGCCGCCGCCGCCGCCGTCGTCTCCCTCATGGGCCTGGCCGCCTGCGCCACGCCGTCGCGTCCGGAGGCCATGAGCCTGGCCGCGACGTCGGGACTGACCGCCGCCCCGGGTGATCCGGGCTACCACGCGGTCACCTCGGTGATCGTCAGCGGCGGTTCGGAGACCAACCCGCTGTGGACCGCCCAGGTCTCCAACCAGGACCTCAAGACCGCCCTTGAGACGTCCCTCGCCGCCGCTGGCTACATGGGCTCGGACGGGCCGAACATGGTGGTCACGGCGAACATGGTCCAACTGCAGCAGCCGATGGCGGGTCTGGATCTGTCGGTCACCAGCCGCATCCAGTACTCGGTCACCAGCGATGGCCGGGTCATCTTCAATGACACCGTCTCCGCCACCGGCACCGCCGGCATGGGCGAGGCGTTCGTGGCCACCGAACGCCTGCGTCTGGCGAACGAGAAGTCGATCAAGGAAAACATCAAGCAGTTCCTGACCCGCTTCCGCGCCACCGCGCGCTGATCGGATCGACGTCACGACGAAGGGGCGGGATCGGCTCAGCCGGTCCCGCCCTTGTCGTTTCAGGCCACCACCCCCGCCAGCTGGAGCCCCTGAAACCCCGCCAGCGCCAGCAGCAGGCCGCCGACGGCATAGGTCAACACCCGCCGCGGCACGCGCTTGGCGATCAGGCCGGCGAAGGGCGCGGCCGCCAGGCCGCCGACCACCAGCCCGCCCACCGCGGCGGCGTGGTTCTGCAGCGCGTCCGCGTCGCGCCAGTGGCCCGACAGCAGCGCCCAGACGAAGGCGGCGCTGATGGCCACGGCGAGGAAGAATTCGGCGGTGTTGACCGTGCCGATGGCCCGGCGCGGCTCCTGCCCGGCGCCGACCAGGGTCGAGGACACGGTCGGTCCCCAGCCGCCTCCGCCGACGGCGTCCAGAAAGCCGCCGACCAGCCCCAACGGGGCCGTGATCCACGCCGCGATGCGGCGGATCCGGATGTCATGGCCGGCGCGCCACAGGATGTAGAGGCCCATCAGCGCCAGATAGGCGATCACGAACGGCTTGATGACGTCGCCCTCGACGCCGGTCAGCACATAGGCCCCCAGGCAGCCGCCGATCACCCCGGCGACCGCCAGCGGCGCCAGCAGTCGCCAGTCGACGTTCCGGTGCAGGATGTGGCTCCCGGCCGAGGCCGCGGTGGTGAAGACCTCGGCGCCGTGCACGCTCGCTGAGGCCGTCGCCGGCGGCACGCCGAAGGCCAGCAGCACTGATGAGGAGATGACGCCATAGGCCATGCCGAGGGCGCCATCCACGGCCTGGGCCAGGAAGCCCACCAGCAGGAAGAGCAAAAACGTGTCCATGCGCCCCCTTATGGCCTCGACGAAGCGTCGCCGTCTTCGATGAAAGGCGAGGCGATGCATTTGGTTGCGCACCGGTCCATCGACAGGCTGGCGGCCGTCGCGCCAGAGCGAAATCGGTCTTGATCGACGTCGATCAAGGCTCAGATTTCGCTCCGCTTTGAATCCGGCCCATTTTTTGGATTCAGGTCGATTCGACCTGAAGCAAAAATGGGCTAAGGCTCCCCTCCCGTCAGACAGGACCTCTCCCTTGCGACTGCCCCAGGCCCGGCTCGATCAGGTGCTCGACCGCTTCCATCAGGTGGAAGCGCGCATGGGCGCGGCCAGCGACGGCCAGGAGATCGTGCGCCTGTCGAAAGAGCACGCCGAGATGAAGCCGGTGGCCGACGCGGTCATGGCCCTGGCGAAGACCCGCGCCGACATGGCCGATCTGGAGGCCATGGCCGCCGATCCCGAAATGGCAGAGATGGCGGCGGACGAACTTCAGGCGCTCAGGGAGACCCTGCCCGACATGGAGCGGGAGGTGGCCCTGCTGCTGGCCCCGCGCGACGCCGACGAGAACGCCTCGGCGGTGCTGGAGGTCCGCGCCGGCACCGGCGGCGACGAGGCCGCCCTGTTCGCGGGCGACCTGTTCCGCATGTATTCGCGCTACGCCGCCAACCGCGGCTGGAAGGTCGAGGTCGACTCCGCCACCGAGGGCGAGGCCGGCGGCTACAAGGAGATCATCGCCACCGTCACCGGCGAGGGCGTGTTCGGCCGGCTGAAGTTCGAGAGCGGCGTGCACCGCGTCCAGCGCGTGCCGACCACCGAGGCGGGCGGCCGCATCCACACTTCGGCGGCGACCGTCGCGGTCCTGCCCGAGGTCGAGGACGTCGAGATCGAGATCCACGACAAGGACATCCGCATCGACACCTTCCGCGCCTCCGGCTCGGGCGGCCAGCACGTCAACAAGACCGATTCGGCCGTGCGCATCACCCACTTCCCCTCGGGCATCGTGGTGACCTCGTCGGAGAAGAGCCAGCACGTCAACCGCGACAAGGCGATGAAGAACCTGCGCGTCCGCCTCTACGACATGCAGCGCCAGATGAAGGACAACGCCCGCTCCGACGCGCGCAAGTCCCAGGTCGGCTCGGGCGACCGGTCCGAGCGCATCCGCACCTACAACTTCCCGCAGGGCCGGGTCACCGATCACCGCATCGGCCTGACCCTGCACAGCCTGCCGCAGATCCTCGAGGGCGACCTCGACCCGATGCTCAACGCCCTGATCGCCGAGGACCAGGCCGCGCGCCTGTCAGATCTCGAGGCGGAGTTCGGGTGAGCCTGCGGCGGAACTCCGCCCGAAACCTTGCCGAGGTTTAACTGGCGGCTCCGTTGGCCCGCGCTCAAGCTTGAGCGTCCCCTCTGGAGCCTCCGATGTCTGTACGCCGCCTGATGCTCGTTCCCGCCTTTGCGGGTGCCCTGTTCCTCACCGGTGGCGGGCCGGCGCTGGCCGATCCGGTCGACGACCTCGTGCGCGGCTATATGGAGGCCGCCCACATTCCCGGGGCGGCCGTGGCGCTGGTCGAGGACGGCCGGATCGTCAAGCTGGAAGGGTACGGCCAGGCCAACCTCGAGTGGGAGTCCCCGGTCACCCCGGACACGCCCTTCCAGACCGCCTCGGCGTCGAAGGTCGTCGCCGGCGTCGTTTTGATGCGGCTGGTCGAACAGGGGACGCTGTCTCTGGACGATCCGATTCCGACCTTTTTCGAGGGCGCGCCCGAGAGCTGGAACGGGATCACGGTGCGCCATCTGGCGGGCCATACCTCGGGGCTGGGAGAGGTAAGGGGGCTGCCCAATACAGCGACGACGCGGGAGGTGGCGATCGAGGCGATGACGCTGCCGCTGGCGTATCCCACGGGAACGGAGTCCCGCTACGGGCTGACCGACTTCGTGGTTATGACGGCGATCATGGAGAAGGCCTCGGGCCTGTCCTACCCGGAGCTTGTGCGGCGCGAGATCGTCGAGCCGCTGGGGCTGACCCATACCGGCTTCAGCATGATGCGGGAGACCGGCTCGGTGCGCGCGGCGGAGATCATGCCGGGCAGCGCCCGGGTCTACGGATGGCGCGACGGCGTCCAGCGGGACGAGGCGTTCATCTATCCGGTCCACGCCTACGCCGCGGGGGGCCTGTACAGTTCGGCCCGCGACATCGCCACGCTGATGGCGGCGCTGGACGGCGGCCGCCTGCTCAAGCCGGAGAGCTTCGCCCTGCTGACCTCGCCGGCCCGGCTCAATGACGGGCGCGACGGCGGCTTCGGGGTCGGCTGGACGTTCGACCGCTACCATGGGCGGACGACCGTAGGCCACACCGGAGGCCCGGCGCTCGCCGACGTCATGCACGTGCCGTCGGAAAGGCTGACGGTGATCGTCCTGACCAATCAACGCCGCTTCTACCCGCTGCTGTCGCACGCCATCGCCGACCTGAGCCTGCCTCCGGCGCCGGAGGCGGCGGCCATCGCCGACTCCCGGCCGGAGATGACGGCCGCCCTGCGCCGGATGCTGGAAGAGGCGGTGGCGGGCCGGGTCGAGCCGGCTGTCTTCACGGCCGAGGGTCAGGAGGGGCTGGTGCCCTTCTATCAGGACTTCGGCCAGGCCATGCTCGCCGCGGTGGGCCCGCTGCAGGCGGTGGAGCTGATGGACGAGCGTCCCGGTGAGGCGGGCGAACTTCGCCGCCGGTATCGCGTGCGGTTCGAGCGACGGACGCTGGACTTCGTCGTGCGCACCGACGCGGCCGGGCTGTTCTCCGAAATCCGGCCGCTGTCGGGCGACGACATCTAGGCCTCGACGGTCAGCCCCCCGCCCTCGACCCGCACGAACTGCGCCCGGCCGCGCAGGGGCTCGAACAGCTCCGCCTCCGTGCCGGTGAGAAACGCCTGCAACCCCAGCGCCTCGATCTCGTCGAACAGGGCGGCGCGGCGGCGCGTGTCGAGGTGGGCCGGGGCCTCGTCCAGCAGCAGGATCGGCGCGGCCGGCTGATCCGCCAGACGGGCGATCTGGGCGAGGATCAGGTTCAGCACCAGCGCCTTCTGCTCGCCCGACGAGCCTTCCGCTGCGGGGCGGTTCTTCTCGCGGTGCAGGGCGGTCAGGTCGGAGCGGTGCGGCCCGTACAGCGAGCGCCCGGCCGCGGCGTCGCGGGCGCGGCTGCGGCTCATGCCCTCGCGGATCGACTCGGCGATCGCTTCCGGACCGGCCCCGGCGGCGGCCATGGCCTCGGCCTCGCCGGTCAGGCCCAGGTCGGCCTGCGGGAACGGCCGGTCGCCCCGCCCGTCGATGGCGGCTTGCAGGGTGGTGAGCGCGGCGGCGCGAGCCAGGGCGGCGGCGGCCCCCGCCTCGCCGAGCCGCAGCTCCAGCGCATCCAGCCACAGCGGATCGGCGGGCTGACCCTCCGCCCCGTCGGTGAGCAGCCGCAGCCGCTCGCGCAGCGCCTTCTCATAGCCGGAGACCGAGGCGGCGTGATCCGGGTCGGCCGCGAACACCAGCCGATCGAAGAATTTCAGCCGCTCGGCCCGGGCGTCGGAGAACAGCCGGTCCTGCTCCGGCGTCGCCCACACCGGCCGCAGATGGTCCAGCAGCCGCCCCGGCTGCGCCGTCTCGCCATCGATGCGCACGATCCGCCGCGCCGCGCCGGGCGACTGCACCCCGGTGCCGAGCTTCGTCTCGCCGTCGCCGTCGGTCAGCACCGCCGCCACGGCCCAGGCCCGGCCGGTCGTCTCCCCCGGCTCCCGCCGCCCCATCTCCGGCGCGCTGGCCCCGCGCAGCCCCTTGCCCGGGGTGAACAGGCTCAGCGCCTCCAGCAGATTGGTCTTCCCCGCCCCGTTCGGCCCATGCAGCACCACCGTCCCCGCCGCGATGGACAGGGTCGCACTCGCATAGGAGCGGAAGTCGGTGAGGGTGAGGGCGGTGATCACGAGTGGGTGACTACACCAATCCGCTCATCCCGGCGAAAGCCGGGACCCAGTACTTTGGGTGATGCGTCGGAGAAGCCTCGCACCACCCCTCGTCCTGAAGCACTGACGTCACGCTGGACAGAACCGGGTCCCGGCTTTCGCCGGGATGAGCGGATGGAGGGCCGATCACTCAGGTAGTCCGAAGGTGTCCATCAGATCGATCCAGCCGGGGTTCGATTTTTCGATCAGCTCAAGCTTCCAGACCCGCTTCCATTCCTTGATCTGACGCTCGCGGACGAAGGCGGCATGCCGGGTCTCGTGAATCTCATACCAGACGAGAAGCGCCACGCCGTACTTGTCGGTGAAGCCTCCGAAACGCCCGTCCCGATGTTCATTGATTCGCTTGATCAGGTTGTCGGTCGAGCCGGTATATAGAGCATCCCGTTGCGCTGGCTGGCGACGATGTAGGTGAAGAACGCCAACCGGAACCTCCGTACGCAACGAAAGCACTGGGTCCCGGCTTTCGCCGGGATGAGCGGACTATTTGTTCCCTACACCCGCAGCGGCATCAGCACGTACTGCACGCCCGGATCGCCCGGATCGAGGACCAGGGTCGGGCTGGCCGGGTCGGCGAATTTGAAGTGGGCGGTCTCGCCGGTGATCTGGCCGGCGACGTCGAGCAGGTAGCGGGCGTTGAAGCCGATCTCGAACGGCTCTTCGGAGTAGCCGATCTCGACCTCCTCGACGCCCTGGCCGGCCTCCATGTTGCGCACCGTCAGGGTGACGCGGTCCAGCTCGAAGGCCAGTTTCACGCTGCGGCTCTTCTCGGCCGAGATGGTGGCCACCCGGTCGACGGCCGAGGCGAAGACGGCGTTGTCGATGTCGGCCTGCTTGTCGTTGCCCTTGGGGATGACGCGCATGTAGTCGGGGAAGGCGCCGTCGATGACCTTGGAGGTCAGGGAGGCCTGGCCGAACTCGAAGCGGATCTTCTGCGGGCTGACCATGACCTCGACCGGGCCGGAGCCGTCGTCGAGCAGGCGGCGGACCTGGTCGATGGTCTTGCGCGGCACGATCACGCCCGGGCCGCCGGCGGCGCCCTCGGGGGCCGGGGTCTCGGCCAGGGCCAGACGGTGGCCGTCGGTGGCCACGGCGCGCAGCAGGGGAATGCCGTTCTCGGCGACGGTGTGGAGATACAGGCCGTTCAGATAGTAGCGGGTCTCCTCGGTCGAGACCGCGAACCGGGTCTTGTCGATCAGCCGGGCGAGGTCCTCCTTGGGCAGGGCGAAGCGCGTGCCCGAGGTGTCGGTCGACATGACCGGGAAGTCGCCGGCCGGCAGGACCGGGAGGTTGAATTTCGAGCGGCCGGCCTGGACCACCAGTCGCGGATCGTCGCCGTTGTAGCTCAGCGAGACCTCGGCGCCGTCGGGCAGCTTGCGGACGATTTCATACAGGGTGTGGGCCGGGGCGGTGATCTGGCCCTCGACGTTCACCTGGGCCTCGGCCTCGTCGACCATCTCCATGTCGAGATCGGTGGCGGCGAAGCTGAGCTTGTCGCGGCCGGCGCTGAGCAGGACGTTCGACAGGATCGGAATGGTGTTGCGCCGTTCCACCACGCTCTGCACGTGCCCGAGGGCCTTGAGGAGCGCGGATCGTTCGATGGTCAGCTGCATGTCGTCTCGCCCGGGGTGCGGCGACTCAAAGCGTCACCGCGAATAGAGGGCCTTGGACACTAGCGGATTGGCGCGCGGGGGCAAGGAAGGGGCGTCGGCTCCGTGACGCGTGATCCGGGACGAGGCGGTCACTGTCTGTGGACAACCGTCCGGCGGCGTCCCCGGCGCCGTGACGCTGTGCTGACAATCCGGGAATCTATAGTCGGGTTCAGCCGAAAATTCGTCGCTGGATCAGCGATCTGGCGTTTTCCCGACGCCGCGAACCCGCCACAGGGCGGGCGGGGCGTAGACTGTGCCCGTGTCGTCGTCCCGGTCTTTGACAATTGCAACATGGGCCGCGCCGCTGAAGGCCGCCCACGCGGACCGCGCGGTCGGACCGTTCAGACTGTTCAGACCATTCAGACCATTCAGACCCTGTTTTCAGTCCGACGGCGCCCTAGCCCCTGAGCTTGCGCGTCAGGGCCTCGACGTCCCGGGCGATCTGGTCGTCGAGCGCGATCAGTTCCTCGATCTTGCGCACGCCGTGCAGCACCGTGGTGTGGTCGCGCCCGCCGAAGCGGCGGCCGATGTCCGGATAGGACCGGGTCGTATGCTGCTTGCACAGCCACATGGCGATCTGGCGCGGCCGGGCCACCGAACGGGTGCGGCGCTCCGACAGCAGGTCCGCCTGCTTGAGGGTGAAATGCTCGGCGACGGTCTTCTGGATCTCGTCGACGGTGATGCGGCGTTCGGGTCCGCCGCGCAGGGCCGAGCCGAGCAGCGTCTGGGTCTCGTCGACGGTCAGGGCCGCCAGACGCGCCCCGGCGACGGCGGCCAGGGTGTTCACGGCGCCTTCCAGTTCGCGCATCGAGCCGGGGGTCCGGTCGACCAGATGCTCGAGCACGTCGGGGCGGGCCTCGCCCGAGACGACGCCGAGGCTGGCCAGGGCGGCGATGCGGTTGCGGGCCACGGCCAGCTTGAGGGCGCGGTCGGCGGGCTCGACCGGGCAGGTCAGGCCGGAGGCGAGGTGGCTGCGCAGGCGCGGCTCGACTTCGGTCAGGGCCATCGGCGGGCGGTCGGCGGACAGGACGATGCGTTTGCCGTCCTCGATCAGGGCGGTCAGCGTCGAAAGCAGCTCTTCCTGGGTCGAGGCCTTGCCGCCGACGAACTGGACGTCGTCGATCAGCAGCATGTCGGCCCCGCGCAGGCTCTCCTTGAAGGCCGCGGTCGAGCGGTCCTGCATGGCGCGCACGAAGGTCGACAGGAAACGCTCGGCGGTCAGATAGACCACCCGGGCGTCGGGGCGCAGGCGCTGGGCTTCCCAGGCGATGGCGTTGAGCAGGTGGGTCTTGCCGTAGCCGTAGGGGCCGCAGAAGAAGATCGGGTTGAAGTGGCCGTCGGCCCAGGCGGCGGCCTGACGGGCGATGGCGAGGGCGAAGGCGTTGCCCTGGCCTTCCACGAAGCTGTCGAAGTTGAGGCGCTCCTGCAGGCCGGCGGCGCGCACGGCGCGGGCGCCGTCGGCCACCGGGCCGACCGTGGCCATCGGCATCGGCAGAACGGTGGCGGAGGCGGGCGCCTCGGCGCGGCCGGCCGCGACCTGCGACGCTGGCGGGGTCGAGCCCATCTCGGCCCGGCAGCGGACTTCGAGGCGGCGCGACAGGCCGTCCAGACCGAGCCACAGCTCGTTCATGCGGCGCAGAGCGTTCTTGCGCACCCAGTCCCGGGCGTAGGCTGTCGGGGTGACGAGGATCAGCTGGCCGGCGCCGTCGGCGCGGACCGCCGAGGGGGCGATGTAGGAGCTGAAGGCGCCCTCGCCGATTTCGCTGCGCAGGCGACCCGCCGCCTCGGTCCAGATCCGGTCCGGATCGGTCATGCCCGCCATCTGTGCGCCCCCCGCCATGTTCAGCCACCCGCCAAAAGAGTCCATCACCTGACGCCCTTCAGAGAGGCCTGATGCGGGGACGACTTCTCCTGTCCGGTGCGGCTGGGCGCCGCCCGGGGTGGGGTCATGCTCTCGATCAGACATCTCACGCCGACGCGAAACTGGTCCCGCGCCGTGTTCATCCGTGTGGGGATGGAAGTGCGTTAGAGGCCCAAACTTACGCCGGGAGCGGGGGCCGTCAACGCTGATTCGATTCGTTGAATGCAGTTAAATTGTTTGACTCCGCTAAAGCCAAACGCCGTCAACGAAATACCCGTTTTCGCCACCGGGGCGAGCACGATTTCAGGCCGGAAAGGTTAGCGGCGCACGTGCAAACGGCGAGGGAGCGGTTGCGCCCTCGCCGTTGAAATCACTCGAATTTACCGTGACAGCCGCGTGAAAGGCCGTCCGCCGCCGTCAGATCAGGCGGCCGACATTTTCTTCAGCTGGGCGGCCAGCCGCGACACCTTGCGCGAGCCCGTGTTCTTGTGAACCACGCCCTTGGTCACGGCGCGCATCAGCTCGGACTGCGCCTCGACGAAAGCGGTCTTCGCGGCGCCGGCGTCGCCGCCCGTCACGGCTTCCTGAAACTTGCGCAGGAAGGTGCGGACGCGCGTGCGGCGCGCCTTGTTCACTTCGGTGCGGGCGGCGATCTTGCGGATCGCTTTCTTGGCGCCGGGGTTGTTGGCCATCAGTCAAACCTTCGAACGGAAAACGCCGCGGAGCACACGTCCACGGCGCGAAAATCTCAAG
>NZ_DASPMQ010000021.1:0-6614 GCF_035626975.1 Brevundimonas sp.
GGCGGTGATCTCGTCCAGCGCGGCGGCGGTTTCCTCCAGCGAGGCGGCCTGCTGCTCGGTGCGGCGCGACAGGTCGTCGGCGGCCTGGCTGATCTCCCCGGCCCCCGAACGGATGGCCGAGACATTGGAGACCACCACCGAAATGGCCTCCTGGAGCGACTCCATCGCCGTGTTGAAGTCGTCGCGGAGCTGGACGTATTCGGGAGGAAGATCGCAATCCAGCCGGTAGGTGAGCTCGCCTTCCGCCAGGCGCGACAGGGCGACGCCGAACGACTGGACCACCAGGGTCTGCTGCTCGCGGATGGCCGCCTCGCTGGTGGCCTTCTGCTCCCGGTCAGCCCGGGCCTTGGTCTCGACGAGTTCGGCGTCGGCCTTGATCTTGGCGATGGCGGCGTCGCGGAAGACGATCACCGCGTCGGCCATCTCGCCGAGTTCGTCGCGGCGACCAACAGCGGGCACCTCCGTGGCGTGGTCACCTCCGGCCAGGCGGCGCATGGCGGAGGTCATCGACTGCAGGGGGCCGGTAACGCCCACGAGGACAAAGCGCGTCGTGAACGCCATGATCCCCAGCGCAATCAGGCCGATGCCGCCCATCACCATCATGGAGATGTCGAAGGCCTTCTGGGCCGCCAGGCCGTCTTCCCGGGCGACGCGGATCTGCAGGTCGACCAGCGCGCCGATCGAAGCGGTCACCGGGTCGATGGCGTCGTAGAGTTCCTGGTCGGCAAACGCCTCGAGCGCCGCAATGTCGCCCGCGCGCAGGATCGTTTCCAGCCGGACCACCGCGGCGTCCGCCGCCGGCAGATCGGCCGTGACCCTGGCCACGAGGGTTTCCTCCTCGGGCGTCATGCGGGTGGCCGTGTAGGCGCTCCAGTTCTGCTCGATGGCCTCCCGGGCCTGGGCGACGCTGGCCAGGGCCTCCCGGGTGTCGAAGGCGCCGGAGCGGGTCTTGTGGACCGTATCGACGATGTTCACCGCGTACATGTCGCTGGCGATCTTGAGTTGCTGCAGGGGCACGACGCGGTCGGCGATGATCGACTTGATCTGCCCGCCGGCCGTCGTCGCCGACATCCAGCTGCTGCCGCCGATCGCAACCAGGCCGACGCCAAGCGCGACCAGGCAGCCGATGAGTCGAGTCTTGATGGTCCACTTCATCCGTCAGTCCCCCCGTACACTGGGCGCCTTCGACCACGGACCGGAGCTCACCCAACGATCGAGGGTTTAGCGGCCCCGGTCATGAAAGACGGTTTAACGCCGGTATGCGTAATATTCCTCAGTGAGCGGCGCATACTCTCGCAACCTTTCGGGCGAACAACGGACGGCGTATTCACCACACACGGACCTCGCATGTCGTCGAGACCTCGCCCCGCATTCCCGTGTCTCAACCTCGTGGCGCCGGTCCTCGTGGGGGCCCTTCTGGCGTCCGCCGCGCCCTCCGCCGCCCAGGATCGCGACGCCCCGCCTGTCGCGTTCAATGCGGCCGTCTCGAGCGACTACGTGTTCCGCGGCGTTAGCCAGACCCAGGGCGATCCGGCGATCTCGGCCGGCGTCGACGTGGGAGACGCGGTCTACGCCGGCGCCTGGGCGTCGAACGTCGATTTTGGCGACGACACCGCGGCCGAGGTCGACCTCTACGCCGGCGTCAGGCGCGAGTTCGCCGGATGGGACTGGGATGTCGGGGCCTTCGGCTACCTGTACGTCGATCCGCCGACGGACGCCGACTACGACTATGCGGAGATCAAGGTCGCCGCCTCGCGCGCGGCCGGCCCCGCCACGGTGGGCGTCGCCGTCTGGTGGTCGCCGGACTTCTTCGGCGCCACAGAGGACGAGGCGACCTATGTGGAGGCGAACGCCGCCTTCGACCCGGCTGACCGGTGGACCGTATCCGGAGGCGTGGGACGACAGTACGTCTCCTCGGATCTCGACTACACGACCTGGAATATCGGCGCCGCCTATGACCTGACCGGGCATCTGACCCTGGACTTGCGATACCACGACACCGACCAGCACGGCTTCGGGACCGC
This sequence comes from Brevundimonas sp., assembly GCF_035626975.1. GTDB lineage: Bacteria > Pseudomonadota > Alphaproteobacteria > Caulobacterales > Caulobacteraceae > Brevundimonas. Next base: position 2,025 of record NZ_DASPMQ010000021.1, read on the forward strand.
GTATGACGGTCGCGCGGTCGTCAGCCTGAAGGCCGCATACTGACCCGCGCCTCCCAGGCTCCGGCGCGCTGAACCAGACCGGCGAGGGGCTCGCTCCCACGCCAGCGCCCGCTATCAATGCCGGTCCGGCGGGCCCCGGCGTTGGGTCGCTCTTCCTGACCGCCGCGCGGGGCGCGGGTCGCGCCGGGGCCGGCCGCGCGCCCGGGCCCTCCGTCGCAGCCCGCGTGGGGTACGTTCGGCCAGGGCATGCCCGCGTGGGCCCGGCCGTTAACCATGTTTGGTGAATCAGAATCGGAGTGTATGGAACGGACAGCGCGTGTTTTCGCGTCCGTAGGCTTGCCTGTTGTCATCTTTGTCGTCTGTAATCCCGGCGCTCTGGGCGTCCGTCCTGGCGATCCTGCGGCGCCGCGGCGGGGGCTTCGTGGTGGCGATCGCGGCGGTCTCGGTCGCGGTGCTGCTGCGCGGGGCGTTCGAGCTCGTCGGCCATTTCCACTACCTGCCTATGGTGCCGGCCGTGGTCGCCACCGCTGCGGTCGGCGGCCGCAGGGCCACCGCGTTCGCGATCGCCCTGGCCATCGCCGCCAATCTGCCTCTGGTCGCCCGGGTGAGCGCCCTCGAAGCCGCCGTTGACGCGACCCTGTTCGTGCTGGTGACGTGGCTGATCGCCGAACTGTGCTGGAGTCTGCGCGCTTACCGCCATCGCACCGGTGAACTGTCGCGTCGGCTGGCCCATCGCGAGGAAATGCTCGAGACCATCCTCGCCTCCATGCCGGTCGTCGTGCTGGATCGCGCCGGCCGAATCCAGTTCCTGACCCCGTTCGCCTGCACCTTGCTGGGAATCGCGGAAGCGGACGCGACGGGTCGGGCTTTCGGGTCGATCGTCGATGACTTCGATCTCGCGGACTTCCATACCGGGCGCGAAGCCCTCGCCGGCGAGAACGATCGCGCCTGGACCTGCCGCCGCGGCAACGGAACCGTTCCGCTGAGCATCCAGGCCGGATTCCTGCCGGGGGACTATGCGAACAGCCACGCCGTACTCTGTCTGGCGGACCTGACCCAGGCCCATCTGGCTGACGAACGGGCCCGGGACCTGCACACCCAGCTCAACCGGGTCTGGCGTCTGAACTCGCTGGGTGAAATGGCCGCATCCCTGGCTCACGAGCTCAACCAGCCGCTGGCCGCCGCCGCCACCTATCTTCAGGTCAGTCAGATCGACGTCGAGAAGGCCGGACTGATGGGCGAAAGCGCCAGCCGGACGATCGATCTCGCCAAGGTCCAGTTGCTGCGCGCGGGCGACATCATCCGGCGCATGCGCGAACTGCTCGCCCACGAAAGCCGGAGCCTCGGCGTCGAGCGGGTTTCCTCAATGGTGGCGGACCTCAAGGGCGTCTTCGGCATGATCGAGCGGGCGGGCGCCGTGCGGGTCGAGATCGGCCTGGACGGCGCCAACGATCGGGTGAGAGCGGAGCGGATCCAGTTCCAGCAGGCAATGGTCAACCTCGTCCGCAACGCCGCCGAGGCCGTCTCGGACCGACCCGACGCGCGAATCTCGATCATGGGGTGCGCGGTGTCCGACGAGCGCTACGAGGTTCGGGTGGAAGACAATGGGTCCGGCATCCCCGCGGAGGAGCTTGAAACCATCTTCCGGCCGCTGATGACCACCAAGACCGGCGGCATGGGCCTCGGCCTTTCTGTTACGCGGACCATCGTAGAAAGCCACGGCGGCGTCCTGAAAGTGGAGGACAGCGCCCTGGGCGGAGCCGCCTTTTCATTCAGCCTGCTGCGGGAACAGGAGCTTGAGGACGCATGAGCGACCATTCCGTGTTCGTGATCGACGACGACGAAGCCATCCGGGATTCCGTCCTCTGCCTTCTGCGCGCCCACGGCGTCCGCGCGCGGGCTTTCGCCAGCGGCGTCCATTTCTTCGACAATCTCCCGGACGTGCCGTCGGCGTGCGTCATAACCGACGTGCGCATGCCCGGGATGGACGGCGCCGAGGTGGTCCGGCGGTTGAAGGCGCTCAAGGGGGACGCGTGGCCCATAGTGGTCATTACGGGACACGCCGAGGTGCCCCTGGCCGTTCAGCTGATGAAGGCGGGTGTGGTCGACTATATCGAGAAGCCGTTCGAACCGAACAGGCTGCTCGAAGTCGTGCGCGGCAGCTTCGCCCACCTGGACGACCTGTTGCTGCACAGGGCTGAAGTCGAGGTCGCGGCCCGACGGCTGGCGCGCCTGACGCCCCGCGAGCGGGAGGTCTTTCAGGCCCTGGTTCAGGGGCGCACGAACAAACACATCGCCAATGACATGCAGATCAGTCCCCGAACGGTGGAGATCTTCCGCGCGAAGGTGATGGAGAAGATGGAGGCTGACACCCTTTCGGCGTTGATCCGGGCGGGACTGAAGGTGGCGCCGGGCTACGCGGCCGATGCCTTCGCGAGGACCTGAAGGTCGGCCCGGATTTGCCGTGGAACCGGGCGTTCCAGACGTCGGGACTGTCGGATCATCCCCTCGGCCCCAGCCCGTCATGGCGTCGTTCCCGCCGCCCGGGCGCCCGATCCGCAGCGCCGTCAGACCGCTGATGTAGGTAACCATACGTATTCTGCGGTTTAGAATATTTATTCAGACACCGGGCCAATCGGGATGAAATCATCCTGGATAGACCGATGCCTTTTTACCCCGCCACCGTTTCCCGCCGCGCCCGGTTCACCCGGCTGCCGATCCTCGCCGGGCTGCTCGCGGTCTGCGCGCTTCCGGCCGCGGCGGCCGCCCAATCCTTCGAGGGCCAGGTCGGCGTCGCCAGCGAGTACGTCGGCAAGGGCCTCGGCAAGAGCGACGGGGAGCCGAGCGTGTCCGGTTCCGTCGAGGTCGGGAGCGGCGGCTTCTACGCCAGCGTCTTCGCCTCGACCGCGAAACTCGGCTCGGGCGCCGACGCCGAGGTGATCAGCGCTGTCGGCTACCGGCCCGAGTTCGCCGGCTTCGAGTTCGACCTGCAGGTGATGAACCGGGATCTGCCGGGCAGCAATCCGGGCTACGACAGAAACTATTGGGAATACCAGGCTGACGCCTCGCGCAAGCTGGGACCCGTCAGCACCCGTCTGCGCGTCAACTATACGCCGGACGGCGCCGGCTCCACGCGGGAGGCCTGGTGGATCGAGCTGCAGGGCGGCGTCGCCCTCGACAGCAAGACAAAGGCGACGGCGGCCGTAGCCGATCGCCTGGCGGACGGCGGCGCCGAATACGTCGCCTGGAATGCCGGTATGAAGCGCAAGCTCACCGACAACGTCACCCTCGACGTCCGTTGGTTCGACACCGACGGCCACAGCTTCGGCGAGGCCTACGAAGGCCGCCTGGTCGGCTCTCTCGCCCTGTCTTTCTGATCCCGTTTTCGCTGCGTCCGCCGCCCGCTATCGAAGGAAAACCACCGTGTCGCTCACCAATCTGTCCGTCAGCCGAAAGCTCGCCGTCGCCTTCTCCGCCGTGCTGCTGGCGATCGCCGCCATGGGCGGGGTCATCTTTCCCAACCTGAACGCCATCCAGCACGCAGGCGTGAACCGGGCAAACGCCAACCAGGCGATGCGCGATACGGCCCTGGCTGAGCTGAAGCTGGGCCGGCAGGAGAACAGCTTCCGCGGATACCTGATTTCGGGCGACCCCTACTACCTGCAGCGCCTCGACGCCCACCGCGCCGACTTCAAGAAGGCGCTGGATGATCTGCGCAACAGGGCCGACGCGGATGTGGACGCCCGGGCGAATGCGACGGAGGCCGCGGCGGATGAGTGGTTCGAGAAGGCGGTGGTGCCCGGCGGCCGACTCGCGGCCAACCCGGCCACCCACGCCCAGGCGCTCGCCATGGTCGGCCGCGACAGTGTCGCCGACGAGTATATCGGCAAGGCGGAAGATGCGATGGACGCCATCAAGACGGTCAACGCCGCGCACCTCGACGCGGCCATAAAAGACCAGAAGGACGCCGGCCGGAACGCCCTGATCGCGCTGATTGTCGGACTGGCCGCCGCCACCTTGATCGCCGTCGGGGCCGGCTGGGTCATCACGCGCGCCCTGGTCAAGCCGATCCAGAACCTTATCGGCGACATGCAGCGCCTGATGGCGGGAGACACCTCGATCGAGGTTTCGAGCGCCCGGCGCAAGGACGAGTTCGGTCAGTTCGGAATAGCCATTCTCGCCTTCCGCGACGCCGCGGTGGACAAGCTGAGGGTGGAGGCCGAGGCCGTCGCTCATCGCGAGGCGGCCGAGGCCGAACGGGCCCGTAACGAGGCCGAGAAAGCCCGGGCCGCCGAGGAAGACCAGATCGCGATCACGGCCTTGGGCAATGGGCTGGCGGCCATGGCGGCCGGCGATCTGACCCACCGGTTCACGGCCGAGGTGGCGCCCAGGGCCGCTCGCTTGAAGGAGGACTTCAATCGAGCCATCGAACAGCTCGAGGAAGCCATGTCGGTGGTGGTCTCCAATGTCTCGGCCATCCGTTCGGGGGCCGGGGAGATCAGCCAGGCCGCCGACGACCTGTCGCGCCGCACCGAGCAGCAGGCCGCCTCGCTGGAGGAAACCGCCGCCGCGCTGGACGAGATCACCGCC
>NZ_DASPMQ010000022.1:0-86564 GCF_035626975.1 Brevundimonas sp.
AATCCCTAATTTTGCGACTTCCCCGAGGGAGCGCGAACGGTTATGGGCCGGCGATTCACGCATCTGTGAAGCGCCAGCCTGTGGATGGCCTGGGGACGAAATCAGGCGTCGAGATTCAGCAGCGCCGGGTCGCCGCCCTGGGCTGCGATGTTGACGCTGACGGCGCGCTCCACCGCGCAGCGGAGCAGGGCGTGCGGACCGCCCGCCTTGGGGCCGGTGCCGGACAGGCCCTCGCCGCCGAAGGGCTGAACCCCGACCACCGCGCCGATGATCGAGCGGTTGATGTAGACGTTGCCGGCGGGGACAAGGCGGGCGACCTCGTCGGCGAAGGCCTCGATCCGGCTGTGCACACCGAGGGTCAGGCCGTAGCCGCGCTGCGCCAGCTTCGACGCGGTCTCCTTCAGCTTCGACGGCTCGTAGCGGCAGACGTGCAGGATGGGGCCGAACACCTCGCGCTCGAGATAGTCGGGGGTCGGAATCTCGGCGATGGTCGGGGCGAACAGATGGCCCTTGTCGGCGCCGGCGGGCAGTTCGGCGCGGGCGACGATCTTCGCGTCGCCCTCCAGCCGCCTGAGGTGGGCCTCGAGCATGCCCTTTGCGTCGGCGTCTATGACCGGGCCGATGTCGGTCGAGGGATCGGACGGGTCGCCCACGACCTGGGCGGCGAGCGCGCCCTTGAGGCCCTCGATCAGGGCGTCGGCGGCGTCGTGCGGGACGTAGAGCAGGCGCAGGGCCGAGCAGCGCTGGCCCGACGAACCGAAGGCCGACAGGATGACGTCGTCGATGACCTGTTCCTTCAGCGCCGTGGTGTCGACGAACATGCCGTTGAGGCCGCCGGTCTCGGCGATGAAGGGGATGATGGAGCCGGGACGGGCCGCCAGCGAGCGGTTGATCAGGGTCGCGGTGTCGGTGCCGCCGGTGAAGGCGACGCCGTCGATTCCCGGGTGCGAGACCAGCCTGGCGCCGACGGTCTCGCCGCGGCCCGGGACGAGGGCCAGCAGGTCGGGGTCGAGCCCGGCCTTGTAGTAGAGGCGCACGGCCTCGGCGGCGATCAGCGGCGTCTGTTCGGCCGGCTTGGCCAAGACGGCGTTGCCGGCGGCCAGCGCCGCGGCGATCTGGCCGGTGAAGATGGCCAGGGGGAAGTTCCAGGGGCTGATGCAGGCGAAGACGCCGCGGCCGTGCAGGACCAGCTGGTTGATCTCGCCGACGGGGCCCTGCAGCGTCTGCGGCCCGCCGAAGTCGCGCTCGGACAGCATGGCGTAGTAGCGGCAGAAGTCGGCGGCCTCGCGCACCTCGGCGACGCCGTCGTTGAGGGTCTTGCCGGCCTCGCGGCTGAGCAAGGCGACCAGCCGGTCCATGTCGGCCTCGAGTGCGTCGGCCATGGCGCGCAGAACGGGAGCGCGGCCGGCGCCGCCCTTGCGGTCCCAGGCGACCTGGGCCCTGGCGGCGGCTTCGGCGGCGGCGTCGATGTCGGCCTCGGTCGCTTCCGAGACGTGACCCAACACCTGGGTCGCATCGAACGGGTTGGTCACCGGCTGCGGATTGGTCCCGGCCTTGAGCTTGCCGCCGAGGATCGGGCCGGAGGTCAGCTTCTCGCTGTCGACCTTCGCCAGGGCGAGGGCGTGGCGCTCGCGGTCCGTGGCCTGGGAATAGTCGCGGCCCAGCGAGTTCTGGCGGTCCATGTACATGTCCTTGGGGGTCGGGATTTTCGCGTGGCGGTCGGGGTGAGCCTCGACGGCGGAGATGGGGTCGGCGGCGACGGCCGAGGCGGGCACCCGCTCGTCGAGCAGGGCGTGCACGAACGACGAGTTGGCCCCGTTCTCGAGCAGGCGACGGACCAGATAGGGCAGCAGGTCCTCATGGCCGCCGACGGGGGCGTAGGCGCGCACCGTCACCGGGCCGAAGGCTTCGCCGGCGGCGTCGTAGAGCGCCTCGCCCATGCCGTGCAGGCGCTGGAACTCGATCTTCACGTCGCGCTCCGACGCCATCTTGTAGACGGCGGCGAGAGAGTGGGCGTTGTGGGTGGCGAACTGGCTGTAGATGTGAGGCGCCGCCTCGATCATCAGCCGGGCGCAGACGAGATAGTTGAGGTCCGTGGCGGCCTTGGTGGTGAAGACCGGATAGTCGGTGCGGCCGAACTGCTGGGCGCGCTTGATCTCGGTATCCCAGTAGGCGCCCTTGACCAGCCGGACCATCAGGCGGCGACCGCTTGTCTTCGCCAGATCGGCGACGCGACGGATCACCTCGGGGCAGCGCTTTTGATAGGCCTGCACCGCGAGACCGAGGCCGGTCCAGCCGCCGAGGTCGGGCTCGTGGGCCAGCCGGTCGAGCAGCTTGAGCGACAGGGCGAGGCGGTCGGCCTCCTCGGCGTCCATGGTGAAGTTGATGTCGTATTTCGCCGCGATCAGGGCGAGGCGCTTCACGCGGGGGTACAGCTCGGACCAGACCCGAGCCTCGTGCGTGGCCTCGTAGCGGGGCGACAGGGCCGACAGCTTGACCGAGACGCCGTGGCCGGCTTCGGGGCCCTGACCCTTCGCGGTCTTGCCGACGGCCTCGATGGCGTCGGCGTAGATCTTTTCGTAGCGCCCGGCGTCGGCGGCAGTGCGGGCGCCCTCGCCCAGCATGTCGAAGGAGCAGAGCCAGCCTTCCCTGTTCGAGCGCTTCAGCGCCGCCTCGATGGTGCGGCCGACCACGAACTGTTCGCCCATGATGCGCACGGCGGCGGCGACGGCCTCGCGGATGACCGGCTCGCCGAGCCGGCCGACGATGCGCTTGAGGAAGCCGGGCAGGTCGGTCTTCGCCTCCTCGTCGACATCGACCAGCTTGCCGGTCAGCATGAGGCCCCAGGTCGAGGCGTTGACGAACAGGCTGTCGGACTGCCCGAGGTGGCTGGCCCAGTCGGCAGAGCCGATCTTCTCGGCGATCAGCCGGTCGCGGGTGTCCTCGTCGGGGGTGCGCAGCAGGGCCTCGGCGAGGCACATCAGGGCGAGGCCCTCGCGGGTGCCGAGCGAGAATTCCTGCAGGAAGCTCTCGACCACGCCCTGTTTCTTGACGCTGGCGCGGGCGCGCTCGACGAGATCGACGGCGCTGTCCAGGACGGCGGCGCGTTCGCCGGCGTCGAGCGGAATGCGGGCCAGCAGGCCGCGGACCGTGGCGGTTTCGTCGGCGAACTTGCCTTCGTCCAGCGTGTCCCAATGGGCGACGCTTGAGGGGGAGAAGGCAGTCGTCATGGGCGCACCGTCCTGATTGTGCCGCGCATATATGGCGGACCTCGCCGAATGTGTATCGTATGATCTGCCGCAGCGCCGATGATCGTTCGTTGAGTGGATGGGTTTGCCGATGGATGTTCTGGATACTGTCGACCGGCGCCTGCTGCGCGCGCTCCAGGAGGACGGCCGCCTGTCGAACGCGGAGCTGGCGCGCCGCTGCAACCTGTCCGCCGCCGCCTGTTTCGAGCGGGTGCGCCGGCTGCGGGAGCGCCGGGTCATCACCGGCTATGCCGCCCTGATCGATCCGGCCAAGGTTGGACGGGGGCTGCTGATCTTTGTGGAGATTCACCTGGATCGCACGACGGGCGATGTCTTCGAGGCCTTCGCCGAGGCGGTGCGCCGTCAGCCCGAGGTTCTGGAGTGCCACATGGTCGCCGGCGGCTTCGACTATCTGATCAAGGCGCGGGTCGCCGACATGGACGCCTATCGAACCTTCCTCGGCGACGTGCTGGTGCGAATGCCGGGCGTGCGCGAGACGCGAACCTATGCCGTTCTCGAAGAGGTGAAGGCGACCACCGCCCTGCCGCTCTGACGATTCCCTACCGTCTCTGGCGCGCGCCGGACCGGCGGGGATAGGGTGGCCTCCTTGAGGGAGAGGGTCCCATGATGCTGGTCAGCCTGGCCGTCGCCGCCTTTCAGTCCGCAGGGCTGGGCCAGGCCCCCTCGCCGGAGGCCTGGACGGTGCTCGCCCGGCACGACCAGGGCCTGGTCGCGGTCGATCGTTCGAACGTGGCGCGCGAGGCGGAGGGGACGGTCCAGTACTGGGCCATGGCGGCGCTGACGGGCGGCGACACGATGTACGGAACCGGCTACGCCTATGAGATCTACCGCTGGACGGTGGACTGCGAGAGGATGACCTTCAGTGTGGATGAGGGCATCGACTACGGCCCGGAGGGGCAGATCCGCGAGTTTGAGCCGGCATCGGAGCCGCAGCCCCCCCAGGAGATGCCGCCGGGAAGTCTGATCTACAGGGTGGCGGACGCCGTCTGCAGGGACCGCTGGGGCGATGAAGCGCCGCAACCTTCGGCCCTCGACGTCTACCGGCTGTCGCCCGCCGTCGACTGAGGCGCGGGCGGCGGTCGCATCCCCGTCTCGCCAACGTCGCCGCAAACCGCTAGATCGGTTCCCCGATCAACGGCGGAGCCACCCGGCCCACATGCGCATCGTTCTGGCCACCGACGCCTGGGAGCCCCAGGTCAACGGCGTCGTCCGCACCCTGACCCGGACCATCGCGGAATGCCGCGCCATGGGCCACGAGGTCGAGGTCATCGAGCCGAGCCAGTTCAAGACCATCGCCGCGCCGACCTATCCCGAAATCCGGCTGGCGCTGGGGGCGGAGGAGGAGATTCGCGAGCGGCTGAGGGCCTATGAGCCGGAGGCCGTGCACATCGCCACCGAGGGTCCGATCGGCATCGCGACGCGGCGCATCTGCGTGGAGTGGAAGCTGCCGTTCACGACCAGCTACCACACGAAATTCCCCGAATATATTTCGGCCCGGTTCCCGGTGCCGGTGCAGGTCGGCTACGCCTATATGAAATGGTTCCATCGGCCCTCCGGGCGGCTGATGGTGGCGACGCCGACGCTGCGGGACGAACTGCTGGAGCGGGGCTTCCGCAACGTCTCGCCGTGGTCGCGGGGCGTGGACACCGAGCAGTTCAATCCGGACCTGAAGCCGATCTACGACGAACTGGGCGGCGCGAACTGGCCGCGGCCGTTCTTCCTCAACGTCGGCCGGGTGGCGGTCGAGAAGAACATCGAGGCCTTCCTCGAAACCGACCTGCCGGGGACGAAGATCGTGGTCGGCGACGGGCCGGCGCGGGCCGAGCTGGAAGCCAAATATCCGGAGGCGAAATTCCTCGGCGCGCGCTTCGGCGAGGAGCTGGCGCGGTGCTTCCGCGACGCCGACGTCTTCGTCTTCCCCAGCTGGACCGACACTTTCGGCCTGGTGATTCTCGAGGCCATGGCCACGGGCACGCCGGTGGCCGCCTATCCGGCGCACGGCCCGATCGACATCATCCCGGGCTCGAACGCCGGCGTGATCGACAAGGACCTGGGGACGGCCTGCCTCGAGGCGCTGAAATGCGACCGGGCGGCCGTGCGGGCCTATGCCGAGAGGTTCAGCTGGCGCGCGTCGGCGGAGCAGTTCGTCGAGAATCTGCAGCCCTATCCCGAGCCGGAGCGCGGGCGGTTCTGGCGCCGCCTGCGGCGCATCGCCCGGCTGAGGAAGAAGGCGGTGGCCTAAAACCTTACCTCCCCATGAGCGAAGGCGATTGGGGAGGACGGTCGGCGCGAAGCGGCGACCCGGAGGGGGCGGCGCAGGCCTCGGCCAGCCTACCGCCAATCCTCTGCCACCGAGCCGCCCCCACCTGATCGCTGCGCGATCTGTCCTCCCCATCGGCCTTCGCCGATGGGGAGGTGAACCGCTCCGCCCCTAGAAGTCGAACTGGGCGCGGACCTGGAGGGTCTGGACGTCGACGTCGGAGGCCGCGACCTGGGCCTCGTTCTTCGAGTCTGTGTAGTTGGCCATGAAGCGGACGTAGGGGAACGGGTACCAGGTGGCCCCCAGGGTGACGGCCGAATATTCGCCGGCCGCGGCCACGCCGGCGAACTCCGTCAGGTCGGCGGCGTCGTAGCGGACCGCCAGCTCGACCGCGCCGATGCCGCCTTTGGTCAGCGGATTGCGGATGCTGACCCGGCCGAACTCACCGGCGGCGGCGTCGTATTTGCGCTGTTCGCCGGTCGGGAAGAAGGAGGCGAAGACGTAGTAGCCGGTCGCCCCGGCCGAGCCGCCGCCGGTCAGGTCGGCGTCGATGGTCGCCCATTCGCCCTGCACCGAGACGCTGCGCCAGACGGCGGCGGCCTCGACCCCGACGGCGGTGTCGCTCTCGCCGGCGCCGAGCGGCGAGGAACCGGCGTCGGTGTAGCGGTCGCCGAAATTGGTGTTGTTGCGCACGCGGTACCGGAAGGCGGCGTCGTCGTTCCGGTCGCGGTCGCGGGCCCAGACGCCGAGGTGCAGCTTCATGTCGTCGGTGACGATCGGGGCGAGGTGGGCGCGCAGGAAGGCGCCGCGCTGTTCGTCGCCGCCGGTCGAGGGATCGTTGACGGAATCGCCGTGCACCCCGCCCGCGATCGACCAGTTGTCGCCGCCGGTGCGCGCCGCCAGCGTCATGACCCGGCCGACGTCGATCAGGTCATTGAACGCGCCGCGTTCCATGAAGGTCGTGTAGCGCGACGATGTCAGGTTCTCGAGCGACAGGCTCTTGAAATTGCCGACGGTGATCGCCGTGTGCTCGGCCAGGGAATATTCGAGCAGCAGGTCTTCCCAGTTGGCCTCGCCGTTGGCGATGCTGGCCTCGGCGACATACGACCACTGGTCGGTCCAGGTCCCCTGCACGCCGATGCGGGCGGTGCGGATGCGGCTTTCCGAGGCGCCGAAGTCGAGGCCCGTGGCGCGGTCGACGTCCTGGTCGACATAGTCGAGGAACACGCGGCCGCGCGGCTTGAAGGTGAACTCGCCCCATTTGAACTCGGGCGCGCCCTTCCAGGTGATGGTGGTGGCGGGCTCCGCCTCCTGCGCCAGGGCCGCGCCGGTCGTGAGCGAGAGAACGATGGCGAGCGCGGCGCTCGCCAGCAGGGAGGGGTGTCGCACCGGGATGTCCTTCGGTTGCCCGCCGACCGGATGTGGTCAGATCAGGCCCCCGAATTATCGTCGGGCCGCGACGTTTTTGCTTAAGTCCGGCGACGGAACGGTGAGATTGCGGTGACGCAATTCCGAACGCCGGGAGGCAACACCATGACGTTTCCCCCGAAGATTTGTGACGGCGGGCGGGGGGGCGGGCGCGCGAACAGCAAAACGCCGCGGACCTCGCGGCCCGCGGCGTTCAAGCTGATCGCGATGGATCTGTCGTGGCTATTGCGGGCTGGCCATCGGGGTCATGGCGGCGATCACGGCGCGCTGGGCGGCCAGCTGGTCGGCGGGCAGCGGCACCAGGCCGCGGTCCTGCAGATAGCCGCCGCGGCCGGCCGCGGCGTCCGACATGAACTCCGTCACGAACTCCTTCAGGCCGGGGGTCACGCCGATGTGCTGCTTCTTGACGTAGATGTAGAGGCTGCGGGCCAGCGGATAGGAGCCGTCGGCGATGGTCGCCGCCGAGGGGGCGACGCCGTCGATGGTCTCGGCCTTCACCGTGTCCATGTTCTGCTCGAGGAAGGAGAAGCCGAACACGCCCAGCGAGCCGGGGGTGCGGGTCAGGGTCTGGACGATGGCGTTGTCGTTCTCGCCCGAGTCGATCCAGGCGTTGTCCTCGCGCAGGGTGTGGGCCAGCGCCTCGAAGCGGTCCTTGTCCTCGATCGAGGCCAGGGTCGGGATCAGCTTGGCGCCGGGGGCCATGCCCAGCTCGAGGAAGGCGTCGCGGGTGCCCGAGGTCGGCGGCGGGCCGTAGACCTGGATGCGCTGGGCGGGCAGGCCGGGATTGACCTGGTTCCAGGTCGTCGCGGGATTGGCGACGAAGGCGCCGCCGGCGCCCGGGACGTCCTTGGCGAGGCCGAGGTAGAGGTCCTGCAGGCGGAAGTTCATGGCCTCGCCGTTACGGGCGGTGGCGATGACGATGCCGTCGAAGCCGATCTTGATCTCGACGATCTCGGTCACGCCGTTCTTCTGGCACAGCTCGAACTCGGACTTCTTCATCGGACGCGAGGCGTTGGCGATGTCCGCCGTGCCCGGGCCGACGCCCTCGCAGAAGCGCTGGATGCCGCCGCCGGTGCCCAGGGATTCGACGCGCGGGGCCGCCCCGCCCGAGGTGCGGGCGAAATTCTCGGCCACGCGGCTGGCGAAGGGGAAGACGGTCGAGGAGCCGACCGCGAGGATGCCGCCCGCGCGCGCGCCCTGCGGGGCCGCGCTCTGATTGTCGCCACAGGCGGCCAGCGCGACGAGGGCGATCGCCGAGGCGGCGGCGAACAGGGTGCGGTTCATGGATTTTGGCTCCGACAACGGGGTTGAGGTCGAGGCTGCTTGGACCACAGGTTTGTGACGGACGGCCGGACGGTCCGATGACGGTTCGGCGACGGAGGGGTTGATCGCCGTCCTAGATATGGATCGCGTGCCCGAGCGCGCGCAGCGACGCCTCGTGGAAGGCCTCGCCCAGCGTCGGGTGGACGTGGATGACGCCGGCGACGTCCTCAAGCACCGCGCCCATCTCCAGCATCTGGGCGAAGCTGTTGGACAGTTCGGCGACGTGCTGGCCGACGGCCTGGACGCCGAGCAGGCGGTGGTCGGTCTTCGACGCCAGCACGCGGACGAAGCCGCCGTCCTCGCCGGCCTCGATGGCCAGGGCGCGGCCGATGGCGGCCAGCGGGAAGACGGCGGTGATGACGTCGTCACGGCCCTCGACGTCCAGGGGCGTAAGGCCGGCGGAGACGATCTCGGGCTCGGTGAAACAGACGGCGGCGATGGTCACGGGGTCAAAGCGGCGGTCATGGCCGGCGATGATTTCCGCGACCACCTCGCCCTGGGCCGAGCCCTTGTGGGCCAGCATAGGTTCGCCGGTCAGGTCGCCGACGGCCCAGACGTTCTTCATAGACGTCGCGCAGCGGTCGTCGATTTTCACGAACGGCCCGGCCATGGCCACGCCCATGTTTTCGAGGCCCCAGCCGTTCGTGCGCGGACGCCGGCCGACGGTGACGAGGACCTTGTCGGCCTTGAGCCGGAGGGCCTCGCTGTCCTTCGTCGTGACGTTGAGCTGGCCCTTTTCGAAGGCGCCGGCCTTCGCCCCGAGGTGCAGCTCGACGCCGTGCCTTTCCAGCCACTTCTGGACCGGATCGGTCAGGGCCTTGTCGTAGAGCGGCAGCAGGCGGTCGGCCATTTCGACGATGGTCACCTCGGCGCCGAGCTTGCGGAAGGCGATGCCGAGTTCGAGGCCGATATAGCCGCCGCCGACCACGACCAGCTTCTTCGGCACCTCGGCCAGCGACAGGGCCTCGGTCGAGGAGATGACGTCGCCGCCGAACCTGAGGAAGGGCAGTTCGACCGGCTCGGAGCCGGTGGCGAGGATGACGTGTTCGGCGCGGATAACGAGATCGCCCTCAGCGGTCTTCACGGTGCAGGTCTTGGCGTCCGTGAACCCGGCCCAGCCCTTGATGACCTTGACCTTCGACTTCTTCAGCAGGGCCGCGACGCCGTTGTTCAGCTTTTTGACGATGCCGTCCTTCCACGCCACCGTCTGCGCCAGGTCGATGGCCGGCTTGGAGGCGGTGATGCCGAGGGTGCCTCCGTCGGCGGCCTTGGCCACGGTCTCGAACTTCGAGGCGGCGTGGATGATGGCCTTGGAGGGGATGCAGCCGACGTTGAGGCAGGTGCCGCCCAGGCCGTCACCGCCATCGACCAGCACGGTGTCGAGGCCCAACTGGCCGCAACGGATGCCGGCCACATAGCCACCGGTGCCGGCGCCGATGATCAGGACTTTGGTGGTCAGGGTCTGGGTCATTGGCTCTGAGCTTCTGGGGCAACCGCCCACGATCCGTAGGTTCTAAGTTCGGCTGGAGCGTCCGGCCCCTCGTCCAGATAGTCGACCTCCAGGGCTGCCTCACCGCCTGGCGACATGATGACGAAGCCATCGAGGCTCAGGAGGAAGGGATCACACTGGACAGCTGCGAAGAAATCGGTCGCGTTCACGATCGCGCCCGGCCACTCCTCCACGCAGGGATGAAGGACCACCCGTAGCCCATCGCCGACGACGCCCTCCGCTGCTGCGACAGCACTGAAGATGTCGCCAAAGGCCGTCGGCGGACCTCTACTGAGTTCCTTCAAGGCGGCGACCAGATGCAGCTGCCGCTCGTCGCCAATAATGCTCCCCGGAGAGCCTCCACCCGCCAAGCGAGCAACGAAATCCGCTTTCGCATTCCGTCGCTGTTGTCGACGGACCGCTTCAGCCAGCCTGGCCTTATTGTCCGGGTGCCGGTTCACCCCTCACCCCATCCACAGCGTCGCGGGGTGCTCCAGCAGGCCCTTGATGCGCTGGACGAACACGGCCGCGTCGTGGCCGTCGACGATGCGGTGATCGAAGCTGGACGACAGGTTCATCATCTTGCGCACGACCATCTGGCCGTCCCGGACCACCACCCGCTCGGCGATCTTGTTGGGGCCGACGATGGCGACCTCGGGGTAGTTGATGATCGGGGTGTGGACCACCCCGCCCAGCGTGCCCAGCGAGGTGATGGTGATGGTCGAGCCGGACAGTTCCTCTCGGCTGGCCTTGCCCGATTTGGCGGCCGCGGAGACGCGGGCGATCTCGAGCGCCGTGTCGTACGGATCGCGCGCCTCGGCGTGGCGGACCACCGGCACCATCAGGCCGTTCGGGGTCTGGGCGGCGATCCCGAGATGGACCGGGGCGTGCTGGGTCAGGACGCCGGCCTCGTCGTCGTACCAGGCGTTGATCTGCGGCTGGTCACGCAAGGCCACGACGACGGCGCGGGCGATGAACGGCAGCACGTTGAGCTTGGGCCTGTCCGTGCCCTTGTTCGCCGCGTTGAGGTGGGCGCGGAGCTCCTCGAGTGCGGTGACGTCGATCTCTTCCACATAGGTGATGTGCGGGATGCGGCGCACGCTCTCGGCCATCTTCTCCGCGATCTTGCGGCGCAGGCCGATGATGCGGACCTCGGTGGTCCCTTCAACCTTCGCATAGGTCGAGCCGGTCGATGCTCCGGGGGCGGACGGTGTGTGGCCGCCGGACGCGACGTACGCGTCGAGGTCGGCGTGCTCGATGCGGCCGGCGGGGCCGGAACCGGGGACGAACCGCAGCTCGACGCCGAGATCGCGGGCGCGGTTGCGCACGGCAGGGGAGGCGAGCGGGCGCTGGGTGCGGTCGGAGAACTTCGCGTCTGAGCCCTTCCCCCTGGAGGGGGGAAGGGTCGGGATGGGGGTGGAGGCGGCGGCTTCAGGTGCGGTGCGTGCCGCTTTGGGCTGAGCGGCGGCGGACGCACCGCCACCCCCATCCCCGGCCCTTCCCCCCTCCAGGGGGAAGGGAGCGCTAACGTTGCCCTTGCCCTCCACCTGGAAGCTGACCAGCGGCCCGCCCACGGCGATCTGCCGGCCGGCTTCGCCGTGCAGGGCGACGACGGTTCCGGCGACGGGGGAGGTCAGTTCGACGGTGGCCTTGTCGGTCATGACGTCGGCGATGATCTGGTCTTCCGTGACCGTATCGCCGACCTTGACGTGCCAGCCGACCAGCTCGGCCTCGGCGGTGCCTTCGCCGACGTCGGGGAGCTTGAAGACGTAGTTGGCCGAACCCGCCGCGCCCTCCCCCTCGAGGGGGGAGGGTTGGGAGGGGGTGGAGGCAGGCTGTGTGTCTTTGGACGCGGAAGGCGCAGACGGAGCCTTCGCAGCTTCACCGGCGGCGAAGGCGGAAGCACCCCCATCCCCGGCCCTTCCCCCCTCGAGGGGGAAGGGAGAAGAGGTGGCGTTCCCCGCCCCCTCGACCTCGAACTCGACCAGCGGCGAGCCGACGGCCAGCTGCTGGCCCGGCTCCCCGTGGGCGGCCAGCACCTTGCCGGCGACCGGACTGGTCAGTTCGACCGTGGCCTTGTCGGTCATGATGTCGGCGATGATCTGGTCCTCGGCGACCGTGTCACCGACCTTGACGTGCCAGCCGACCAGTTCGGCCTCGGCCGTGCCTTCGCCCACGTCGGGCAGTTTGAAGACGTAACGACCCATCTCAGCGACCCCCGCTCATGACGGCCTTCAGCGCCGTGGCGACCCGTTCCGGACCCGGGAAATATTCCCACTCGAAGGCGTGCGGATAGGGGGTGTCCCAGCCGGTGACGCGGGCGATGGGGGCCTCGAGATGATAGAAGCAGCGCTCCTGCACCAGGGCGCTGAGTTCCGCTCCGAACCCGGAGGTTTTCGGCGCCTCGTGGACGATGACGCAGCGGCCGGTCTTCTTCACGCTGGCCTCGATGGTCTCGATGTCGAGCGGCACGAGGGTGCGCAGGTCGATGACCTCGGCGTCGACCCCGGCGTGCTCCGCTCCGGCGAGCGAGACCCAGACCATGGTGCCGTAGCAGAGGATGGTGACGTCGGCGCCCTCGCGCATGACGCGGGCCTTGCCGATCGGCTCGACGTGTTTGCCGGTCGGGACCTGGGCGAGGGCCTGGGCCTTCCACGGGCTGACCGGCTTCTGGTGCCAGCCGTCGAAGGGGCCGTTGTAGAGACGTTTCGGCTCGAAGAAGATGACCGGGTCGTCGTCCTCGATCGCCGCGGTCAACAGGCCCTTGGCGTCGTACGGGTTGGACGGGATGACGACCTTGAGCCCGGCGATGTGGGTGAACAGGCTCTCCGGCGACTGGCTGTGCGTCTGGCCGCCGAAGATGCCGCCGCCGTAGGGCGAACGCACCACGATGGGCGAGGTGAACTGGCCCGCCGAGCGATAGCGCAGCTTGGCGGCCTCGGAGACGATCTGGTCGTAGGCCGGGTAGATGTAGTCGGCGAACTGGATCTCGACGACCGGCCGCAGCCCATAGGCGCCCATGCCGATGGCGGCGGCGACGATGCCGCACTCGCTGATCGGGGCGTCGAAGCTGCGGGTCAGGCCGTGCTTCTGCTGCAGCTGGTCGGTGACGCGGAAGACGCCGCCGAAATAGCCCGCGTCCTCGCCGAAGCTGAGGACATCGGGGTCCTCGGCCATCTTGACGTGCAGGGCCGAGTTCAGCGCCTGGATCATGTTCATGGGCTGGACGCCTGAGGTCGGGGCCTCGGACTTCGGCGCGTGGTTCTGGTCGACCATGTCCGGCTCGACGCCGTCAGTGCGGTCGGATCGGGTGAAGGTGGTTTGCTCGCTCATGATCAGACCCCCACCTCGCGGCGCTGTTCGGTGATGCGCCAGTCCTCGGTGGCGTAGACCTCCTCGAACATGGTCTTCACCGAGGGGCGCGACTGGCCCAGCGTGCCGATGGCCTCGGACTCCTTGCCGGCGGCGCGGACCTGGTCGACGGCGTCGGCCTCGGCGGCCGTCTGTTGCTCGTCGGACCATTCGCCGAGCGCGACCAGGTGCTGTTTCAGGCGGGCGATCGGATCGCCGAGCGGCCATTTCTCGTGCTCGTCGCCGGGGCGGTAGCGGCTGGGATCGTCCGAGGTGGAGTGCGGGGCGCCGCGGTAGGTGAACAGCTCGATCACCGTCGCACCCTGGTTGGAGCGGGCGCGCTCCTCGGCCCACTGGGTCGCGGCCCAGACGGCGAGGAAGTCGTTGCCGTCGACGCGCAGGGCCGGCAGGCCGTAGCCGATGGCCTTGGAGGCGAAGGTGGTCTCCAGACCGCCGGCGATGCCCTGGAAGGAGCTGATGGCCCACTGGTTGTTGACGATGTTGAGGATCACCGGGGCCCGGTAGACGCTGGCGAAGGTCAGGGCGTTGTGGAAGTCGCCTTCCGCCGTGGCCCCGTCGCCGATCCAGGTGATGGCGATCTTGTCGTCGCCCTTGTAGGCGCTGGCCATGGCCCAGCCGACGGCCTGCGGCACCTGGGTGCCCAGATTGCCGCTGATGGTGAAGAAGCCGAAGTCCTTCGCCGAATACATGATCGGCAGCTGGCGGCCCTTGATGGGATCCGAGGCGTTCGAATAGATCTGGTTCATCATCGTCGCGAGCGGATAGCCGCGCGCGATCAGAAGGCCTTGCTGGCGATAGGTCGGAAAGCCCATGTCCTCGCGGCTGAGGATCATGCCCTGGGCCACGGCGATGGCCTCTTCCCCCGTGCATTTCATGTAGAAGCTGGTCTTGCCCTGGCGGTGGGCGCGATGCATCCGGTCGTCGAAGGCGCGGGTCAGGATCATGGCCTTGAGGCCGCGGCGCAGGGTCTCGGCGTCCAGCTTGGGATTCCACGGGCCGACCGCCTTGCCGTCGTCATCCAGCACGCGAACGAGGCGGAAGGCGTGATCGCGCATGTCGAACGGCGTGGTCGAGACCGCCGGGCGGTCGACGGCGCCGGGCGCGTCGAGCTTGAGATGGCTGAAGTCCGGCTTGTCGCCCGGGCGGCCCGAGGGCTCCGGCACGCGCAGCGACAAGGGCTGGGTGTTAGGCTTTGTCATTCCGTCCTGCCGTCCGGTTGATCCGACCGCGTTTCCTCCGGCGCCCTGTAGCATGGTCCGCCAGCCAAGGCTCGCTCGATTTTGACCTTGCATATGCCGGTTCACGGGTATTTTATTGCGCCATAACAAGAACCGGAGAAACGCCTTGGCTGACGATCTGGATCCCGTGGACGCCCGCATACTGGACATCCTGCAACAGGACGCCGGACTGTCCGTGGCCGAGGTGGCCGAACGGGTGGGTCTGTCGGCATCGCCGTGCTGGCGCCGCATCAAGAGACTGGAGGATACGGGCTTCATCCGCAAGCGGGTGACCCTGCTGGACGCCACCAAGCTGGGCCTCGACTTCGAGGTCTACGCCATCGTCAAGCTGAGCCTGCCGTCGACGGAGAATCTCGACCGGTTCGAGGCCGCCGTGGCCAACTGGCCCGAGGTGGTGCAGTGCGCCACCATCACCGGGCGGGAGGACTATGTGCTGCGGATCATCACCTCGGACATGCACGCCTTCGATCTGTTCCTGCGCGAGAAGCTGCTCAGCCTCGGCATCGTCTCGGACTGCGAGAGCCACATCGTCACGCGGGGCGTGAAGAATGTGACCACCCTGCCTCTTGGCATAATCACCCCGCACGTCGGATAGTCCGGTCCGGCGCGCGCCGCGCCGGGGAGACGCACATGATCGAGATGGTGATCGACGCCCGACGCAAGGACCTCGGCGGGTTCGAGGTCGGGCGGGTGCTGCCGTTCCACGCCCGGCGCATGGTCGGTCCGTTCATCTTCCTGGACCAGATGGGGCCGGCCGAGTTCGCGCCCGGGTCCGATGCGATCAATGTGCGTCCGCATCCGCACATCGGCCTGTCGACCCTGACCTATCTGTTCGAGGGCGAGATCGTGCACCGGGACAACACCGGCGTGACCCAGACCATCCGTCCGGGCGAGGTCAACTGGATGACGGCCGGCAAGGGGATCGTCCACTCGGAGCGCACCGACCCGCTGAAGCAAAGCCGGGGCGGACCGATGCACGGCATGCAGGCGTGGATCGCCCTGCCGGACGAGGCCGAGGACGCCGACCCGTCGTTCCACCATCATGGCGAGGCGGACCAGCCGGCCTATGAGAACGGCGGCCTGTTCGCGCGGCTGGTGGCGGGCGAGGCCTATGGGGCGAAGGCGGCCGTGCCGACGTCGTCGCCGCTGTTCTACGTCCACTGGGAGTTGGCCGAGGGAGTGCGCACGACGCCGCCGCCGGGCCGGGGCGCGGGCGGCTACAGCGAGCGGGCCCTGTATGTGGCCAGGGGCGAGATCGAAATCGGAGACCGGACCTTCCACGAGGGCCAGATGATCGTGCTGGAGCCCACGGCCGAGCCGACGATCCGGGCCGTGCGGCCGTCGTCGGTCATGGTGCTGGGCGGCGAACCGGTCGGGCCGCGGCTGATCTGGTGGAATTTCGTCTCGTCGTCGCAAGCGAAGATCGACGCGGCCAAGGCGGACTGGAAGGCCGGGCGCATGGCCCTGCCCGCCGGGGACGACGTGGAGTTCATCCCGTTGCCGGACGTGCCCTCGACGCCCGAGCCGGCGCCGGCTCCGGTGAAACCGGAACCGACCCATCCGGTCTAGCGGGGGCTAGCCCGCCGGATTGGCGTCGGCGCGGCAGATCTGCCGCGCCCGCAGCGCCATCTGCGGGTCGCCCGCCTCGCGAGCCTCGTTACGGGCGTCGGTGCAGCGGCCAAGCTCGATCAGGGTGCTGACCCGATTGGCGAGGTCGACGCGTTCGAGCGGCTGGGTCGGCAGATTGTTGCCGGACGCCGCGTCCAGGAAGGTTTCGTATTCCGCCCGGGTCCAGGCGTTTGAAACGATCATGGGGCGGTCGACCCGCTGGGTCAGCGGCGGCGGGGTGTTGGGGCGGGGCGGGGGCTGCTGCGCGGCCGCGGGAAGGGCCGCCGCGAACAGCGACGCGGCGATGAGGCAGGATGAAAGGCGACGCATGGGCGATTCCTCCAGATGCACGCGCACTCTCGCCGCGAACCGCGGGAAATGCAATCCGGTGGTTGTGCGCCGCCAGAATCACCCGCTTGATTTCAGCCGCCGCGTCCCGATCTAGCGGGCATGACCGCTTTCTCCGTGCTCGACCTGTCGCCGATCGTGGAGGGCGGGGACGCCCGCCGCGCCCTGCTGGAAACCACCGAACTGGCAAGGGCGGCCGAGCATCTGGGCTTCAAACGCTTCTGGCTGGCCGAACACCACAACATGCCGGGCATCGCCAGCGCCGCCACCGCCGTGGCCCTGGCCCATGTGGCCGCGGCGACGGAGACGATCCGGGTCGGCTCGGGCGGGGTCATGCTGCCCAACCACGCGCCGCTGGTGATCGCCGAACAGTTCGGCACGCTCGAGGCCCTGCATCCGGGCCGCATCGATCTCGGCCTAGGCCGGGCGCCCGGCACGGATGGCGAGACGGCGCGGGCGCTGCGACGCTATTTCGAGGCCGCGGACCAGTTCCCACGCGACGTGATGGAGCTGCAGGCCTTCCTCGCGCCGGCGGTCGAGGGCCAGCGGGTGGCGGCGTATCCGGGACAGGGCTCGAACGTGCCGATCTGGCTGCTGGGTTCCAGCCTGTTCAGCGCCGAACTGGCCGCGCAGCTGGGCCTGCCCTTCGCATTCGCCAGCCATTTTGCGCCGGAGCTCCTGCTGCAGGCGCTGGAGACCTACCGGGCCGGCTTCCGGCCGTCGGCGCAACTCGACCGGCCCTACGCCATGGCGGCCTTCAACGTGTTCGCGGCGGACACGGACGCGGAGGCGGCCCGGCTGTCGACGTCGATGCAGCAGGCGTTCGCCGCCGTGGTCTCGGGCAAGCCGGGCCGGCTGAAGCCGCCGGTCGATGACATCGACGCGGTGCTGGACGCCCGTCAGCAGGCGGCGGTGCGCAGCCGCCTGACCTACGCCGCTGTCGGCGGAGCCGCGACGGTGCGGGCCGGGCTGGAGGAATTCATCGCCCTGACCGGGGTGGACGAGGTCATGGTCACGGGCATGATCCACGATCTGGAAGCCCGCATCCGCAGCCTCGAGATCACCGCCGGGGCCGTGGCCGGGCTGAGGGCCCAGGCCGCCTGAGTCCGCGGCCATTACGATTTCTTAAATGGTGAAGCTCGCCGCGCCGGGGCATAGGGCGCGGACATCAGGAGCCCGCCATGCGTCTCGTCGCCTTGATCCTGGGGTGCTCGCTCGCCGCCGCCCCCGCCGCCTTCGCCCGGGTTGAGCCGGACGTCCCGCCGACACCGGCCTTCGATCCGGCCGGGTGGGTCGCCGATCTGGAGCAGGTGCGCGAGGAGATGTCCTCGCACTACGCCAATCTGGACTGGGCCGTGACCGAGCGGGAAGCCGCGCTGGGGCCGATGTTCGCCGCGGGCCGGCAGCGCCTGGCGGCGGCGGGCAGCGAGGCCGAGGCGCGCGAGGTGTTCGAGCGGCTGGAGCGTTATCTCGGCGACGGCCATGTCGATTTCGTCTGGCCCCGGCCGGGGGCGCCCGGCGCCCAGCCATCGGCGGGAGCCGCGCCGTCGTCCGCCTCCCCCTGCGAGACGCTCGGATTCAAGGGCGGCGGTCGGGACGGCGGTGCGATCGCCCAACGCCTGCCCGGCTACCGCCCGCTCGAGGGGGACAGCGGCTTTCCCGCCGGCGTGGTCGAGGTCGAGGGCCGGACGATCGGCGCGATCCGCATCGCGCTGTTCTCGCCGCAGTCGCATCCAGCAGCGTGCGCGGCGGCGCTGGCGGAGCTGACCCCGGCCGGCGAGCCGTGCGACGACGCCTGCATGGAGCGGCTATGGACCCTGTCGGCCGACCGGGTGACGGCGGACTTTTCCGACCGGCTGCGCGCCCTGGAGGCGGCCGGCGCGACCACCCTGCTGGTCGACATCGCCGGCAACGGCGGCGGCACCGAATGGGTCGAGGCGGTGGCCCGGACGGTGACGCCCGTGCGCCTGCGCTCTGCGCGCGTCGGGTTCGTGCGCCATCCGCACTGGGTCGAGGCGCTGGCCGACGGCGAACGACGCCTGCGCGAGGCGGCAATCGGCCAGCCCGCGGAAGACCGGGCGCGGCTGGAGCGTTATGCCGCGGCCTATGCGGCGGCCCGGGCGCGGGCGGAGCAGCCGTGCGATCCGGCGCCGCTGTTCGAGGGCCGGACGCCCGACTGCGACTGGCTCGCCAGCGGCGACATCTACAGCACCGGACCGGAGGCGGCGTTCGATCCGGCCATCGTGGGCAAGCCGTGGGCCGCCGAGGTGTTCACGCCGCTGGCCTTCGCCTTCGAGCCGGGGGTCTGGAGCGGGCCGCTGGTCGTGCTGGTCGACGCCGGGACCGCCTCGGCCAGCGAGGAGTTCGCCGCCCTGCTGCAGGACAACGAGGCGGCGGTCATCCTCGGCTCGCCGACGCGGGGCGCCGGCTGCGGCCATACGCGCGGCGGGCTGGATGTGGTGCTGCGGCACAGCGGCGCGACGCTGCGCCTGCCGGACTGCGCGCGGTTCCGGGCCGACGGGAGCAATGAGGTCTCCGGCATCGACCCGGACGTGCTGATCGGCTTCCGCGAGAACGACGGACCGGCGCGGCGGGCGAAGCGGCTGGATGCGGCGCTGCCGGCGGCGCTCGACCAGGCGGCGAGGCAGGCGGCGGACCGCTAGTCCGCGAGGCGGGACAGGAAGTCGAGCAGCAGGCGATTCACCTCGTCGGCGCGTTCCTGCTGGATCCAGTGGCCGGCGCCGGGAATGACCTGCTGCATCCGCAGGTCGGGCGCCCAGTCTTTCAGCCCGGCCTCGTGCGCGCCGGCGTAGTGGCGGACCGGATCGCGCTCGCCGACGACGAAGGCGGCGGGAACGCGGATGCGGGCGTCCTGCAGGAAGGCGGTGGCGGCCCAGTTCGCGTCCAGATTCCGGTACCAGTCGACGGGGCCCTTGAAGCCGCCGGCGGAGAAGGCGGCGACATACTCCTGGAAATGCGCCTCGCTCATCCACGGCGGCAGGGTCGCGTCGTCGGGGATGGTGGACAGGAAGGTCTCGCCCTCGGGAAAGAAGCCGGTCGACTGGCGGCCGTCGGGGGTGGCGCCGTCATAGGCGAAGAAGGCCTTGCGCAGGGCGGCGGCGGGATCGGCGTCGAAAACCTCGTGGGCGTCGGGCGCCTGGAACTGGCTGATGTAGAGCTGGCCCAGCCCGGCCTTCTTCGAGATCGCGGCCATCGCCGCGGTCGGCGGCCCCTTGGCGCGGCGCGGCTGGAACGGCACCGACAGGGCGAAGACGGCGCGGAACAGATCCGGCCGGGTCAGGGCGCAATGCCAGGCCACCGGCGCGCCCCAGTCGTGGCCGACCACGACGCAGGACGTCTCGCCCAGGGCCCGGACCAGATCGACCATGTCGCCGACGAGATCGAGGACGCCGTAGGCCGAGGCCTCGCCGGGCTTGTCGGTCCCGCCGTAGCCGCGCATGTCCGGGGCCACGGCGTGGAAACCGGCGGCGGCGAGCGCCTCGATCTGGGCGCGCCAGCTGACCGCCAGCTCCGGGAAGCCGTGGATCAGCAGCACCAGCGGCCCGGAGCCGGCCTCCAGAATCTGCTGGGTCAGGCCGTCGGTCTGGAGGGTTCGGGTCTGCATGCCGCCACCCGATCACCCGGCGCCGGGCCACGCAAGCGGTTTAGATCGTCACGCCCGTGGTGCGCATGATCTCGGCGCGCAGCTCCGGCATGCCGTCGCCCTTCTCGGCCGAGGTGACGATCACGGAAGGATAGGCGGCGCCGCGCTTGGACACGCCCTTCAGCGTCGCCGCCTGCACCTTTTCGGCCTCGCCCTTCTTGAGCTTGTCGGCCTTGGTCAGGATGATCTGGTAGCTGACGGCGGCGAGATCGAGCGCGTCGAGCGCTTCGTCGTCGACCTTCTTGAGGCCGTGGCGGGCGTCGATCAGCAGATAGACCCGCTTCAGCGTCACCCGGCCGCGCAGGTAGTCGCGGCCGAGGTCCTGGAATTTCCGCACCGTCGCCTTCGACGCCTTGGCCCAGCCGTAACCGGGCAGGTCGACCAGCCGCATCTTGCCGTCGAGGTCGAAGAAATTGACCTCGCGCGTGCGGCCCGGCTCGTTCGAGGCGCGGGCCAGCTTGTGCATCCCGACGAGGCCGTTGATCAGGCTCGACTTGCCGACGTTGGAACGGCCCGCGAAGGCGATCTCGGGCAGGTCCGGATCGGGCAACTGCTCGATCTTGGCGGCCCCCATGACGAAGGTCGCCGGGCGCGCGAACAGGATGCGCGCCTGCTCCAGTTCTTCCGCAGTGAACTCGTCCATCACCTTATCTTCCGCTCATCCCGGCGAAAGCCGGGACCCAGTTCCGTCCAGCCTGACGCCAGCGTGTCAGGACTAATGCCTGAGACCCGGTCACGACCCCTGCCCATCCAAAGCGCTGGGTCCCGGCTTTCGCCGGGATGAGCGGTTTGGAGGGTCAGCCCTTCGCCTTTTTCAGCTGCGCGAAGAAGGTGTCGATCGGGTTCTCGGCCTTCAGGCGGTGCATGATGATGTACTGCTGGAAGATGGTCAGGATGTTCGACCACGCCCAGTAGATCAGCAGGCCGGCCGGGAAGGTGGCCATGATGAAGGTGAACACGATCGGCATGAACTGGAAGATGCGGCGCTGCATCGGATCGGGCGCCGGCGGGCTCATGGCCATCTGCAGCCACATGGTCAGGCCGTAGAAGATGGCCAGGATGCTGAGCGCGAAGGTGCCGGCCAGATAGGTCCCGATCAGCGGCGTCGAGGCCGGATCCCAGGGGATCAGGCCGAACAGGTTCCAGATCGTGGTCGGATCGGGGGCCGAGAGATCCTGGATCCAGCCAAAGAAGGGCTGGTGCCGCATCTCGATGGTCACGAACAGCATCTTGTAGACGGCGTAGAAGACCGGGATCTGGAGCAGCAGCGGCAGGCAGCCGGCCAGAGGATTGATCTTCTCCTTCTGGTACAGGGCCATCAGCTCCTGCTGCTGCTTCTGCGGCTCGTCGGGATGCTTCTTCTTGATCTCCTCCATCTTGGGCTGGAGGTTCCGCATCTTCGACATGCTCTCGTAGCTCTTGTTGGCGAGCGGGAACATGAGAAGGCGGACGAATAGGGTCAGGCCCAGGATGGCCAGGCCGAAATTGCCGAGGACGCTGTAGAAGAGCTCGACCAGCCAGAAGATCGGGCGGGTCAGGAAGAACAGGAAGCCCCAGTCGATGGCGTAGACGAAGCGCGGCAGGTCGAGGGACTTCTCGTAGCCGGAGAGAATCTCGTTGCGCTTGGCGCCCGCGAACAGGCGGCGGGTTTCGGTGATCTGGGTGTTGGGCTGGATGGTGCGGGACTCGCCCAGCATGCCGACGAGATGCATCTTGTCGGCGGCTTCGCCGGAGCCGCTGACGCGGAACTCGGCGTCGATCTTCTCGTCCTGGGCCGGGATCAGGGCGGCCATCCAGTATTTGTCGGTAATGCCCAGCCAGCCGCCGGTGGACTCGTGCTCGTCCGGAGCCTTTTTCTTGGCCCAGGCGCCGTATTTCAGCTGGGTAGTCGAATAGGACTCGCCGTCGCCAAAGGTGCCGATGGCTCCCTCGTGCAGCACCTGGTTCTTGCCGAGGCCGGCCGGCACGCCCTGGCGCAGGACGGTGGCGGCGGGCGTCAGGGTGACTGCCTGGGCGCTGAAGTTGGCGACGGTGTCCGTCACGGTGAACATGTACTGCTCGTCGACACTGACCCGGCGCGTGAAGCGCAGGCCGGCGCCGTTGTCCCAAGTCAGGGTGATCGGCGTGGCCGGCGTCAGGGTCTGACCCTGGGTCAGCCGCCACGGCGTGTTCGGGCCGGGCACCCCGCCGGGGATGTTCGGCCCGGTCCAGCCGAACTGGGCGTAGAAGGCGTGCTTCATGCCCTCCGGACGGAACAGTTCGACAGCCGGGGAGTCCTTGTCGATGGTCTCGCGGTAGCGGGTCAGGAACAGGTCGTCGATGCGACCGCCGGTCAGCGACATCGAGCCGGTCAGCGTGCCGGTGCGGATGCGCACGCGCTCGGTTCCGTTCGCGCCGAGCGCCACCCGCCGGTCCTCGGTGAAGACGGCCGCGCTGGGCGACGGCGAGGTCGCGCTCGCCGGGCCGGTCGTGGATTCGGCCGCCGTCAGTTGCGCGGCGCGGCGCTTCTGCGCCTGCGGCTCCATGACGAAATAGCTGTAGGCCAGAAGCATGAGGCCCGCGATCACGACGAAGATGATCGTGTTGCGGCTGTTGTCGTGGGGGGGCATGGAGATCAGGAATCCTGGCCGGCGGGCGATGTCGGGGCGTGGGGCGCGATCTGGGGCGCCGGCCGCGGGGTCGCGAGCCTTGTAAGCGCCGATTTCACGTCGTCAAGCAAACGGTCCCACGGACGGTCCGCCGTGCCCATCCGGGCGATGAAGACATAGTCGCTGCCGGGGCGCGCCAGCTGCGGCGCGAGGGCCCGGGCGGCTTCCCTGAGGCGGCGTTTGGCGCGGTTGCGGATCACGGCGTTGCCGACCTTGCGCGTGGCGGTGAAGCCCAGCCGCACCACCGGATCGCCGTCGCCCCGGTCGAGGCGCTGCACGACCACGGCGCCGCGGGCCTCTGAAACGCCCTTCGCGGCCGCCAGGAACTGGGGCCGCGAAGTCAGGCGTTCGATTTTCACGAGGTCGCTCATGCGCCCGGTCCCGGGCGCCGGACGACTTAGGCCGTCAGGCGCTTGCGGCCCTTGGCGCGGCGGCGCTGAACGATCTTCTGTCCGTTCTTGGTGGCCATCCGCGAACGGAAGCCGTGACGGCGCTTGCGCACGAGTCGCGACGGCTGATAGGTCCGCTTCACGGTCGGCTCCTGGGACTGAAAACAAGGTGGGCGGCGGAAAGAGGTCCGTCGCGGGAAGGGCGGGCGTATAAGCGGGGAAGCCCGTGGTGTCAACGCCGCGAGCGGCCAGCGGAGAGACGATGCACCGGGTCAAACGCTTCCTGCCCCTCATCGCGCTGGCCTGCGTGATCACCCTGATCTTCGCCATGGGCTGGAACCGCTACCTGTCCCTGGACACCCTGCGCGACCACGGCGAGACCTTCCGCGCCTTCACCACCGACCACTATCTGGCGAGCCTGCTGATCCTGATGCTGCTGTTCGCGGTGCTGACCGCCAGCGTGGTGCCGGGCGTCTTCTTCGTCACCATCACCGCCGGCTATCTGTTCGGACCGTGGGTCGGCGGCGTCTCGACCTCGATCGCGGCCACGGCGGGCGCGCTCGTCGTCTACGCCGTCACGCGTTCGGCGCTGGGCGAATCGCTGCGCCGCAAGGCCGAGCGGGACGCGGGCCTGATGCAGAAGGTCTGCGCCGCCATGGACAAGGACACCTTCTGGTACGTGCTGGCGTCGCGGCTGGCCGTCGTGGTGCCGTTCCACATGATCAACATCGCCGCCGGGATGATGGCCGTGCGGCTCGCGCCCTATACGGTCGCCACGGTGATCGGCCTGCTGCCGGCCCACATCATCTACTGCTGGATCGGGGCCCGGCTGAACACCTTGCTGGTCGTCGACCCGGACCCGGATCTCCAGGCCCTGTTCAACCAGTTCTGGGCCCCGATGGCCGGCGTCTTCGTGCTGGCTGTCGTGCTGCCCTTCGCCATGAAGGCGGTGCAGGCGGCGCTGCAACGGCGGGGTCGGGCGTGAGGAACGCAGCCATTGGCTCAAGCTTTGCGTTAGATCCCGCATGAGCGAGGCGCGGCCCCTGTTGAGCGATGTCCGGCGGCGGCTGCGCGTGCCGGCCGACTGGCGCGAGCGGCTGCGCTTCCACGCCCCCGACGCCCTCGCGTGGCGGCTGCTGGCGCTCACCTTCATCTTCACCGTGGTGGTCGAGGTTCTGATCATCGCCCCCAGCGCCGCCAGCTTCCATGAACGCTGGCTGCTGGACCGGCTGCAATCGGCCGAACTGGCCTCGGTGGGGGTCGAGGCCCTGCCCTATTCCGCCGTCGAGGACGACGTCGCCGAACAGCTGCTGGCCATCGGCGGGGTGCAGGCGGTGGTCGTCGGCGACCAGGGGGTCCGGCGGCTGCTGCTTCAGGCCCCCAACCTGCCGCGCACGCCCGACCTGATCGACCTGCGCGAGCCACGACCCCTGGCCCGGATCCTCGATCCCTGGCGGACCCTGTTCGGCCATCCGGACCGGTCGGTGCGGGTGCAGGCGCGGCCGCGCTATCGTTCGGGCGACTTCATGGAGATTCTCGCGCCAGCCGAGCCGCTGAAGGTCGAACTTCAGGCCTATCTGCTCAACAGCCTGCTGATGTCGCTGCTGATCTCGCTCGTCGCCGGCGGCCTGCTGTATGGCGGCCTCGCCTTCCTGGTCCTGCAGCCGTTGCGACGGGTCACCCGGTCGATCGAGCGGTTCGCCCTCGATCCCGAGGCCGAGGGCGATCCGCCCAGCGACCGCCACGACGAGATCGGCCGGGTCGAACGCGAACTGGCGCGGATGCAGGACGAGGTCCGCCACTCGCTGCGTTCACGGGCCCGGCTGGTGGCGCTGGGCGAGGCGGTGGCCAAGATCAACCACGACCTGCGCAACATGCTGACCTCGGCCCAGATCGCCTCCGAGCGGCTGGCGGCGTCGCCTGATCCGGTGGTGGCCAAGGCCTTGCCGCGACTGGAGCGGGCGCTGGGACGGGCGGCGGCGCTGTCGCGCAACGTGCTGGAATACGGCCGCAGCGAGGAGCCCGAGCCGCAGCGCACCCGCTTCGCCCTGGCCCCCGCCGTGGCGGCGGCGGCCGAGGACGCGGGTCTCTCGGACGAGGGGGTGCGGCTGGTGAAGGCGATCCCGGCGCGCCTCCCCGTCCACGTCGATCCGGACCAGCTGCACCGCATCCTGGTCAACCTGATGCGCAACGCGCGGCAGGCCATCGAGGGCGACGCCACCCGCGTCGGCCGCAAGGGCGTGGTCCGGGTCAGCGCCGCCGCCGAGGGCGGGATGACGGTCATCCGCGTCGCGGATAACGGGCCCGGTATTCCGCCGCGCCTGTCGGAGCGGCTGTTCGACCCCTTCGTCAGCGGCCACGCCTCGGACGGCACGGGACTGGGCCTGACCATCTCGCGCGAGCTCGC
Source organism: Brevundimonas sp. (assembly GCF_035626975.1). Classification (GTDB taxonomy): domain Bacteria; phylum Pseudomonadota; class Alphaproteobacteria; order Caulobacterales; family Caulobacteraceae; genus Brevundimonas. The sequence continues at coordinate 25,444 of NZ_DASPMQ010000022.1, forward strand.
GGTCAGCCATGGCGGGGATCTGGCGCTTGTCGACACCGGGCCGGACGGAACGACGTTCGAGCTCCGTCTGCCGGACTGAGGGCCGGGCGGCCCCAAATCGCCTGACCGGCTTTAGCCGGCCAGATCGCCGGCGGAGTCCGCGCCGCCGGCCCCGCCCCCGCCTGAGGATTGGTCGCCCCGGTCCGGGGCGCGCCGGCGTTGCGGAAGACCGGCGCGCGTGACACCGTCGCCTGGCTGTCCTGGAGGGAAACGCCGCCGTGACCGACGCCGTCGCCGATCCGCCCGCTGTTCCACCGGCCGCGTCGCCGCCGGACCCGCACGGGGACCGGGCCCTGCCCGGAGGCCGCACCGACGTCTGGCGCCATCCGGCGACCGTACGGATCACGCACTGGCTCAATGTCGTCGCCGTGGTTGTCCTGCTGATGAGCGGGCTGAACATCCTGGCGGCGCATCCGCACCTCTACTGGGGCATCCGCTCGACCTTCGCCGATCCGTGGCTGAGCACGCCGGTGGTCCCGGACTGGCTGCTGATCCCGCCAGGGCGCAATCTGGCTGAGGCCCGCAACTGGCATTTCCTGTTCGCCTGGATCTTTGTGATCAACGGCCTGGTCTATCTGATCTGGTCGCTGGCCACCGGCCGTCTCCGGCGGCGGCTGTGGCCGTCGGGGACCGAGCTTCGCGGGTTCTGGCCGTCCGTGAAGGAACACGCCCGCTTCCATTTTCCGGCCGACGACCATGCCCGGACCTACAACGTCATCCAGAAGCTGACTTATGTGGCCGTGGTGCTGGTCATCCTGCCGCTGATGCTGGTCACTGGCCTGTCGATGTCGCCGGGGTTCAACGCCATCGGCGGGGTGCTGCTGGAGATCATGGGCGGGCGGCAGTCGGCGCGGACCCTGCATTTCATCTCGGCGGGGCTGATCGTGGCCTTCATCGTCGTGCATGTCGGGCTGGTGATCTGGACCGGCTTGTTCAACAACATGCGCTCGATGACCACCGGCTGGTTCGTGATCGGGCCGCCCGGCTCGACGGCGGGGCCGTGGCCCGGGCGCCGGCGGCCGGACAAGGGAGAGGCGCCATGAACCGCCGCCGCTGGCTGGCCGGGGCGCTGGCGACCGCCGCCGCGTCCGTCCTCGCCGCCTGCGGTCAGGGCGGCGGGCGGCTCTCGGAGCAGGCGCGGCGGATGGGCGAGGGACTGACTCGCCGCGTCCAGCGGCTGGTCATTCCGCGCGACGCCCTCGCGCCGACCTACAGCCGGTCCGAGATCTCGCCGGACTTTCGGCCGAATGGCTCGATCGATCCGGCGGCGTCCGACTATCTGGCGCTGAAGGCGGACGGGTTCGCCGGCTATCGGCTGGTCGTGAACGGCCTGGTCGAGCGGCCGCTGTCGCTCAGCCTCGCTGAGTTGCGCGCCCGCCCGGCGCGGACCCAGATCACCAAGCACGACTGCGTAGAAGGCTGGACCTCGATCGGCGAATGGACCGGCGTGCGGCTCGAGACGCTGCTGGACGAGGCGGGGCTGAGGCCTGAGGCCCGCTACATCGTCTTCCACTGTTTCGACGCCCTGGATCAGCGCGAGGATGGCGAGCGCTATTATGAGAGCATCGACCTGGTCGACGCCCGACATCCGCAGACTATTCTCGCCTGGGCCATGAACGGCGAGGCCCTGCCGGTCGCGCACGGGGCCCCGCTGCGGCTGCGGGTCGAGCGCCAGCTGGGTTACAAACACGCCAAATACATCCGCCGCATCGAGGCGGTGGACAGCTTCGCCCATATCGGCGACGGCAAGGGCGGCTACTGGGAAGACCGGGGATACGAATGGTACGCGGGAATATGATCCATCCGACGAGACGGGCGCTCGGCCTCAGCGCCGGCGCCTTCATGCTGTCGGCCGGCGTCGTAAGTGCGGCCGGGCGGACTCCGGCCGCGCTTACGACGTCCGGCCCGGTAACCGGTGTCATGGACGATGGCGTCGCTGTGTTCCGGGGCGTTCCCTATGGGGCGGACACCGGCCCGGGCCGGTTCCAGCCGCCGGTCCCGCCCGCGCCGTGGCGCGATCCCCGGTCCTGCCTCGGCTATGGCCATGCCGCGCCCCAGCGTGGGGCCGAACCGGACCAGTCCGAGGACTGCCTGTACCTCAACGTCTGGACGCCGGGGACGGACCGCGCCCGGCGGCCGGTGCTGGTCTATATCCACGGCGGCGCCTATTCGGCCGGGTCGGGGTCGAGCCCGCTGTATGACGGCGTCCGGCTGGCGCGCCGGGGCGACGTGGTGGTGGTGACGGTCAACCACCGGCTCAACGCGCTCGGCTACGCCTGGCTGGACCGGCTGGGGGAGGGGTTCGGGGACTCCGGCAATCTGGGGCAGCTCGACCTGATCCTCGCCCTGCGCTGGGTGCGGGACAACATCGCCGGCTTCGGCGGCGATCCGGGCTGCGTCACCGTCTTCGGCCAGTCGGGCGGCGGGGCCAAGATCGCCACCCTGATGGCCATGCCGGCGGCGGCGGGGCTGTTCCACCGCGCGGTCACCATGAGCGGACAGCAGGTGACGGCGTCGGGACCGCTGAACGCCACGCGCCGGGCCCAGGTCTGGCTGGAGGCCTTGGGCCTGACCCGGGACCGGATCGGCGAGGTGCGGACGATGCCGGTCGAACGCCTGATCGAGGCCCTGTCGGCGACGGATCCGATCCTCGGCGGCGGGGTGTATTTCGGGCCGGTGCTGGACGAGCGGAACCTGACTCGGCACCCGTTCTGGCCCGACGCCCCGGCGCAGTCGGCGCATATCCCGATGATGATCGGCAATACGCGCGAGGAGACCCTGGCCTTCCTTGGCGCCGACCCCGCCAATGCGGGCCTGACGTGGGAGACCCTGCCGGGGCGGCTGACGCCGTCGCAGATGCGGATCGACGTGGCGCCGGAAACCGTCGTGGCCTGGTACCGCCGCGAGCATCCGGAGATGACGCCGGACCAGGTGCTGATCCGGGCCACGACGGCGGCGCGGTCGTGGCGGGCGGCGGTGGTCGAGGCCGAGATGCGGGCGGCCCAGGGCTCGCCGGCCTGGGTCTACCAGCTTGATTGGCCCGGCCGGCTGGCGAACGGGCGGACGGGGGCGTTTCACACCTCGGACATCCCGCTGATGTTCGACAATCTGGCCGTGGAGGGCTCGGGCGCGATCGGACCGGAGGCGCAGGGCATGGCCGACGTGATGAGCGACACCCTGCTGGCTTTCGCCCGCACCGGCTCGCCGAACCATCCGGGCCTGCCCACGTGGACGCCGTATTCGCTGGAGCGGCGCGAGACCATGGTCATGGACCTGCCGCCCCGGATGGAGAACGATCCCCGGGGCGACGAACGGCGCTTCTTCGGACGGATTCCGTACGTCCAACCGGGGACCTGAGGGAGGTCGCCGCTTCGGATTTCACGGATGTCGCGGGTCTCCCGGATGTATCGGGAAAGTCGCGGATGTCCCGCTTAGCGTGTCCCCCTTGTCCACGCCGAAATGTCTCGCCCGGCGGGCCCCTCCCCCAACGGGCTACAGCGCGACGTCGGCCCGCCGGCGATCACTCTCGATCCCGGCCTCCAGCAGTTCCATGACCGCCAGCGCCTGCTCCGGCGGGACCGGGTTGGGCGCCCCCTCCGACAGGGCCGCCGCGACGGCGTCGTAGAAGGCGCGGTAGTCGCCGGGCGGGCCGGGGACGGGCTCGCGCGCTCCGGTCCCGCCATCGACCCGGACGCCGGGCGAGGGATCGACGCCCCAGCCGGGGCCGCCGACGGGGGGGCCGGCCTTGAGCTGGTCCTCCTGGACGTCGAGGCCGGACTTGATCCAGCCGGCGCGGGCGCCGTGGACGGCGAAGCGGGGGCCGGGGGCGGGGGTGGTCATGTCGGCGTGGAGGATGATCCGCCTGTCGGCGTAGCGGAGCACGGCGTGGGCCCAGTCGACGGCCCGGCCGCCCTCGCGCAGCACGGCCAGGTCGCAGGTCACGCCCAGCGGGCGGCCGAACAGGACGAGCGCCTGGTCGATCAGGTGCGGGCCGAGGTCGTGCCAGACGCCGGAGCCGGGCTCGTCCCGCTCGCGCCAGCGGTCGCGCACCTCGGGGCGGAAGCGGTCGAAATGGCTCTCGAAGGCGTGGACGGCCCCCAGCCGGCCGCCGGCGAGCTCCGCCTTCAAGGCGAGGAAGTCGGCGTCCCAGCGGCGGTTGTGGAAGACCGACAGGAACAGGCCGCGGGCCCCGGCGAGGTTGGCGATGCTCCGGGCCTCGGCGAGGTCGAGGGCGAAGGGCTTGTCGATGACCACGGCCTTGCCGGCCTCGAGCGCGGCCCGGGCCTGCGGCGCATGCAGGGCGTTGGGCGTGGCGATGACCACCAGGCCGACGGCCGGGTCGGCGAGGGCGTCGTCGAGGCCCGGAACCGGCCGGGCTTCGGGCCAGGCGGCGGCGAGAGCCTCCGCCTGGCTGGTGACGACCGTATGCAGGTTCAGCCCGGCGCAGGCCGAGATCAACGGCGCATGGAAGGTGCGTCCGGCGTAGCCGAAGCCGACGAGGGCGACGTTGACCGGGGACGGGGTCAGGCGTCGACGCCCTCGATCCGGCGCTTGTGCATCATGGCGTCGAAGCTGTCCCAGACGCCCGCGGCGCCGTGCCAGGAGCCCCGGGTGGCGGCCTTGGAGTATTCGGTGGCGCGGGCCTCGAAGAAGTTGGCGTGCTCGACGCCCGACAGCATCGACTGCAGCCACGGCAGCGGGTTTTCCTTCGCGCCGTAGATCTCAGGCAGGTGCAGCTGGCGCAGGCGCCAGTCGGCGATGAAGCGGATATAGGATTTAATGTCCGACGGGGTCATGCCGTTCACGGGACCCATCTCGAAGGCCAGGTCGATGAAGCGGTCCTCCATCTCGACCACGGTGCGGCAGCAGTCGACGATGTCGTCCGCCACCGCCTTCGTCACCGCTCCCGTCTCCTTGTTGAAGGCGTGGTACAGCTTGATGATCCCCTCGCAGTGCAGGCTTTCGTCGCGCACCGACCAGCTGACGATCTGACCCATGCCCTTCATCTTGTTCTGGCGCGGGAAGTTCATCAGCATCGCGAAGCTGGCGAACAGCTGCAGTCCCTCGGAGAAGCCGCCGAACATGGCCAGGGTCCGGGCGATGTCGCCGTCGGTCTCGACCCCGAATTTCCCCATGAAGTCATGCTTGTCCCTCATGGCCTCGTATTCCATGAAGGCCCCGAACTCGCTCTCGGGCATGCCGATGGTCTCAAGCAGCAGGGCGTACGCCGCGATATGGATCGTCTCCATATTGGCGAACGACGCCAGCATCATCTTGACCTCGGTCGGTTTGAACACCCGGCCGTAGCGCTCCATGTAGTTGTCCTGGACCTCGATGTCGGCCTGGGTGAAGAAGCGGAAGATCTGCGTCAGCAGGTTGCGCTCGCTGTCGGTCAGATTGGCCGCCCAGTCCTTGCAGTCCTCGCCCAGCGGCACCTCCTCGGGCATCCAGTGGACCTGCTGCTGCTTCTTCCACATGTCGAACGCCCACGGGTAGCGGAACGGCTTGTAGGCGGCCGAGGCGGTCAGAAGGCCGGGGGTGGAAGCGGTGATGGGGGCGTGCGCGTTCATCGAAGCAACTCTGTCGGCGAATCCGGAGGTGGGTCGTAACCATGCGACTCCGGGGGCCGTTCGCCAAGCCGAAATGCGGCTATATTGCGATCACTTTTTCCGCGACCGCTAGATGTGGTAGGCGCTTCTCAGACTTCTGGGGAGAAGCTGGGGATGACGCCCGCGCGGATTCGATCCGTGGCAATCACTGTTACGTGAATGGCGCTACAACTATAAGTGTGCGATCGTCAAATGTTCGCGCAGGCGGACGTGCCTGCGCTGGGGGGCGCGGTTTCTCCTTCCTCGATGTCCGTGCTCGTCGCCGCCCCGTGTGTCTGACGACTCCGTCCAATCCGAAAGGTGAGAAATGAAACAGTTCAAAGTCATGGGCCTGGCCGCGCTTTCCGGTCTCGCCGTCCTCGGCGGCGCCGGTTCCGCGCACGCCCAGGCCGAACCTATCCTGGGCCAGGTCAGCCTGTTCGCCACCAGCTGGTGTCCGCGCGGCTGGCAGCCGGCCAACGGCGCCTCACTCGCAATCCAGAGCAACACCGCCTTGTTCTCGCTGTACGGCGTCACCTACGGCGGCAACGGCACGACCAATTTCAACCTGCCCAACCTGCAGAACCGCGCGCCGATCAGCTGGTCCAGCACCAATCCGCTCGGGGCGGCCACCGGCAGTACGTCGGTCACCCTGACCACCGCCCAGATGCCCGCCCATACCCACGTCGTGCTGGGGTCGTCCGCCACGATCTCGACCAATAGTCCGGCGGGCGGTTCGCTGGGCACCTTCCCGGCCGGCCAGACCATCTATGCCGCGAACACCGTCACGCCGGACATCGCCATGCATGCCGGCATTGTCGGCGTCTCAGGCGGGAGCCAGCCGTTCCCGACCCAAAGCCCCGTCCTTGCCATGAACTGGTGCGTGGCGACGACCGGCATCTACCCGGCGCGGCCGTGAGGGAAAGCGCCATGAAACGTTCAGGACTTCGCATCGCGGCCGCCGCGGCGGTCGCCGCCCTCGGGCTCGCGGTCTTCGGCGCCGGCTCCGCCCGCGCCCAGGACGCCTACCTCGGTCAGCTGCAGCAGTTCGGCTACAACTGGTGTCCGGACGGCTGGCAGCGGGCCGACGGCACCCTGCTCTCGATCGCCGCCAACTCGACGCTGTTCTCCCTGCTCGGGACGACGTTCGGGGGCGACGGCGTCACCACCTTCGCGGTCCCTGATCTCCGCGACCGGGCGCCGATCAGTCAGAGCAACACCCTGCCTATCGGGGCCGCCGTAGGGGCATCAACCGCGACCATGCTCCAGGTCCAGATGCCCATACATACCCATGGCTTCAACGCCGATCCGACGGCGCCGGTCGGGAATTCCCCGGCGAACTCCATGCTGGGCAACTACCCGGCGGGGCAGGCCATCTACGCCTCCGCCGGCGCCAGTCCGAACGTGCCGATGAATTACGGCATGGTTCAGCTGGCCGGGCAATCCCAGCCGGTGTCGATCCAGATGCCTGTGCTGGCCACCAACTGGTGCATTGCGCTGTACGGGATCTATCCCCCGCATCCCTGATACGGGCCGTCGCGCCGGCCGCCGCCCCCGCGGGATCACGTGGGGGCGGTACAGGCCGCGGGCCGCGGGGTAGTGGCGGGGTCGGGTCCGTGATGTAGGCTGGCCGTCGATGACCACCACCCCGATCGACGTGCTCCAGCCCGGCGCGGCCATACCGCGACATCGGCATGATGCGCCCTATGCGGCGGTGGTGCTGTCGGGCGGCTATGAAGAGGCCGGCGACGGCGGCCGTTACCTCGCGGAGCCGGGCGACGTGCTGATCCACGCGGCGTTCTCGGCCCATCTGGACCGGGCGCCGGGGCGACGGACCCTCGTGCTGAACCTGCCACTGCCACTCCTGTGGGCCCGATTTTCCAGCCGGATGCGCGTCGATGACCCGGACGCGGTGGCGCGGCTGGCCGAGCGCAATATCCGGGATGGACAAGCCTTGCTGCTGGAGGCGCTGATCTCCGGGCCCGAGGGTTTCGAGGATGACGCCGACCTCCTCGCCAAAGCCTTGTCGGACTCCTCGCCTCCGCCGGTTTCCGCCTGGTCCCGTGAGGCGGGCGTGGTGCGACAAACCGCCTGGCGACGGTTCGCGGGGGCCTATGGAACGGGGCCGGCGCGCTATCGCGTCGAGGCGAGGGCGCGCCGGGCCTGGCGTCGCCTGGTCGCCGGCTGGGAAGAGCTGAGCGACATCGCCCTGGCCGAAGGTTTCGCCGATCAGGCCCATATGACGCGGGACGTACGGGCGCTGACGGGTCGCACGCCCGGTCAATGGCGAGCGCTGCAACATTCGTTCAAGACCGCGGCAGGCTGAACCGCCACGCTCATCGAATGAGCATCGCAGCCCCCTCCGCCCCGCGCCCCTTCTTCCAGATCACCGGCTTCACCGCCGGCCCGGTGCGCACGATCCTCGCCCTGGTCCTGACCGCGGTGGTCATGCAGATCTGCCTCGTGCCGGCCCGCGAGGCCGCCCGCTGGATTTTCCGGAACGGCGGTGAGGGCTGGACCGACCATGTCGGCCTGTTCGTCTTCGTCGCCATCATGATGCAGGGGCTCGTCGGCCTGGCCGGCATAGCCATCATGCGCAAGGTCCTGCCCGCCGCCGACGGGCATGTCCGCTGGCCTCCGGGACGCAGCTATATCGGTCTGGCCGCCCTCATCGGCGTGGTCATGGGTCTGGTCATGCTGGTCGCCGACTACTGGCCGCAGCTGCTGGCCGGGACCGCGCCCACCGACTATCCGCTTGAGCCGGTGCTCGCCGCGGAATGGCTGTTGGCCATGATCACCACCGGTCTGGGCGAGGAGACGATCTTCCGCGGACTGCTGGTTGGCATGCTGGTGATCCTGACGCCGGGACGCATCCGGCTGGGCGCGTTCGAGATCCCGATCGCGGGCGTGTTCGTGGCCCTGCTGTTCGGCATCGCCCACTACGACAGCTTCAATCACAGTCCCCTGCATCTGGCCGTCGCCCAGCAGATCTACGCCTTCGCCTGGGGCCTGACATATGTCTGGCTTATGGAGCGTTCGAAGAGTCTCGTGGCGCCGATCGTCGCCCATGGCGTAGGGAATTTCGTCGAGGTCGCCGCCGTGATGGGCCTGCTGATCGCCATGGGCTGATCCGGGGCTGACCTCCGAACCAGGAGGACGCATGGCCTACACCGTCTATGGCGCCGCCGGCTCCGGCTCGGTCCCGGTCGAGGCGGCGCTGACGCTGATCGGGGTTCCTTTCGAGGTGGTCGAGGCCGTGACCTGGGAAGGCGACGCCGAGCGCGAGAAGGTCGCTCCGGTCAATCCGATGCGGCAGATTCCGGCGCTGGTCACCCCCGCCGGCGAGACCATCACCGAGAGCGCGGCCATCCTGATCTGGCTGGCCGAACAGCATCCGGAGGCGGCGCTGGGGCCGGAGCCGTGCGACCCGCGCCGGGCGCAGTTCCTGCGCTGGATGACCTTCATCCCGGCCTCGATCTATTCGATGTACTGGGTCCGCGACGTGCCGGGCCGGCTGGCCGGCGACGACGTTGCGGCGCAGGCGACGATCAAGGCGCGGACGGCGGAGCGGATCGCCGAATGCTGGGGCCGGATGGAAAGCCAGATCGCGCCGGACCGGTTCCTGCTGGGGCCGGAGCCGACGGTGCTGGACCTCTATGTCGCCACGGCCAGCCGCTGGACCCCGCACCGGTCGCGCTTCCACGAGGTCGCGCCGCGGATGGGCGAGGTCATGCGGCGGGTCGACGCCCTGCCCGAGCTCGGCGAATTCTGGGCGCGGCGGTTTCCGTTCGAGGCCGCCTACGCCGGCTGAGGGACGGGGGCCGGGGGACGATCGGTCTCGACCACGCCGGCGGCCGGCAGGTCGCCGGAAAGGGCGCGGGAGACGATCGTGCAGAGAGCAGCCTGGCTGACCGGCTTGGCGAGGTGCGCGTTCATGCCCGCGGCGAGGCAGCGAGCGACATCCTCCGGCATGGCGTCGGCGGTCATGGCCACCACCGGGACCTGGCCGCAGGCCTCGGGCAGCGCCCGGATCCGGCGCGTCGCCTCAAGGCCGTCCATGCGCGGCATACGCACGTCCATGAGCACGAGGTCGAAGGCCTGTGCGACGGCGGCCTGAACCGCCTCCTGACCGTCGCAGGCCTCGAGCACCTCGCAGCCGAAGGCCTGAAGCATGATGCGGGCGACCTCGCGGTTGACCGGATGATCGTCGACCACCAGCACGCGGGGCGCGGAGACGGCCTTGTCGGACGGGGCCGAGGGTTCGACGGCCGCGACGAGGGCGGGGGCGGGGTCCGCGACGGGCGGCTCGACGACGGCGTCCGGGGCCCGGGTCAAGGGCAGGTGAAGGGTGAAGGTCGAGCCCTCGCCGGGCCGGCTGTCAACCTCGACGCGGCCGCAGAGCCGGCGGACGTGGCGGGCCACCAGGGCAAGGCCGAGCCCGGCGCCGTCATGCAGTCGGGTGGTCGAGGCGTCGGCCTGGGAGAAAGCCTCGAACAGCTGGGCGTGGTGGGCCGGCTCGATGCCGCAGCCGGTGTCCGAGACGCGAATGGCGACGCCCTCGCCGGCCCGGTCGAGCCGCACCGAGACGCCGCCCCCGGTGGTGAATTTCACCGCATTGGCGATTAGCGGATGCAGGGCCTGGCGCAGGGCGCGACGGTCGCAGTTGAAGCGCGAGCGGGCCGGCAGGCGGTCGTCGATGGTCAGGGTCAGGCCGAGGGCGTCGGCGGCGGCCCGGCTGGGCCCCATGGCCTCGCGCGCGACGGCCGCCAGATCCAGCGGCTCGGGCGAGACGGCGTGGTCGCCGCGGGCGAAGTCGAGGATGTCCTCGACCAGCATCAGCAGGCCGTCGCTGGACTCGCGGATCTGGCGCGCCTGACGCACCGCCTCCGGGTCCAGGTCCGCCCGTCCGGCCAGCAGGTCGGCGAACCCGGCGACGCCGTTAAGCGGGGTGCGCATCTCGTGGCTCATCATGGCCAGGAAACGCGAGCGGGCCGCGGCGGCGTCCTCGGCCACGCGGCGCGCCTCCTGGGCCGCGAGGGTGCGGGCCTGAAGCCGGGCCACGAGCCGGCGACGCTCGGTCATCACCGTGCTGATTGGCAGGACGGTGGCGACCATGGCCAGCAGGAACAGGTTGTAGACGCCGAGACGCCGGACCATGGGCGGCACGCCCTCGAGCCCGGAGATATCGGCCAGCCGGGTCAGATGGACCGGGCCGTGGCCTGTCAGGGTGGCCGCGCCGGTGAGCAGGGCCAGGCCGATCATCGTTCCGGCCGACCAGGTGGGCGACAGACGCAGGCCGATCAGCACCATCGGCAGAAACACGAGAAACATCAGCGGCGCGTTGTCCTGCCAGAAGACGCCGGCGGTCACCACCAGCATCAGCCCGACCAGGGTCGCGGCCTCGGCGCGGGACGCGCGCGCCGCGCCGGCGAAGCGGTGACGGCGCGCCAGCAGCAACAGGATCGGGGTGACCAGAAGCAGGTCCAGCGCCTCGATGGCGAAATAGCTCTGGAGTTCGAACAACCAGATCGCCGACGGGTGCGGAGCGATGACGGCCAGCAGACCCACGCTGAAAAGCGCCGCCGCGATCGTGGCCGGGACCACGGCCAGCAGGGCGAATCGGAGCAGACGGCCCGGACGGCGCAGGTCGAGCGCCGCGCCGCACACCCGCCGCGCCAGCACCGCGGCGGCGACAGCCATGCCGAGGTTGAGCACGATGTTGGCCACCAGATACAGCGGTGGCGCCCCGCGCAGGCTGTTGATCGCGAGGTCGAGCGCCACGCAGGCCGCCAGCACCATGAGGGCCGGGCGGCGGTGCAACTGCAGCAGGGCCGCGGTGACGACGCCGTTGGCGAGCCAGACCGTCGCCGTGCCGAACCGCGCCATGGTCCAGTAGCCCACCGCCATGGCGGCGGCGTAAAGCACCACATAGGCCAGGGCGGGCGGGCCGGCGACGCGACCCGCGTCGTGCCTGAACAGACGCCAACGACCTTTCAAGCGGTCCCCTCCCGGCCACCTCGAAGCGTCACGTGTAGAGCCGACCCGTAAACAAATCAGGCGCCTGCGGCCTGGGCGCCAAGGAACTCCCCGCCAACCGCGACCGTTTCCAATCCCTCGCCCCCGAGGGTCCGGACCATGTCAGACACTGTCGCCGACCCGAGCTTCCATCCGCCGGAAGACGCCGTGGCCTTCTACGAGGAAGCCCTCGGCCTGCTGAAGGAGAGCGACATCCCGTTCCTTCTGTCCGGCACCTATGCGGTGACTGCCTATACGGGCATCCGCCGGCCGACCAAGGATCTGGACGTGTTCTGCAAGCCCGGGGACTACCCCCGCATCCTCGCCTTCTTCCAGGCGCGCGGCTATCGCACCGACGTCGAGGACGAGCGCTGGATCGCCAAGGTGTGGAAGGACGAGCAGTATTTCTTCGACGTGATCTTCGCCATGTCCAACGGCACCATCGCGGTCAACGACAGCTGGTTCGGCACGGATACGATCGAGGTCTACGGCCACAAGGTCGGGATCACCCCGCCGACGGCCCTGATCCTGTCCAAGCTGTTCATCCAGGACCGCTACCGTTTCGACGGGGCGGACGTGAACCATGTGATCCTCAAGCAGTCGGACGCCATCGACTGGAAATTCCTGCTCGACCAGATGGACCTCTACTGGGAGGTGCTGATGGCCCATCTGCTCAATTTCCGCTTCGCCTACCCGACCGAGCGGGGGCGGGTGCCGACCTGGCTGATGGCCGAGCTGACCGGGCGGCTGCACGCCCAGGTCGACCTGCCCGCCCCGAGGGTGAAGGTGTGCCGCGGCCGGCTGTTCAGCCCGCGCGACTACATCGCCGACATCACCGAATGGGGCTTCGGCGACATCGTCGGCAAGGGGCTGGAGGAACGCCATGAATCCACGCACTGAGGCAGGGCGCTATGCTCGCGACGTGGTCGCTCGCGGCTTGAGCGCGAAGTGGGCGTGCCATGCTCGCCGCGCGGCGGTTCCTGGTCTGGGCGCGGGGGCGGGATCATGACCGAGGTCCATCCCGATCCGCAGACGCCGCAGCCGGGGCTGGAGCCGGGGCCGGCGAAGAGGCTGCGCGTCGCCGCCGTCGGCGACCTGCACGTCGGCGAGGCCCACGACCGCCCGCACCGCGAACTGTTCGACCGGGTGCATGAGGACGCCGACGTGCTGTGCCTGTGCGGCGACCTGACCAATTTCGGCAAGACGCGCGAGGTCGAGATCCTGCTGGAGGATATCCGCGGCTGCAAGATTCCTGTGGTCGGGGTGCTGGGCAATCACGAGCACGAATGCGGCCAGCCGGAGGAGGTGACGCGGCTGCTGTGCGACGCCGGGGTCAAGATGCTGACCGGTCAGGCCTATGAGATCGAGGGGGTCGGCTTCGCCGGCGGCAAGGGCTTCATCGGCGGGTTCGGCCGCTACATGCTGAGCCCGTTCGGCGAGGCCGCGATCAAGTCGTTCGTGCAGGAGGCGGTCGACGACGCCAACCACATCGAGAACTCGATCCGCATGCTGAGGACCGAGCGGTCGGTGGTGGTGCTGCACTATTCGCCGGTGGTGGACACGGTGATGGGCGAGCCGCCGGAGATCCACGCGTTCCTCGGTTCGTCGCGGCTGGGCGAGACCATCGACCGCTACGACAACATCAGCCTGGTCGTGCACGGCCATGCCCACCGCGGCCAGCCGGAGGGGCGGACCACCAAGGGGGTTCCGGTCTACAACGTGGCCCTGCCGGTGCTGCGGACGCTGGGCGACACGCCGTACCGGGTGTTCGAGGTCTAGCCCGCCAGCAGCACCCACACACCGGTGGCGGCAAAGCCCGCCGCCGCCGCGACCCGGATCCAGCTGAGCGGCAGCCGCCTCGCCGCCGCCTCGCCGAGCAGGACCGCCGGGCCGTTGACCAGCATCATGCCGAGGGTCGAGCCGGCCACGACCAGTGGGAGGTTCTGGAACTGGGCGGCGAGGACGGCGGTGGCGACCTGGGTCTTGTCGCCCATCTCGATGACGAAGAAGGCGGCGGTGGTCGTCCAGAACACGCCGGAGAACGTTTTCTCGGTGGTGTCGGGCTGTTCGTCGAAGCGATCGGGGATCAGGGCCCAGATGGCGAAGCCGAGGAAGGCCAGGCCGACCACCCAGCGCACCCACTCGCCCTGCATGAAGTGGCCCAGCACAGTGCCCGCCAGCGCCGCGAAGGCGTGGTTGGCCAGGGTTGCGGCGAGGATGCCGAGCAGGATCGGCAGCGGCCGCCGCCACGCCGCCGCCAGCATGATGGCCAGCAGCATGGTCTTGTCCCCGATCTCCGCGATGGAGACGAGGCCGGTCGAGATCAGGAAGGCGTCCAACTCGTCTTCGTGCGCGGAGCCTCGGCGGACAGACCTGTGGCGTTCGCAGCCGGGCTCCGCGTGGAAATCCCCTGCGAATGCCAGCGGTCTTGCCAGAACCCGAAGGCCCGATCGCGCCATCCTCTCCGGGAGAGGAAGTGTGTTGACGCGAACCCCGCTGATAGATGCGGGCGGCTACTCCCCGATGACGATCGGGTGATTAGCGGCGCGGCGGCGCCCGCGCAAGTTCAGCTGAAGCCGACGAAGATCAGCGCCACGACGGCGACATCGACGGTGCGGGCGAGGAAGGTCAGCATGGCGGCGGTCCCGGACGAAGGCGTTTCAGCCTGTCGTCAGCAAGGACCGTGCCGCGGGATCAGACGTCGGTGTCCGTGGCCTTGCCGGGTTTCGGACGACGCTCGGCCGCGCCGGAGTAGGCGTTTCCGAGATAGGTCGAGCGGGCGGCGTCCAGCACCGGCGGGCCGCCCTTCAGGCCGCGCCGTTGTCCGGTCTGGCCGATGACCTGGGCGGCGAAGGCGGCGGCCGAGGCGTCGGCGCCCGGCGTCGGGGCAGGTCTTGCCGGGGGCTCGGCAGGGTCCGCCGGGAAGTCGGTCGGGACGAGCGCCCGCGAGGCGGAGGCGGCGCGGCGCTCGGCGGACCGGCGGTCGGCCTCGCGGCGCTCGTCGCGGCGTTGCACGGGGCCGACGGGGCGAACCTCGTCGGGCATGGTCAGCCGGCCTTGCCGGGCGGCTGGGACAGTCTGTCGAGCTGGGTGCGCATCTCGTCCATCTGGCGGCGCATCTCGGCCAGGGGATCGTCGGCGGGTTGTTCAGGCGGCGGGCTGGCGGCGGGGCGGGCGGCGCCCGCGACGCTGAAGCCCGGCCATACCTTCATGGCCTCGGCGAACAAGGCCATGTTGCGCTTGACCGCCTCGTCGAGCAGGCCGGCGCCGGGCGCGGCGCCGAAGGCTTTCGAGAACTGGCCGCGCATCTGCTCCTGCTGGCGGCTGAAGCTGTCCAGCGACATCTCGAGATAGCTGGGCAGCACGCCCTGCATCTGGCCGCCGTAGAAGCCGATCAACTGGCGCAGGAACTGGACCGGCAGCAAGGCCTCGCCGCGGCTCTCCTCCTCGAAGATGATCTGGGTCAGGATCTGGCGGGTCAGGTCGTCGTTGGTCTTGGCGTCGTAGACCACGAAGTCGGTGCCCTCGCGCACCATCCGGGCCAGGTCCTCAAGGGTGACGTAGGCGGAGGTGGCGGTGTTGTAGAGCCGCCGGTTGGCGTATTTCTTGATGACGACGGTTTCGCCGGCTCCGGACTTCTTGTCGGCCACGCGCAATCCCCGATCCTGTTGCAATGCCGCACTATGCTGCGCTGCGGACTGGAATGTCTAGCCGAGGCCCGTCGAGCCGGGGGCGAGGACCACCCCGACCAGCACCGCCGCCCAGTGCGTCATCGCGCCGGTGACGACGAAACCGTGCCAGATGGCCCGGCGGAACTTCACCTTCGGGCTGATGAAGACGAAAACGCCGGCGGTATAGATCAGGCCGCCAAGCACCAGCAGACCAAGGGCGATGGGATGGACGGTGTCCATCATCGGCTTGAATGCGAGAACGGCCAGCCAGCCGAAGCCGATATAGACCGCGCTCCAGAAGGCGTCGGAGAGGCGCGGCGCCACCAGTTTGGCGAACACGCCGGCCAGCGCCACTGACCAGACCAGCAGGGTGAAGCCGATCGACCAGGCGCCCTCGAACCGCTGGGTGGTGAACGGGGTGTAGCTGCCGGCGATCATCAGAAAGATCGCCGCCTCGTCCATGCGGCGCAGGATCGGCCGGGCGGCGCACGGGCGGGTCTGGTTGTAGATGGTCGAGACCGTCAGCATGGCGATCAGGCACAGGGCGTAGGCGCCGGTGGCGACGACGGCGCCGACCCCGGAATAGAGGGCCGCCAGCACCGCCAGCGCGATCCCGCCGACCGCCGCGAGGGTCAGGCCGACCACATGCACGACCAGGTCGGCCGTCT
This sequence comes from Brevundimonas sp., assembly GCF_035626975.1. Classification (GTDB taxonomy): domain Bacteria; phylum Pseudomonadota; class Alphaproteobacteria; order Caulobacterales; family Caulobacteraceae; genus Brevundimonas. The sequence goes on from NZ_DASPMQ010000022.1 coordinate 41,425, forward strand.
TTTCAGCCGGAGTGCGGTAGTGCTCGATCATGTCGAGCTCGTCGGGAATGCAGACCCGGCCGAAAATCGTCTTCATTTGCATGAGCATCGGCCCTTCAAGCCATTTGCCCGCCAATCGTTCCCCCAAATATGGGGCGGGCCGATGACTGCCGGCTGAACGCCGGGTCCGGGCCGCGGAAAGCCGTCCCGTGCGGCACAAACGCCACAACCCGGTCTCATGCGGAGTGGCGGCGCGCCGTGGTTGGGGCTATTTGCAGCGCCTTCCCGAAAGCAGCCCCGAGCCCGCCATGACCGACGTCGTCATCGTCTCCGCCGCCCGCACGCCGGTCGGCTCCTTCCTGGGCGCCCTGTCCAGCCTGCCCGCGTCGAAACTTGGCGAGGTCGCCATCCGGGCCGCGCTGGAGCGGGCGGGCGTCGACGCGACCGAGGTCGATGAGGTGATCCTCGGCCATGTGCTGCAGGCGGCCGCGGGTCAGGGTCCGGCGCGGCAGGCGGCCATGGGCGCCGGCATTCCGAAGGAGGTCCCGGCCTGGAGCCTGAACCAGATCTGCGGCTCGGGCCTGCGGGCCGTGGCGCTCGCGGCGCAGCAGATCGCGCTGGGCGACGCCAAGATCGTCGTCGCCGGCGGCCAGGAGAGCATGAGCCAGGCGCCGCACGCCCAGCAGCTGCGGTCCGGCCAGAAGATGGGCGACCTGTCGTTCGTCGATACGATGATCAAGGACGGGCTGTGGGACGCTTTCAACGGCTATCACATGGGCCAGACGGCCGAGAACATCGCCGACCGGTTCCAGATCAGCCGCGCCGACCAGGACGCCTTCGCCGTGGCCAGCCAGCACAGGGCCGAGGCGGCCCAGAAGGATGGCCGCTTCGACGCCGAGATCGTCCCGGTGACCATCGCCTCGAGGAAGGGCGACGTGGTCGTCGACAAGGACGAGTACATCCGCCACGGCGCGACCCTGGAGGCGATGGCCTCGCTGCGCCCCGCCTTCTCGAAAGAGGGCACGGTGACGGCGGCCAACGCCTCCGGTCTCAACGACGGCGCCGCGGCGCTGGTGCTGATGAGCGCCGACGAGGCCAGGGCGCGGGGGCTGGAGCCGTTGGCCCGGGTCGTCTCGTCGGCCACGGCGGGCGTCGATCCGGCGATCATGGGAACCGGCCCGATCCCGGCCTCGCGCAAGGCGCTGGAGAAGGCCGGCTGGACGGTCGCCGACCTCGACCTGGTCGAATCGAACGAGGCCTTCGCGGCGCAGTCGCTGTGCGTGCTGAAGGAGCTCGGGCTCGACCCGGCCAAGGTCAACGTCAACGGGGGGGCCATCGCCATCGGCCATCCGATCGGGGCTTCGGGCGCGCGCATCCTGACCACCCTGCTGCACGAGATGAAGCGGCGCGACGCGAAGCGCGGCCTGGCCACGCTGTGCATCGGCGGCGGCATGGGCGTGGCGATGTGCGTGGAACGGCCCTGAGCAGGGCCGGAGGCGCTACTGCGGTTCCGGGATGTCGATGCTGGAGCGCTGGCCGTGGCGGTAGCATTCGCACGCCGCCCGTTCGAGCGCGGCCCGGTCGAGGATCGTCACCCGGCCGCGTGAATAGGTGATGGCCCCGGCCTTCTGCAGGCCCTGGGCGGCCTCGTTGACGGTGGTGCGCTGCGAGCCGAGCAGGCTGGCCAGGTATTCCTGGGTCAGGAGCAGGGTCTCGCCGTCGATCCGGTCGTGGCATCGCAGCAGCCATTTGGCGAAACGCTGGTCCGAACGGTGCAGGGCGTTGCAGGCCCCGGACTGCTCCAGTTCGCCCTGCAGGCCGGCGGCGTAGAGGGCGAGAATCGTCCGCAGGTCCGGGCGTTCCTCGCACAGGGCTCTCAAGCGGGTGACCTCGATCCGCCGGGTTTCGCCGGCGGCCTGGCCAACCAGACGGGAATAGGTCCGCACCGGGACGTTTATGGCGCCGGGCGTGGTGGCGCCTTCGCGGCCGACCATGAAGGTCTCGACTGTGCGGCCGTCCTGCATGCCGGCGACGGCCGAGATGATGCCGCTCAGAACGAAGTGAACGTGCCCGATGCCGTCTCCGGCCTCGGAGAAAACGTGACCCAATTCAAACTCGAACGGAGTCGAGGCGGAGAGGACCGCGGCGCGGTCTTCAGGCGATAGACGATCGAGGAGGTGGTTGCGAAGCGTGGCCGAAGGCATCTTCGCCGATTAGGGGAAAGCGGAATGATCCGTCCGCCGGAAATCGACTTAGCCGGATCGAGGCGTTGGCCCTGACGAAGGGAATCCTACTCCGTTCCGGCTGCTGCCGCCAGACTGGCCTCAGGCCGCGTTGGCGGCCTTCGACTTCAGCTTCTCCTGATGCGCCCTCATGCCGGCGGCGATCAGTTCGGCGGCCTCGCCGGCGTCGCCCCAGCCCTTGACCGTGACCGACTTGCCCTTCTCCAGATCCTTGTAGCGGGTGAAGAAGTGCTCGATCTGCTCGACCAGGATCGCCGGCAGCTGCCGGTAGCTGGCGATGTCGGTATAATAGGGGTTCAGCTTGTCGACCGGCACGGCCAGGATTTTCTCGTCGCCGCCGGCCTCGTCTTCCATCTTCAGCACGCCGATCGGGCGCGAGCGGATGATGCAGCCCGGCACCACCGGGGTCGGGTTCAGCACGATCACGTCGCACGGATCGCCGTCGTCCGACAGGGTGTGCGGGATGAAGCCGTAGTTGCCCGGATAGTACATGGCGGTGTGCAGGAAGCGGTCGACGAACAGGGCGCCGGAGGCCTTGTCCATTTCGTATTTCACGGGCAGGCCGCCCTGCGGAATCTCGATGACGACGTTGACGTCCCAGGGCGGGTTCGGGCCGGCGGGAATGGCGTCGATGTTCATGACGGGCTCGTCTATGGTGCAGTGCGGTACGGGGAGGCGGGCGTGATAGGCGCGCAACTTGCCGGAAGCAAGGCGGACTTGCCCCCGGAAGTTCCGCGCGGCACGACAGGCGGTGGGTTCTGAAGGAGCGGTCATGACGATCTTCGAAGGTCTGGCGCTGGCGCTGTTCTTTCTGTGCTGGCTTGGCTACGGCCCGCTGCTGGCCTTGCTGGCCCGGCGCAGCGGCTCGCTGAACGACGACATGATCGTGGTCCGGCGGGCCTGGATGATGGTGATGACGCACCGGGAGGTCCGGATCGTCGACAGCCAGCTGATGGGTCACACCATCAACTCGGCCGGCTTCTTCGCCTCGACCAACCTGCTGCTGATCGCGGCGGTGGCCAGCGTGCTGTTCGGCGGCGACCAGGCGCTGCGGGGCGTGGCCCTGATAGACGAAGGGACCGTCCCGACGGGGCTGCTGGAGGCCAAGCTGGCGCTGGTTCTGCTCTGTCTGGCGCGCGGCCTGCTGGATTTCATCTGGTCCATTCGCCAGATGAATTACGCCCTGGCCCTGATCGGCGCGGCCCCGGAACTGCATACCGAGGGGGATCGGGTGGCCTTGGGCGAGGCTGCGGCCAACCTGCTGAATCCGGCGCTGAGCGCCTTCAGTCAGGGCGTGCGGGGCTATTATTTCGCCCTGGCGGCGGCGGCCTGGCTGTTCGGTCCGCTGTGGCTGGCGCTCGGCGTGGCGGTGGTGTTCTGCCTGCTGGTCTGGCGCCAGGCCGGCTCACCGGCGGCGCGGGCGGTGCGGGCCGCGCGCCGGCTGCTCGAGCCGCATCTTCCGATACGGTAACGCTGTTTCGCAAGCGCTCACAGCGTGGGGCGAATTTAACCTCTGAAATCGGTTACGGAGATCAGTTCGGGATGAAGCCTGCCGTTACAAGGCGTGAACATGGGTGCGAACTCTCCGGTTGACGCATTGTGCACCGCACACTAACTTGATCTTCGACGCCCTCGCGGCGTCATGCCCTTCCTGGGCGTTTCCTCCCTAAAGACTTCAATGCCGCGCCTTCGGGCGCGGCTTTTTTTATGCCCGGCCGAGAGGAAACGGATCGGCCAGAAGGTCGTCGATGACCCGGGCCACGCCGGCGGCGCAGCGCGGCCAGCCCGGTCCGGGCTCCAGCGTCGCCTCGTTCAGGTAGAGGGCGCGGTTCAGCTCGATCTGGACGGCGTGGAACCCGTCCGCCGGCCGCCCCCAGGCCTGGGTGGTCCAGCCTCCGGAATAGGGCTGGTTCAGCGTCACCCGCCAGCCCAGCGCCTCGAAAGCCCGCCGCAGCCGCCGGGTCAGGGCCGCCGCGCAGGACGATCCGTGCCGGTCGCCCAGCACCACGTCGGGCCCGCGCGCGCCGCCGACGCCCTGGGTCGCCCGGGCGGGCATCGAATGCCAGTCGACCAGCACGGCCTCGCCATGCCGGGCGTGCGCCGCCCGCATCAACTGGTCCAGGGCGGCGTGATAGGGGGCGTGGGCCCGGTCGATCCGGTCGCGGGCCTCGGCCAGCCCCAGCCGACGGCCATAGAGCGGGCGGCCGTCGCCGGTCAGGCGCGGGACGACGCCGTAGCCGGCCGCCGTGCGCGGCGACGCCGTGCGCCCCTCGAGGCCGTCGACCAGGGCGGGGTCGAGGTCCCCGGGATCGCGGTTCAGGTCGACATAGGCGCGGCCCAAACGTCCCAGCAGCAGGGCGGCGCCCCGCTCCCGCCCCGGCGCGATCAGCCGGTCGACAAGGGCGTCCTCGGCGCTGCGCAGGCTGGTCGTCTCCAGCTCCGGCGCCGGGCCCATATCGGCCGGATAGAGGTCGCCCGAGTGCGGCGAGGCGAACACGAACCGGCCCGGCGTCGCGGGCATGAGGAGGGTGAACGCCGCCTCGCCCGCGTCGGCCGGATTGTGCTGGGGACTGTCCGCCATGGCCGATCCCATACCGCGTTTCGCGCAACGATCCACAGGTTCGCGGCGCCGATCCGCTTCGCCCGACCGGGGATTTTCATGGCGGGTTTACCGATCGCGTCGTAGCGTCACGCTAACAAGACGGGGCGAAAACACTTCATGGCGCGCATTCTCCTTGCCGAAGACGATCACTCGCTTCGGGGATTCCTCACGCGGGCGCTCGTGCGGGCCGGCCATTCGGTGGTCGACTGCGAGAATGGCGACGACGCCATCGACGCTCTGGATCAGGGCCCGTGGGACCTGCTGCTGACCGACATCGTCATGCCCGGAGCCGACGGCATCGAGGTGGCCCGCGTGGCCGCCGCCCGCCAGCCGGGCATCCGTATCATGTTCATCACCGGCTTCGCCGCCGTGGCCCTGTCGGCCGCCCAGGCCAGCCCGCAGGCCAAGGTGCTGTCCAAGCCCGTCCACCTGCGTGATCTCGTGGGCGAGGTCGAGCGGATGGTGGCGGCGGCCTGAAGTAGAGGCGCGATCGCTCGCCGCGCGGCGGCTCGCGACTTGAGCGCGGGCGTGGTTTTGGCCCTTGCGGACAACAAACAGGCCGGGTTATAGACCGCGCCTTCCTGCCCCCGGGGTCACCCGGGGCCGTCACGGCGGACGCGTAGCTCAGCGGGAGAGCACTTCGTTGACATCGAAGGGGTCACAGGTTCAATCCCTGTCGCGTCCACCATCTTCCTCCCCTACAGTCGGGTGCGTCGCCTTCGGGCCGCTGCAGACCCCGGGAGTCCATGCCCAGCTTCTATGAGTTCTTCGCCGGCGGCGGCATGGCGCGGGCCGGGCTGGGCGACGGGTGGACCTGTCTGTTCGCCAACGATTTCGACGCCCGCAAGGGTCTCTCCTACCAGGCCAATTGGGGCACGGGCGGGGAGCTGACCGTCGGCGACATTCGCGGGCTCGACGTCGATGTCATGCCCGGCGAGGCGGATCTGGTCTGGGGCAGTTTCCCTTGCCAGGACCTGTCCCTGGCCGGCGCCGGAGCCGGGCTGAAGGGCGAGCGGTCGGGGACCTTCCATGCCTTCGGGGATGTGATCCGCGGGCTGGCCGGACAGGGGCGGGCCCCGCGGCTGGTGGCGGTCGAGAACGTCTGCGGGACGCTGACCTCGCACGGCGGGCGGGATTTCGGGACGATCTGCCGGACCTTCGCGGAGGCGGGCTATCGCTACGGCGCGCTGGTGATCAACGCCGGGCTGTTCGTGCCGCAGAGCCGGCCGCGGCTGTTCGTGATCGGGGTGCGGGCCGACGTGGAGATCGACGCCGGGCTGACGGCGCCCGGTCCGCTGGAACCCTTCCACAGCGCGGCGCTGCGCCGGGCCGTGGCGGGCCTTTCGAACGATCTTCGGGACCGGCTGGTGTGGTGGAACGTGCCGACGCCCGAACGGCGCCAGACGACGTTCGCGGAGCTGATCGAGGACGCGCCGGACAGCGTGCCCTGGCACAATCAGGCCGAGACGAAGCGGTTGCTCGACCTCATGTCGCCGGTCAACGCCGCCAAGGTCGAGGCGGCCCGGCGGGCTGGCCGCCGCATGGTGGGCGGCGTGTACCGCCGCACCCGAACCGACGGGGATGGATCGCGGGTGCAGCGCGCCGAGGTGCGGTTCGACGACGTGGCCGGCTGCCTGAGGACGCCCGCCGGCGGATCGAGCCGCCAGATCATCCTCGTGGTCGACGGCCCCCGGGTGCGCTCGCGGCTGATCTCGGCCCGGGAGACGGCGCGTCTGATGGGCCTGCCCGACGCCTATGTGCTGCCGCGAAACTACAGCGACGCCTATCACCTGACCGGCGACGGGGTGGCGGTCCCGGTGGTGCGTCATCTGGCCCGGCATCTGTTCGAGCCGCTGGTCGCCCCGGCGTCGGGGGCGTCAGCTGTCCGCCAGGCCCAAGCCTGATCAACAGCGCGTGAGCGTTTACCAAACCTCATCGCCGTCGCGAACGTCGGGTATAGTATGAGGCGAAAGGTGGGTGGCTCGTGGGCGCCTTGCTGCAACGGTTGAGAGAGGTCGCCGCCTCCCAGGGAAGCGAGGAGACGGATTACGGCTTCAGTCTCCGCCCGGAGCCGGACGCGCCCGCCCGGTTCAACCGGCTCGTCGAGCGCGTTATGGACGAGGCGGGAGACGACTACATCGCCCTTCCGACCACCGACGGCGGCACGGGATACGACCGCGTGTTCATCATCCCGCTGGACTGACCGACCCGACTGAATCACCGATGCCGCGCCCGGCCGCGCGCGGCTTCCCGCCGCGAAATCCGGAACCCCGCCGCCTTCCGCCGGTTTGCCCTTGCAGCGAAGCTGGAAGGCGAGCCCGATATGGCCAGGATCGAGAGAGGCGTGGGCTTCGGCGGTCTGCTGGTGCGGGTGCTCGCGGCGCTGCTGATCCTGATCGGACTGGTTCTGGCCATCGGCGGCGGCTGGCTGTTGTCGCTGGGCGGCTCCTTCTACTACCTGCCGGCCGGTCTGGGCCTGATCGCTTCGGGGGGCATGCTGTGGCGGCTGAGCCTCCTCGGGGCGTGGATCTATGGCGGCGTCTTCGTCCTGACGGTGCTGTGGGCGCTCTGGGAGGTCGGGCTTAACGGCTGGGCGCTGGTCCCCCGCGTGGTCGCGCCGGCGATGCTGCTGCCGTTGGTCATCGCGTCCTTGCCGGTCCTCGACGGACGCCGGGGCCGACGGCTGGCGCTGGGCGGGGCGGCTGTGTTCGTTCTCGGCGCCCTGGTCGCCGGCGCGGTCGTGGCGCAGGCCAACCGGCCGGCGCCGCCCGTAGCGACCCGGTCCGTGGCGATGGCGGCCATGTCGGAGCCGTCGCTGCGCGACGTGGGCGCCGACTGGCCGGCCTGGGGCGGGACGTACAGCGCGCGGCGCTTCTCGCCGCTGAACCAGATCAATCGCGACAACGTCGGTGGGCTGGAGCGCGTCTGGACCTTCCGCACCGGCGACACGCCGAAGGAGAAATGGGGCGCCGAGACCACGCCGCTGAAGGTCGGCGACACCGTCTATCTGTGCACGGCGATGAACATGCTGATCGCGCTCGACGCCCGCACCGGCCGCGAGCGCTGGCGTTACGACCCGCGCGTGTCGGAGGACTGGATTCCCTATACCGCCGCCTGCCGCGGCGTGGCCTACCACGACACCGGCGCCGTCGCGACGCCGGCCGCCGGACCGGCGACGGCGCCCGCGTCCGCTTCGGTCGGGCCCGCCGTGCAGCCGCGTCCGGTTCCCATCCCGGCCATCGCTCCCGTCGCCTGCGCCACCCGGATCATCGAGGGCACGCTCGACGGGCGGCTGATCGCCGTCGACGCCCGCACCGGCCGCCCCTGCGCCGGTTTCGGGACCAACGGCGCGGTCGACATCAAGACCGGCATGGGCGAGGTCATCCCCGGCATGGTCTCGATCACCTCGGCCCCGACCATCGTGCGCGGCGTGATCGTGACCGGCCATCAGGTGCTGGACGGCCAGTCCAATTCGGCGCCGTCGGGCGTGATCCAGGGCTTCGACGCGGTCACCGGCGCGCTGCGCTGGGCCTGGGACATGACCCGCCCGGACCTGACCGGCGCCCCGCCCGCCGGCGACAGCTACACTCGCGGCACGCCCAATATGTGGACGACGGCTTCGGGCGACGAGCAGTTGGGGCTGGTCTATCTGCCGATGGGCAACTCCGCCGCCGACTACTACAGCGCCGACCGCTCCGAGGCCGAGAACCGCTACGCCACCTCACTGGTGGCGCTGGATGTGACCACGGGCCGCCCGGCCTGGTCGTTCCAGACCGTGCACAGGGACGTCTGGGACTACGACCTCGGATCGCAGGCGACGCTGATCGATTATCCGACCCCCGCCGGCGTGGTTCCGGCGCTGATCCTGCCCAGCAAGCAGGGCGATATCTACATCCTCGACCGGCGCACCGGCCGCCCCCTGACCCCGGTCGAGGAGCGGCGCGTGCCGCAGGGCGGCGTCGAGCCGCGCGAGCGGACGCCGACCCAGCCGTTCTCGCTGTTCCACACCCTGCGGCGGGCCGACGACCTGACGGAGCGCGACATGTGGGGCATGTCGCCGATCGATCAGCTGGTTTGCCGGATAGGCTTCCGGCAGGCCGCCTATGAGGGCGTCTACACCCCGCCGACCAGCGACCGGCGCTGGATCCAGTACCCCGGCTACAACGGCGGCTCGGACTGGGGCGGCGTGGCGGTCGATCCGCGGCGCGGCTGGATCATCGCCAACTACAACGACATGCCGAACTACAACCGGCTGGTCCCCCGCGCCGAGGCCGACGAGAAGGGCTGGTTCCCGCGCGGCGACCCGCGGCTGAAGAAGAAGACGCCGGGCGGCGTGCCCGTGGCGGCGGAAGGGGCCGGCGATCCGCAGGCGGGCGTGCCCTACGCCATCGACGTCAATGCGGGCTGGCGAATTAAGGCGACCGGCCTGATGTGCAAGCAGCCACCCTACGGCGGCATCCGGGCCATCGACATCCGCACCGGCCACACGGTCTGGGACCGGCCGCTGGGCACGGCGCGCCGGAACGGGCCGTTCGGCATTCCCTCGATGCTGCCGCTCGACATCGGCACGCCCAACAACGGCGGGTCGGTGGTCACGGCGGGCGGGCTGGTCTTCATCGCGGCCGCGACCGACGACCTGATCCGCGCCATCGACATCGAGACCGGCGAGACTGTCTGGGCGGACGCGCTGCCGGCGGGCGGCCAGGCGGCGCCGATGGTCTATGAGCAGGACGGGCGGCAGTATCTGGTCATCATGGCGGGCGGACATCACTTCATGGAGACGCCGGCCGGGGATCATGTGATCGCTTACGCCCTGCCGGAGCGATGAGCGGGCGCGCCCCGGCGATCTGGGCGCCGTATTGCGGCCCGGGGCTCGGGCCGGACGACTGGCTGGCCCGGTGGAATTTCGATCCCGTGCTGATCGCGGCGCTGGCCGTCGGCCTGGGGCTGGTGCTGTGGCGGACGTCGGGACGGGAGCGGACAGCCGGCGTCGCCGCGGTCGCCGTGCTGGCGGTGGTGTTCGTATCGCCGCTTTGCGCGCTCGGTTCGGCCCTGTTCGCCGCCCGGACGGTGCATCATGTCCTGCTGGTCGCGGTGGCGGCGCCGCTGATCGCCATGTCGCTGCCGAGGCTTCGGGTCGGTCCGCTGGCGCTGGCGACGGCGGCGCAGGCGGTGGTGTTCTGGGCCTGGCACGCGCCGGCGGCCTATGGCTGGGCCCTGTCCGATGACACCGTCTACTGGCTGATGCAGATCAGCCTGCTCGGGACCGCCGTGTGGTTCTGGACCGCCGTGCGGAGAGCCTCGGCGCCCGGCGCCGTCGCCGCCCTGTTGCTGGCCATGGTGTCCATGGGGCTGCTCGGGGCGCTGCTGACCTTCACCGGCCAGCCGCTCTATGCGCCGCATCAGCTCACCACCGCCGCCTGGGGACTGAGCCCGCTGGAGGACCAGCAGATGGCCGGGCTGATCATGTGGGCCCCGGCGGCGGCGATCTATCTGGCGGCTGCGCTGGGGGTGCTCGGCCGCTGGATCGGCCCCGACGCCCGCGCCGGGGCCAGGCCCGTATGATCGACCGGTTGATCGTCAACATCCTCGAGTGGGCCGCCGGCCATCACGATCAGGGCCGCTACTCGCCCGTGGCCATCATCTTCCACTGGACGATGGCGGCGCTGGTCGTCTTCCAGCTGGCCTGGGGCTGGTGGATGGGACGGCTGCCGGTCGGCGGCGACAAGGTGGCGGCGTATGACCTGCACTACCTGATCGGGGTGCTGATGCTGGTTCTGGCCATGGGACGCGGGGCGTGGCGGGCGCTGGCGCCGGGGCCGATCAACGACGCCGACAAGCCGGGCTGGGAAAGCGCGACGGCGCGGGTGACCCACTATGTCTTCTACACCTGTCTGTTCGGCCTGCCCCTCACCGGCTGGGCCATGATCTCGGCCACGGCGCGCGAGCAGCAGCTGACGCTGATCGGCTTCACGCCATGGCCGTTGATGCCGTTCGGTAATCTGGGTTTCGTCCAGCGCTGGCAAATCGAAGCGGTCGCCGAATGGATGCACTGGGGGCTGATCCTCACCCTGTTGTTCCTGATCCCGCTCCACGTCGGGGCGGCGCTGAAGCACCATTTCATCGATCGGGACGACGTGTTCCACGGAATGCTGCCGGTCGTGCCGCAGCTGCCGCGCCGGCGGACGCGCTGGCAGCGGCGCTATCGGGCGGTCGAGCAGCGGGTACGGTCTCGAGCCAGGCGGCTATGGCCCGCATTTCGACGTCGGTCAGGTCCGCGACCGCATCGGCCATGACCCCGCGCGGATCGTTGCGGCGTTCGGCCCGCTTCCAGCGGCGCAGCTGGTCGAGCGTATAACCGGCGGGCTGGCCAGAGATCGCCGGATTGCCCGCCCCGACACCCTGCCCGTCGGGGCCGTGGCAACTGCCGCAGCCGCCGGTCAGGTAGATGGCGGGGACCGGCGTCACGGGCCGGGTTCCGCCCGGCGGCGGCAGGCCCGCATACCAGGCCGCGACCGCCCGCCGGTCGCCGTCGTCCAGCCATTTCGCGATCGGGCCCATGACCTCGTCCGGCCGGGTCCCGTCGGCGTAGTCGCCCAACTGTTTCTGCAGATAGCCCGCGTCCAGCCCCGCCAGCCGGGGCGTGCTGACCCCGTCCCCGGCGCCGTCGAGGCCGTGGCAGCTGAGACAGGCGTTGGCCGGGCCGCCGTCGCCGCCGCCCATGGCGATGATCTCGCCGTCCGTCGTGAAGGCCTCGCCCGCCCGCTCGTTGACCGGCGTGCAGGCCGCGACGACGGTCGCGAGAACGAGGACGGCAGGGAGCGGGCGCACGCCGAACCAACACCAGCCGACCTTTGCGGTTCCGCCGCCGGAACCGTGACGCTGAGCACGGGTTTGATCCCCGAAAGGGGCAGGATGACTGACCAGTTCACCGGCCAGGACACATATGAGGCGATGGGCGCCGCTGGCGGCGGCCCTGCTGGCCGCCTGTGCGGACAAGACCCACCCGCCGCGGGTGATCGCCGGGGCCGATCCGGCGCGGGGGCTGGCCGTGATGGAGCGGGTCGGTTGCGCGGCCTGCCACGCCATTCCCGGAATCGACTGGCCGCGAGGCCTCGCGGGGCCGTCGCTCGACGGTTTCGGGGTCAGCCCGATGATCGCGGGCCAGCTTCCGAACCGGCCGGACGTCCTGACGGCCTGGCTGATCGACGCGCCGTCGCTGTCGCCGGACACCGGCATGCCGCCGATGCCGATCAGCGAGGCCGAAGCCCGCGATGTCGCGGCCTACCTCTATACGCTCGATGACCGCTGACATCGCTCCGGAGGGGATCGCCGGCTGGCCGCCGCCGGCGCTGGACCCGGCCGGGCCGTTCGCGGGGCCGCTCAACACCCTCGCCTGGGGGCTGATCGGCATGTCCGTGACAGTGCTGCTGGTGGTGCTGGTCGCCCTCGGGCTGGCGCTGTTCGGGTCCCGGCGATGGCGCGCCCGGCTGGGCGGCGAGCGGCTGGTGTGGATCGGCGGCCTCGCCTTTCCGGTGGTGGTGCTCAGCGCCCTGCTGGTCTACGGCCTCGGTCTGACATCGCACCTGACGCAGGAGCCGGCGCCGGGCGAAATGCGGGTGCGGGTCACCGGCGAGATGTGGTGGTGGCGGGTCGCCTATCTGGACGGCGCCGGCCGCGAGGTCCTGCAGGACGCCAACGAGGTCCACATCCCCGTCGGCCGCCCGGTGGTGTTCGAGCTCGACTCCGCCGACGTGATCCACAGCCTCTGGGTCCCGCGGCTGGCCGGCAAGGTCGACATGATCCCCGGCCGCCGCAACCTGATGCGGCTGCAGGCCGACGCGCCCGGCGTCTACGGCGGCCAGTGCGCCGAATACTGCGGCGGCCCCCATGCGCTGATGGGTCTGGTGGTGGTGGCGCACGAACCTCGCGAGTTCGAGGCGTGGCGGGCGCGGCAGTCGGCTCCGGCCGCCGCGACGATCGTGTCACACCCGGGGACGCCGGTGTTCGCCCGCGCCGGCTGCGGCGCCTGTCACACCGTCGCGGGCACGGCCTTCAACGGCCTCGCCGGGCCGGACCTCAGCCACGTCGGCTCGCGCCGCACCCTCGGCGCGGGCATCCTGCCGAACAACCACGGGACCATGGCTGGCTGGATCTCCGACAGCCAGGCCATCAAGCCGGGCAACCGCATGCCGGCCTATCCGGTGCTGACCGGCCAGGAGCTGCGCGACGTCTCGGCCTGGCTCGAGAGCCTGAAGTGAACAGCGAAACCGGCTTCGACCCGGCCCTCTACAAGCGCTTTCCGACGCAGGGAGAGCGTCCGCCGGGAGAGCTCGAGGCGCTGGAGGATGTGTGGTGCGGCCCGAAAGGGTGGCAGTGGATCACCGCCATCAACAACAATTTCGTCGGCGTCTACTACGTCGGCGCGGCCATGCTGTTCTTCGTGCTGGCCGGGGCGCTGGCGGTGCTGATGCGCACCCAGCTGGCCGTGCCGATGAACGGCTTCCTGCCGCAGGAGACCTACAACCAGTTCTTCACCGTCCACGGCACGGTTATGATGTTCCTGTTCGCGGTGCCGGCGGTCGAGGCGCTGGGCGTGCTGCTGCTGCCGCAGATGCTGGGCGCGCGGGACCTGCCGTTTCCGAGGCTCAGCGCCTACGCCTTCTGGGCCTATCTGATCGGCGGACTGGCCTTCTTCGGCTCGCTGTTCTTCGGCCTCGCGCCGAACGGCGGCTGGTTCATGTATCCGCCGCTGACCTCGATGGCCTGGTCGCCCGGCATCAATGCCGATTTCTGGCTGCTGGGCATCGGCTTCATCGAGATTTCGGCCATCGCCGGGGCCATCGAGATCATCGTCGGCGTGCTGCGCACCCGCGCCCCCGGCATGACCCTGGACAAGCTGCCGGTGTTCGCCTGGGCCATGCTGATCTTCGCCGGAATGATCGTCATCGCCTTCCCGTCGATCATCCTGTCGACCCTGCTGCTGGAGCTCGAGCGGGCGCTGGGCTGGCCGTTCTTCGATCCGCTCAAGGGGGGCGACCCGCTGCTGTGGCAGCACCTGTTCTGGTTCTTCGGCCACCCCGAGGTCTACATCATCTTCCTGCCGGCGGCGGGGGCCATGTCGACCATCATCCCGGCGATGGCGAGGACGCCGCTGGTCGGTCACCGGCTCGTCGTGCTGGCCATGCTGGCCACAGGCTTCATCAGCTTCGGCGTGTGGGCCCACCACATGTTCACCACCGGCATGCCGACCATATCGACCAGCTTCTTCTCGGCCGCGTCTATGGCGGTGTCGGTGCCGGCGGGGGTCCAGGTCTTCGCCTGGATCGCCACCCTCGCGGCGGGGCGGATGCGGTTCAATACGCCGGGGCTGTTTGTCGTGGGCGGGCTCATCATCTTCGTCATGGGCGGGCTCACCGGGGTCATGGTGGCCATGGTCCCGTTCGACTGGCAGGCCCACGACAGCTACTTTATCGTCGCCCACCTGCACTATGTGCTGATCGGCGGCATGGTCTTCCCGATGTTCGCGGCCATCTACTACTGGCTGCCGATGACCTCGAGCCGGCCGCTGAGCGAGCGCCTCGGCAAATGGGTATTCTGGCTGATGTTCGCCGGCATGCACCTGACCTTCCTGCCGATGCATCTGACCGGGCTGATGGGCATGCCGCGGCGAGTCTACACCTGGCTGCCGGACCGGGGCTGGGAATGGCCCAATCTGATCTCGACGGTCGGCGCTTTCCTGTTCGCAGCGGCGGTGCTGGTCTGGATCATCGACATGGCCCGGAATTTCCGCCCCTTCGGCGGCCGCGACGCCGGCAACGTCTTCGATGGGCCCGGCCTCGAATGGCTGCCGACCGGCCTCTATTCGGTGCGGTCGATCCCGGTGGTGACCAGCCTGTATCCGCTGTGGGACCAGAAGCGACTGGCGGCTGACGTCGAGGCGGGACGCTACTTTCTGCCGAACACCGCGACCGGCGAGCGCGAGACCCTCGTCACCTCCACCCTCAACGCCGAGCCGCAGTATCTGCAACGGATGCCGAAGCCCTCGGCCTGGCATGTCTGGGCGGCGGTGTTCACGGCGGCCTTCTTCCTGTTGCTGACCGTGCAGGCCTACTGGCCGTCCGTGATCTGCGGCGTGCTGGGGGTCTACTGCATGCTCCAGTGGTGCTGGTTTCTCGACCGGCCGCTGGCGCAGACGACGGTCGACATCGGGGCCGGAATCACGGTGCCGACCTACGCCAGCGGCCCGTCCAGCCACGGCTGGTTGGCCATGGTCATCACCCTCGTAGTGGCCGGCATGGTCGCGGCCCTGGCCGGCTTCAGCTATGTCTTCCTGTGGAGCCGCAACCCCGCGAACTGGGCGCCGCCGCCGGGTACCCTGTCGATGGCGTGTGTGGTGGCCGGCAACGCCGCGGCCGCCCTGCTCGCCTGGTTGTCATGCCGGTCGCTGAGGCTGGCACGCCCGCGCGGCGCGGTCGTCGCCGCCGTGATGATGGCCGCGGCCGCCGCCCTGATCGTCGGTGCGTGGAGACTGGATCTCGACGCCTGGTGGGCTGCCGGCCTGCGGCCCGCGGTCAATGCCCAAGGGGCGACCGTCTACGCCCTCCTGTCGTGGCAAGGCTGTTTCGCGGGCATCATCGCCCTGATGGGCCCGTATGCGGTGCTGCGCTGGCTGGCCGGGCATGTACGGGCGGACCGGCCCTCGACCTACGATCTGATCGCCCTGTTCATCGTCTATTCGGCCGGGCAGGGGGCGTTCGCGGCCCTGCTGCCCCGACTGTTCCCAGGGGGCTGAACATGCGGCGCTGGGCCTGGATGCTGGGCGGCCTGATCGTCTGGACCGTCCACTTCATGGGGATTTACGCCATCGCCAGCCTGGCCGATGTGGTCAGCCGGGCCGACGACCCCGCCTGGCGAATGGCCGGGCTGGCGTTCAGCGGAGCCTGCCTGCTCATGGCGCTGGCCATCGCCGCCCGGGCCGCGCGGCGGCTGCGCCGGACGACCGACCCGTCCACCCGTTTCGGGGACCAGCTGGCCCTGCTCGGCGGCGGCGTGGCGGCGGTGGCCATCGTCTGGCAGGCGCTGCCCACCGTCATCGGCTACTGAGCCGTTACGGCCGTTTCGGAATCTCCAGCCCGCGTTGCACGGCGGGGCGGTCGAGGCCGCGTTCCAGCCAGGCGGGGACGTTCTTCAGACTGTCAAATCCGACCAGATCGCGCGCCTCATAGTAGCCGATCAGGTTGCGCACCCAGCCCAGCATCGAGATGTCGGCGATGGTGTAGTCGCCCATGACCCAGTCGCGGCGCTCGAGCCGGCCATCGAGCACCCCGAGAACCCGCTTCGATTCCGTGACGTAGCGTTCCAGCGGACGCTTGTCCTCGATGGCCTTGCCTGCAGCTTTATTGAAGAAGCCGACCTGCCCGAAAATCGGCCCCATGCCGGCCATCTGGAACATGACCCACTGCAGGGTCTCGTAGCGGCCGGCGGGATCGGCGGGGATCAGCTGACCGGTCTTTTCGGCCAGATAGAAAAGGATCGCCCCCGACTCGAACAGCGCCAGCGGCTTTCCGCCCGGGCCGTCCGGATCGATGATGGCGGGAATCTTGCCGTTGGGATTCAGCGACAGGAATTCCGAGCCCCAGGTCTCGTTCTTGTTGATGTCGACGAAATGCGGCTCATACGGCAGGCCGGTCTCCTCCAGCATGATCGACGCCTTCACCCCATTGGGCGAGTTGGTCGAATAGAGCTGCAGACGGTCGGGGTGCCGCGCCGGCCAGCGACGGGTGATCGGGAAGGCGGAAAGGTCGGCCACGGGACGCTCCTGCTACGTTCGCCACGGATGTAGGTCGGGCAGGCTGAACCGCAACTACCACGGTGGCGCATACCTGCGACCGATTCTGGCGTAACCGGCGGCCGGTCTGACCGGAGCAGGTAGACTCGATCGACGGGAGACTCTGTTTTTCGCGGTGGCGCGCCGGCCCCCGGCTGGACCCGGCGCGCGCGCGGGGGCAATGGAGGCGCATGACTTTTCCGACCCCGTCCCCGGCCGACTGGAAGGCCCTCGCCGAGAAGGCGCTCAAGGACCGGCCGCTGGAAAGCCTGATCCATCTCGACGCCGACGGTCTGGCGGTGCGGCCGCTGTACGCCGCCGCCACCGGGGTCGAACCGCTGTTCGCGCCCCGGCCTTCGGAGGCCGAGGGGCGCGCCTGGGACCTGCGCACCCTGGTCGAGGGGGATGATCCGTCGGCGGTCAATGCGGCTGTGCTGGCGGACCTTGATGGCGGGGCGGCGTCGGTCGTGTTGAAGGGCGCGGCGCTGGCCGACAGCGAGCCGCTGGCGCGCGCGCTCGACGGCGTGGCGCTGGAACTGGCGGCGGTCGGTCTCGACGCGGGGCTGGATGGCCCGGAAGCCGCCAACGCACTGGCCGTGGCGGCCAAGGGCTCGCCGCGCGCGAAGCTGATGTTCCACATGGATCCCGTCTCGGCCTTCGCGGAGACCGGCGAGGCGCCGCGGATGCTGGAGGAGCACCTGTCGCTGGCCGCCAACACGGCGGCGCGGCACGCCGGGGCCTATCCCGAGGCGAGCTTCTTCCTCGCCAGCGGCCGGGTGGCGCACGAGGCCGGCGGCTCGATCGGGCAGGAACTGGCCTTCGCGGCGGCCAACGCCGTCGCCCTGGTCAGGGCTGCGATGGTCGCCGGGATGGACGCGGAGCGGGCGCTGAAGGGCATGGTGCTCGGGGTCGCGGTCGACCAGGAGTATTTCGACAGCCTGGCCAAGGTTCGGGCCCTGCGCCTGATGTGGCGCTCGATCAGCCGGGTCTTCGGGACGGAGACGCCCGCCGTCATCGAGGCGCGGTCGTCGCGGCGGATGCTGTCGGCGCGCGACCCATGGCCGAATCTGCTCCGGCTGACGGCGGCGGGCTTCGCCGGCGCCGTCAGCGGGGCGGACGCCGTGGTGCTGGACGGCTTCTCGCGGGCAGGCGGCCGCCCCGACGCCTTCGCCCGGCGGCAGGCGCGCAACACCCAGCTGGTGCTGATGGAGGAGGCCCACGTCGGCCGCGTCGACGATCCGGCGGCGGGCTCGTGGTTCCTGGACCAGCGCACCCGCGAACTGGCCGAAGCGGGCTGGGCCGAATTCCAGAAGATCGAGGCCGAGGGCGGCGTCGTCGAGGCCCTGCGCGGCCACCTGATCCAGCCCCGCGTGGCCCGGGCCCGGCAGTCGCTCGAGGCGGCGCTGGCGAGCGGCGCGACGCAGATGGTGGGAGTCACCCGGTTCGTCGACCAGCATCCCCGACCCGCCCCCGTCGAGCCCGAACCCCCGGTCGTTCCCATCGGCGGCGGCGACGCCTGCGTGCCCCTGACGCCGGTGCGCCTCGCCGCCCCCTTCGAAGCGCAGCAGGCCGGCCGATGAGCTTCCCCGATTTCGCAAAGGTCGACCTGGACCTCGATCCGACGGGCGCCGGCCCAGCCCGCGACGCCTGGAAGACGCCCGAAGGCCTGACGGTCCCGACCGCCTACGGCGCCTCGGCGCTGGACGGTCTCGATTTCATCCACGGCCTGCCCGGCATCGCGCCCTACCATCGCGGGCCCTATCCGACGATGTACGCGTCCAATCCGTGGACCATCCGCCAGTACGCCGGCTTCTCGACCGCCGAGGCGTCCAACGCCTTCTACCGCCGCAACCTCGAGGCGGGGCAGAAGGGGCTGTCGATCGCCTTCGACCTGGCCACCCACCGGGGCTACGACAGCGACCACCCGCGAGTTAAGGGCGACGTCGGCATGGCCGGCGTGGCCATCGACTCGATCTACGACATGCGCACCCTGTTCGACGGCATCCCGCTCGACAGGATGAGCGTGTCGATGACCATGAACGGCGCGGTCCTGCCCGTGCTGGCGCTCTACATCGTCGCGGCCGAGGAACAGGGCGTCGCGCACAAGGACCTGACCGGGACCATCCAGAACGACATTCTCAAGGAGTTCATGGTCCGGAACACCTACATCTACCCGCCGGTCCCGAGCATGCGGATCATCTCGGACATCTTCGCCTGGACGGCCGAGCACGCGCCGAAATTCAACTCGATCTCGATCAGCGGCTACCACATGCAGGAGGCCGGGGCCTCGGCCGATCTGGAACTGGCCTACACGCTGGCGGACGGCATCGAGTACATGAAGGCGGGGGTCGAGGCCGGCATGGCCATCGACCGGTTCGCGCCCCGCCTGAGCTTCTTCTGGGCCGTCGGCATGAACTATTTCATGGAGGTGGCCAAGCTGCGCGCCGGCCGGCTGCTGTGGGCCGAGGCGGTGTCGAAATTTGGCGCGAAGGACCCGCGCTCGCTGTCGCTGCGGGCGCACTGCCAGACCTCCGGCTGGTCGCTGGCGGCGCAGGATGTGTTCAACAACGTCTCGCGGACGATGGTCGAGGCCATGGCGGCCGCGGGCGGGCAGACCCAGAGCCTGCACACCAACAGCCTCGACGAGGCCTTGGCCCTGCCGACGGATTTTTCGGCCCGGATCGCCCGCAACACCCAACTGCTGCTGCAGATGGAGACCGGCCTGACCCGGGTGATCGACCCGTGGGGCGGCAGCTTCTACGTCGAGCGGTTGACCCACGAACTGGCCGAACGGGCCCGTGCGCACATGGCCGAGGTTGAGGCGCTGGGCGGTATGGCGAAAGCCATCGAGGCCGGCGTGCCCAAGCTTCGCATCGAGGAATCGGCGGCGAAGACCCAGGCGCGGATCGACACGGGTCAGCAGACGGTGGTGGGGGTGAACCGCTACCTCGCCGACCACATCGACGACATTCCGGTGCTCAAGGTCGACAACGCCGCCGTGCTGGCGTCCCAACTCGACAAGCTGAAGCGGCTGCGCACCGAACGCGATGAGGTCAGGACGCAGGCGGCGCTGGACGCCCTGACCGCCGGGGCGCGCGGAAACGCCAATCTGCTGCAGCTGTCGGTCGAGGCCGCCCGCGCCTACGCCACCGTCGGCGAAATCTCCGACGCGCTCGAGGCCGCCTTCGGCCGTCACGTGGCCACGGTGAAGACCGTGTCAGGCGTCTATGCGAGGGAGGCTGGCGACGATCCGAAGATCGCCCGCGCCCGTGGCATGGTCGCCGCCTTCGTCGAGAACGACGGCGGGCCGCCGCGCATCCTGATCGCCAAACTGGGCCAGGACGGCCACGATCGCGGCCAGAAGGTCATCGCCACCGCCTATGGCGACCTCGGCTTCGAGGCCACGGCCGGGTCGCTGTTCCAGACTCCGGCGGAGGCGGCGAAGGAGGCGGTCGAGCGGGGCGTCCACGCGGTCGGCGCGTCATCCCTGGCCGCCGGCCACCTGACCCTGGTGCCGGAGCTTAAGGCCGAGCTGGAGAAGCTGGGCCGGCCGGACATCATGATCGTCGTCGGCGGGGTGATCCCGCCGTCGGACGTCCAGACCCTGATCGACATGGGCGCGGCCGCGGTCTACCCGCCCGGTTCGGTCATCGCCGATACGGCCATCGATCTGATCGAGAAGCTGAACCAGCGCCTCGGCTACGCGCAGAAGGCCTGAGCCTCAGGGGCGGTGGGCGCTGGGCAGGGCCGCGACGTCTTCCGCCGTCAGGACCCGGCTGACCATGGCGCGGCAGGTCCGCACGGGCGCGGCCGAGGCCGGCAGCGTGATACGCGCCCAGTCGCCAACGCAGATCCGTCCGCCGGCGAGGCCGCCCACATCGGGTGTGATGGCGAGCTGCTGGGCGAAGTCGAGATCGGTGCAGCCTCCGGAGGAGTTCAGCTCATAGACGTCGTTGCGCACGACGCGGATGTAGAGCCGGCCCGTGTCGCCGGCGCGGAAGTTCCGCACCTGCCCGGCGATGAAACACTGCCGCTCCGGTCGGGCGGCGGCGCTGTCGCCGGGCGCTCCCGTGTCGACGGGCGCGCAAGAGGCTGTCAGGACGGCCAGGGCCGCGACGGCGGCGGATGAAACCAGACGGGTCATGATCGATCTCCGTTCGGGCGGCGCACAGGCCACCTTGCGGTCAATCGTCCACCCGCGGCGAAGGTTGCGCAAGGGGAAGCGTCATCACGAAACGGTTCGGCTCGAGCCGCCTGGACAAGGCCGTCGGGAGGGGCGAGGGGGCGTCGAGCGCCAGGGCGGCGACGTGCTCGGCCAGCAGGGGGGCGACGCAGAAGCCGCGTGAGCCGAGGCCGGTCAGGACGAACAGGCCGGGAGCGAGCGCGCCGGCCAGGGGCAGGCGGTCCGGCGTCGTGGCGCGCACGGCGGCGCGGCTATGGGCCTGCTCCGCGACGGCGACCCGCGCGGCCAGTCGCGGCAATCGCGCGCCCAGGGTCTGGAGATTTCGCGCGGTGGATTCGGCGTCAGCCTCGACCCTGGTGTCGCCGCGGTCGTGGGTCGCGCCGAACAGCAGGCCCGTGCCGGTCGGCGCCGCGTAGCCGCCCCAGGCGGCGGGCCGGCTGGTGACGCCCTCGACCCAGTCGGCCTGGCCGCGGACCGGGGCCAGCGGCAGGTCCGGGGCGAGCGCGGCGGCGCCCCAGCCGGCGGCGATCACCACGATACCGGCCTCGAGGATCGGATCGCCGGCCCGGTTGATCAGCCGCCAGCCGTCGGCGACCGGCTCGACCCGCGCCACGCTCGCGGACACGCGATCGGCCATGGCGAGCCAGGCCTCGAGCACCGGGCGGGGGTCGAGGACCAGGGCGTCGCGCATCAGCAGGCCGCCCGTCTCCACCGGTTCGTTCAGCCGTTCGGCGCAGGCGGCCGCGGGCAGCGGCGTCACCGCTCCCTCCGGCCAGATGTCCTGCGTGGCCACCTTGGCGAAACGGGCGGCGTCCCGCGCGGCCTGCTCCAGCTGCAGCACGCCTTCCGTAAGGATCGCCCCGGGAACCGCCGCATAGAGGGCGCCGGCGCGGGCGAGCGCCTGGGCGTGCAGGGCCGCTATGCCGGCGTCGCCGGCATCCAGCCGGGGTGTGACCAGCGCCGAAGGGAATCCGGAGGCTCCGGAGCCCGCCGCGGTTTCCTCGACAACGGTGCACGTCAGGCCGAGGGCTGCGAAGACTCGCGTCAGGGCCGCGCCGGCTATGCCCGCGCCGATGATCGCGACGGAGGGCGTGGTCCCGGGCTCGCGGGAGCCGGGCAGGCGCGCCTCGAGCCGCTCGCGCTTGCGGCCGTGGCCGGGGCGCTTGTCGACGGAGAAACCCCGCTCCGACAGGCCGCGCCGGACCGCGCCGGCCACGGTGAAGGTCGCCACCCGGGCGCCCGGCGCCGAGCGGGCCGCGACGGCGTCCAGGACGGCGTCCGACCACATGCCGGGATTGGTCGACGGCGCGAAGCCGTCCAGGAACCAGGCGTCGGCGCGGCCCGACCACCCGGACAGGGCCCAGGCGGCCTCGCCGACGGCGAGATCGAGCGTGGCGCTGAATCCCGGCAGGTCCACGCGATGGAAGCCGGGGGTCGGGGCCGGCCAGCCGTCCAGCAGGACCTGCGCGGCGTCGGCGATCTCCGGCCAGGTTTCGAGCGCTCGCGCGGCATCGTCGCGGCGCAGCGGGAATCCCTCGACCGAGACTATGTTCAGCCAGCCATCCGCCGGACCTTCGCGTCTCCAGAGGTCGAGCAGGGCGGCGATGTTCAACCCGGTGCCGAAGCCGAGTTCGGCGACGGTGAAGCGGCGCCGGCCGCGCCACGCCTCCGGCAGGCCGCAGCCGGCGAGGAAGACCGCGCGGCTTTCGGCCAGACCGTCCTCGCGGGAGAAATACACGTCATCGAACCGGCCCGAACGCGGCGCGCCGTCCTCGGTCCAGATCAGCCGGGGCGAACGGTCTTCGGTCATGGCTCAGGCCGTAGCCCCCGGATGGCGCAACGAAAAGGGGCCGCCCCGCGTGGACGGCCCCCTGTCGGCAGGTTCGGTGACCTGGGTCAGTGAGCCTCGACGGGCGTCGCGGGCGTGGTCGCGGGTTCGGTCTGGGCGACCTCCGAAGCGGCGGCCGCGTCGGCGGCGGCCTTGGCGTCGGCGGCCGCCTGATCCTCGGTCACCGTGACGGCGGCCTGGTCTGCGATGCCGGAGGCCTCGACAGCTTCGGAGGACGCTTCCGGCGCCTTCTCTTCGGCGTTGTTGCAGGCGGCCAGCGTCAGGGCGGCGGCCGAGGCGGCGATCAGGGCGACGATGCGCATGGGGAAATCCTTCGTTCGAGCGGACGACAGTGTCCCGAAGCCCGAGATACCGACGCCCGCACCGGGGCGGCAAGTGAATTTGGCGCAAGCTCCGCGGACCGGTCGGTGTCGCGCAACGAAAAAGGGCCGCCCCTGGGGGCGACCCTTTCCGAACGGACCCGAAGGTCCGCTACGTCTCAGATATTACTGAGCCGGGGCAGCCGGGGCAGCCGGGGCTTCGGCAGCCGGAGCGGCCGGGGTTTCGGCGGCCGGGGCAGCGGCGTCGGCGGCCGGGGCCATCGCGGCGTCAGCAGCCGGGGCTTCGGCGGCGGGTTCGGCGGCCGGGGCTTCTTCGGCGGCCTTGTCGGCGGGTTGGCAGGCGGCGAGGGCCAGAGCGGCGGCCGAAGCGGCGATCAGAGCGGTGATGCGCATGGTTTTCTTCCTTCAGAAGGGTCAACGAGGTCATGAATCCTCGCAAGGCCGAGATAACGGCTTCGTGAGCCGATACGCAAGCGAAATTCTCACGCGTTCGTGAACTGCTGTCACGCGACAGAAGAAAGGGGACCGCGGACGGTCCCCTTGCTCCTGATACGCCGGGGGCTCGAACGGCTCACCTCGGCGGAGGCGAGGTGGTCGCCGGCGACGTCGTGGCGTTTTCGGGGGGCAGGGTCGGCGGCGTCTGGCCCGGAGGCGTCGCGCCGTCGGGGTTGGTCGGCGGGGTCGTTCCCGGCGGGGTCGTGTCGTCGGCCGGGGTCGCGGCTCCGTCGGTCGCGGGCGCGGTAGCCGCGGCGTCGGCGCCGGTCGTGGCGGCGTCCCCGGCGGTCTGGTCTTCCGCGGGCGTGCAGGCGGCCAGCGTCAGGGCCCCCAGGGCGGCGGCGATGATCATCCGCTTCATGCGTATTCCTCCGGGCGATCGCCGGGCGAAACAGCCGCCCGCTCCCATGATCGGCCCGGGGGTAACCGGCCACGCGGTCTGCTGTTCCCGGGTCCGTGATCGTGGGTGAGAGGTCGTGATCCCGTCGTTACCTGACCGCCTGCCTGAGCGGATCGGCCGTCACGCCTCGGCGGGCGCGCCCTGCAGCGATTCTTCCATCTCGAGGAAGGAGGGCTGGGCCGAGGAGGGGATGTCGCCGCGGCCGATTTCGACCGAAATCTGCGCCGCATTGCCGTGCAGGTGGGCGACCAGCACCGACTGGATGATCTTGTAGAAGGCCGACTCCTCGTCGACGATCGATTTCAGCCGCGACGCGATGGGGCCGACGAGGCCGTAGGCCAGGAAGACGCCGAGGAAGGTGCCGACGAGGGCTCCGCCGATCATGCCGCCGAGGATTTCCGGCGGTTCGGTGATCGAGCCCATGGTCTTGATGACCCCCAGCACGGCGGCCACGATGCCCAGGGCGGGCAGGGCGTCGGCGAGGTTGGTCAGGGCGTGGGGGGCGTTCAGGGCCTCGTGGTGGTGCTTCTCCAGCTGCTTCTCCATGGCGTCCTCGATCTGGTGCGGATCCTCGAGGTTCATGGTCATCATGCGCAGCGTGTCGCAGATGAAGTCGGTGGCGAAATGGTCCTTCAGCACCTTGGGATATTTCTGGAAGATGGCGCTCTCGGCCGGCTTCTCGATGTGGCTTTCCAGCGCGATGACGCCCTTGGACTTCATCGTCTTGGTGAGCTGGAACAGCAGTGACAGCAGGTCCTTGTAGTCCTGCTTCTTCCATTTGGGCCCGGCGAAGGCCTTGCCGAGGCCGCCGAGCGTGGCCTTCATCGTGGTCGTGCTGTTGGAGATCAGGAAGGCGGCGAGGCCCGCGCCGCCGATGGCCATCATCTCGTGAGGCAGGGCATGGAGGATCACCTCGAATTTGCCGCCCGAGATGATGTAGCTGCCGAACACGAGGGCGAACAGCAGCACGATGCCGATAATCTGGAACATGGAGGGGCGGTCGGTCCTGCGCGCGAGAGACGCTGACCTTCGCCGTTAATGATTAAGGGGCGGTTGCGAACCCTACAGCCGGGTCTCGCCGTTCAGGATCGCCTGCCGGGCGGCCTCGTTCAGCTTGGTGTAGCCGCTTTTGCCGCCGCGGACGTAGATCGGTCCGTCGACCTTCTCCGGATCGAAGCCGTCGGCGACGAGGTCCATCTTGCGGTATTTGAAGGTGCCGGTGGTGTCGGCGGACTTGATGAGTCGCACGAAGGCCGGACGCGCGTAGACCGGCAGTTCCTGATCCACCCAGTCGGCGAAGGCGCGGGCGTTGAAGCGGCCGTCGATGACCAGGGCCGCCATGCCGGCCTTGCCATCGTGCCCGGGCACCGGAACCCCGTAGGCGATGACTTCCTTGACGCCCGGCCCGTCGGCCAGGCGCTGCTCGACCTCGGCCGTGGAGACGTTCTCGCCCTTCCAGCGGAAGGTGTCGCCGATCCGGTCGATGAAATAGACGTAGCCCTCCGAGTCCTGCTTCATCAGGTCGCCGGTGCGAAACCAGCGGTCGCCGCGCACGAAGACGTCGCGCAGGACCTTGCGCTCGGAGGCGGCCTTGTCGGCATAGCCCGTAAAGGCGTGGCGGATGTCGTCGCCGATCCGGCCGATGGCTTCCCCGACTTCCCCCGCCTTGGCCGGCTGACACAGGCCGTCGGCGCCGCGCACGGGTTCCTCGCTGTCGATGTCGAAGCGCACGAGGCGGAAGTTGATCTGCTTTTTCAGGAACCCGGGCGCGCGGCCGATGGCCCCCGGCTTGCCGTCGAAGTTGAACAGCGAAACATTGCCTTCGGTGGATCCGTAGAACTCGAGGATCTCGGGTACGGCGAAGCGGGTCTGGAAGTCGTTCCAGACGTCGGGCCGCAGGCCGTTGCCGAAGGCCAGCCGCAGCTTGTGCGACCGCTCATCCGGGCTTTCGGGGCAGTTGACCAGATAGCGGCACAGCTCCCCGATGTAGACGAACAGGGTCGCGCCGGTCGCCTTTACGTCCGGCCAGAAGTTTGAGGCCGAGAAGCGCTTTCGCAGCACCAGCTTGCCGCCGTTCAGCAGCGCCGGGCCGATGCCGACGAGGCCGCCGGTGGAGTGGTAGAGCGGCAGGACGTTGAAGGTGACGTCCTTGTCTGTCGCCGCCGTCGCCCCTGCGAAGGCGCGGATATAGGTGCGGGCGCGGGCGTGGGTCACCTTGGCGGCCTTGGGCATGCCGGTGGTGCCCGAGGTGTAGATGTACAGCGCCGTGTCGCGGTTGGTCAGGCCCGAGCGCACCGAGCGGGCCGGGCGCACCGACGAGCCGCCCCGGACCGGCTTGTCGAGCCCGCGGCGCTCGTCCGCCTCGTCGCTGTCAGCCAGGCCGAGCACCCAGAGCATCAGGTTGCGGCCGGCGAAGGGCCGGGCTTCCTCGACCTTGCGCCAGGAGTCGGCGTCGGTGACCACCTGGGAGGCGTTGGAGATGGACAGGCAGTGGGCCAGGGCGTGCCCGGTCAGGTTGGTGTTGATCAGGGCCGTGGCGACCCCGACCTTGGAGAACCCCATCCAGGCGGCGAGGTATTCGGCCCGGTTCAGCATCACCAGGGCGATGGTGTCGCCGCGCTTCAGCCGCCGGCTCTGGGCCCAGTGACCGAACCGGTTGGCCATGGCGTCCAGCTCGCGATAGGTCAGCGTCAGCCGGTCGTCCTGCAGGGCCACGTGGTCCGGAAACTTGTCGACGGCCTCCTCCCAGTCGTCACAGACCAGGTCCGGGCTGTCGAGGTCGATCGGCTTGATGCGCTTGAGCAGGCGGCGCAGTCCCTTCGCGAACCGCAAGTCGCGCCGGATATTCGCCACCAGCCCCATAGTTCCATCCACTCCATCGAAGGACGCCGCTCCTGATGGTGATGAACAAGCCGGGGGTCCCGGTCAACCGGCGGGGGAATCCTGAGCGGCTTTGCAGCGCATCGAACGCCGGTTTGCGCCAAGGCGTGGCGCCGAAGCGGCGGTCTGGGCAATCCTGGGGGGCAAGGTCGCTCGAGACGGCTACGACAACCCCTTGAGCATCTCCATCGGCTCCAAAAAGTAAAATTTCGCCACAAAGCTGAACGTCAGCGGGCGAAACTGTGTCGGTAACAGTGTTTCTTCATGGCGTAGGGGATATGACGGAACCGTGATCTCACAGAAGGGTTCGGTAATCACTGATTTGGAGGAACATCGATGACCGTGACCTATCCGCATGACCGGCCCCTGCCGCAGGACAGCCATCTCGAAGGACCGCGCGAGGAGCCCTTCATTCCCGTTTACGCAAGGACCGGGCGTTCGGCGCGAGGCCGCAAGGGCGGGATCAAGACATGGATGATCCTCGCGCCGATCGGCGTGCTGGTGCTGGGCGGCGCCGCCGCGGCCCTGATGATGGGCGATCGCGGCGAAGTCGCTCCCGCCCCGCTGGCCGAACCCGCCGCCACCGCGCCCGTGCTGCCGGCCCAACCCGTGACGGCCGAGGCCGCGCCTGTTGAGGTCGCCCCGGTGGTGGAGGCGACGCCGGCTCCGGCCCCCGTCGTCCGCCGGACCGCTCCGGCGTCCGCCCGCCGCCCCGTCGCGCCGGCCCGGACTTCGGCCGCAGCCCCCGCGCCGGCGGCCCGCGTCGTCGCTCCGGCCCAACCCGTCGGTCCGCAACCCTATACGGCGACCCTGAACACCACCCCGGCCCCGGCGCCGGCCCAGGCGCCGGTGATCGTGATCCAGCCGGTGAACTGAGCCCGCGCCCGAAGGACGAGCCCCGGCGGAGCAATCCGCCGGGGCTTTTCCTTGTCTGGCGTACTCAGACGGGCGGGGCCACGGGCGACACCCGCCAGATCACGTCACCGACGTCGTCGGCGACCAGCAGGGCTCCCCGCGCATCGAACTGTACGCCGACCGGGCGGCCCATGGCCTGGTCGTTCTCATTGATGAAGCCGGTCAGGATGTCCTCCGGCGGGCCTGCCGGCGCGCCGTTGGCGAACGGCACGAACACGACGCGGTAGCCGTTGCGCGGCCGGCGATTCCATGAGCCATGCTGGCCGACGAAGGCGCCCCCGCGATAGCGGGCCGGGAACAGACCGCCCTCGCCGAACGTCAGTCCCAGCGACGCCGTGTGGGCGCCGAGGGCGTAGTCCGGCCTTATGGCCCGGGCCACCATGTCCGGGTTGCGGGGTTCGACCCGCTCGTCGACGATCTGGCCGTAGTAGCTCCACGGCCAGCCATAGAAACCGCCGGGCGTCACCGACGTCATATAGTCCGGCGCCAGATCGTTGCCGAGTTCGTCGCGCTCGTTGACCGCGACCCAGAGCCGGCCGCTGTCCGGCTGCCAGGCCAGGCCGACGGGGTTGCGCAGGCCCGAGGCGAAGACCCGGCGCGCGCCCGTCGCCGGGTCGATCTCCAGAATGGCGGCCCGGTCGACCTCCTCGTCCAGCCCGTTCTCTCCGATGTTGGAGTTGGAGCCGACGCCCACATACAGGCGCGATCCGTCCGGGCTGGCGACGAGGCTCTTGGTCCAGTGGTGGTTCCGCCCGGCGGGCAGGTCGGCGATCTTGCGCGGGGCGGCGGTGATCCGCGTCTGTCCGGCCTGATAGGGGAAGGCCACCACGGCGTCGGCGTTGGCGACGTACAGCGTGTCCCCGACCAGGGCCATGCCGAAGGGCGACATCAGGTTGTCGAGAAAGACGGTCCTCATCTCCGCCACGCCGTCGCTATCGGCGTCGCGGAGCAGGGTGATCCGGTTGGCGCTGGGGACCTGCGCTCCCGCCTTCTTCATGAACAGCCGCTGGAAGAACCCGCGCGCGCCGCCTTCCATGCCTTCCGGCTTGGGCGGAGCGTTGGTCTCGGCCACCAGGATGTCGCCGTTGGGCAGGCGATAGAGCCAGCGGGGGTGGTCCAGACCGGAGGCGAAGGCCTGGACCCGGAAGCCGGGCGCCGGCGTGGGCGTCCGGTCCGCGGGCCAGCCGACCGCCTCGGCCACATTGACGACCGGGATCAGCGATCGCTGCGGCGCGGGCAGCACCGGGTTCGGACCGTAGCCCGCCATGGGATCGAGCGCTTCCCCCCCGCCGCATCCGGCGAGTGTGATCAGGAGGACGGATGCGAGGACAGGACTGAGGCGGGCCATGGCGGCCTCCGGGGTTTGACGAGATCAGAACGCGGTTCGGGACGAAGGGATCATCGTTGCGCCTGCCCGACCGCGACTTGACCCGGGACGGCTCAGGGGAGGGGGTTCAACTCCCGCGGCGGCCGAATGCGCCGGAAGCGGGCCTCGATAAAGGAGAAGGCGCCGAAGGCCACGAACCCCAGCGCGGCGACCGCGAGAATCCAGGAACCCGCCGGCTGTCGTTTGACGGCCTCCAGCGCCGACCCGAAACTGGTGACGTCGGAAGCCTGGGCGTCCAGACCGGCCAGCAAGACGAGGCTGGCCAGCGGCAGATAGGCCAGGCCCCGGGCGACGTGCCCGGCCCGCGCCAGCGGGGCCACCCGCCGGCATAGCCGGTCCGAACAGGCGAGGTATTCGGTGAAGTCCTCTCGCCACGCCTTGACGATGTTGCTCACGCCGATCCCGAAGATCGCCAATCCACCCGCGACCAGCAGCCATCGGCCGAGCGGCAGGGCGAGGACGGCGGCGGCGTAGGCCTGGCTCTCGACCTCGCCCTGACGCGCGGGATCGGCCGGCGCTCCGGCGATCAGGCCGAAGGCGCCGACGGCCATGGCTGCGTAGCTCAGGCCGCTGAACAACTGGCTCAGGCGCGTGCCGAGTCCTTTCCATGAACGGCCCTCGTGATCGGCGTCGAATATCGACTGCAGGATGCGCCACATCACGAACGCCGTCAGGCCGAGACCGATCAGCAACGCCCACAGACGGCCGAGCCGCCGCTGCGCCAGCCATTCGAGTGCGCCCATGGTTCCGACCGCGTCGCCGATCAGGCCGACGGCGGCCAGCAGGATCAGCACGCCGACCGACAGATAGACGAAACCCCGGGCGCCGTAGCCGACCCGCGCCGCCAGCTCGACCAGGTCGCGCAGCGGCGGAACGCGTCGCAGCAGCGGCGATTTTCGACGTCCCGGGTCGCCCAGGAGCGCGAGACGGGAACGGAGGGAGGCGAGGGCGTTCGACACGGCGACCTAACCCCCTGCGAGGAATATGGCTCCGCTATCTTCGCTCCGGTCTTGAGGTGCGGGCGGCGGACGCATATCTGCTGGCCGCTCAGGGAGGGCGCGAATGCAGCCGGTCATCTCCATCGAAGGTCTGACGAAGACCTACAAGTCCGGCCTTCAGGCCCTCAAACCGATCGATCTGACGATCCGAAAGGGCGAGATCTTCGCCCTGCTCGGACCCAACGGCGCGGGCAAGACCACGCTGATCTCCGTCGTATGCGGCATCGTCACTCCGACCACCGGCACGATCATCGCCGACGGCCATGACATCCAGACCGACTACCGCCGGGCGCGCGAGAAGATCGGCCTGGTGCCGCAGGAGCTGACCACCGACGCCTTCGAGACCGTGCTGGCCACTGTGAGCTTCAGCCGCGGCCTGTTCGGCAAGGCGCCGAACCCCGCCCATATCGAGAGCGTGCTGCGGGAACTGTCGCTGTGGGAGAAACGCAACGACAAGATCATGACCCTGTCCGGCGGCATGAAGCGCCGGGTGATGATCGCCAAGGCGCTGAGCCACGAGCCCGACATCCTGTTCCTCGACGAGCCGACGGCCGGCGTCGACGTCGAGCTGCGCCGCGACATGTGGAATCTGGTCCGCCGCCTGCGCGAGAGCGGAGTCACCATCATCCTGACCACCCACTACATCGAGGAGGCCGAGGAGATGGCCGACCGGGTCGGCGTGATCCTCAAGGGCGAACTGATCCTCGTCGAGGAGAAGACCGCCCTGATGAAGAAGCTGGGCAAGAAGACCCTGACGCTGAACCTGCAGGATCCGCTGGACGCCGTGCCGCCCGAACTGGCGGAATGGAGCGTCACGCTGAAGGCCGAGGGCCACGAGCTGGAATATGTCTTCGACTCCAATCTGGAGAAGACCGGCGTGCCGTCCCTGCTGCGCCGGCTCAGTGACCTGGGGATCGCCTTCAAGGACCTGAACACCAGCCAGAGCTCGCTGGAGGACATTTTCGTCAGCCTCGTCCACCGCGACACGGGAGCCGCCGCATGAAAGGCCTGAACTTCAACGGCTACGGCGTCCTGGCCATCTACAGGTTCGAGATGGCGCGGGCCCTGCGCACCGTGTGGCAGAGCGTGGTCACCCCGGTGATCACCACCGCCCTGTATTTCGTCGTCTTCGGCTCGGCCATCGGCAGCCGTATGACCGAGATCGACGGCGTGCCCTACGGGGCCTTCATCGTGCCCGGGCTGATCATGCTCAGCCTGTTCACCCAGTCGATCTTCAACGCCTCGTTCGGCATCTACTTCCCGAAATTCACCGGCACCATCTATGAGCTGCTGTCCGCGCCGGTGTCGCCGCTGGAGATCGTCATCGCCTATGTCGGGGCGGCGGCGACCAAGTCGGCCGTGCTGGGCCTGATCATCCTGGCGACCGCGGCCCTCTTCGTGCCGCTCCAGATCCTGCACCCGATCGAAATGCTGGCCTTCCTGATCCTGATCTCGACGACCTTCAGCCTGTTCGGTTTCATCATCGGCATCTGGGCCAACGGCTTCGAGCAGTTGCAGATGATCCCCATGCTGGTGGTGACGCCGCTGACCTTTCTGGGCGGCTCCTTCTATTCGATCGACATGCTGCCCCCGGCGTGGCGCACGGTGACCCTGTTCAACCCGGTAGTTTATCTGATCTCCGGTTTCCGCTGGACCTTCTACGGCAGCGGCGATGTCGGCATCGGGGTCAGCCTGGCGGCGACCTTCGGCTTCCTGCTGATCTGCCTGGCCATCGTCGGCTGGATGTTCCGGACCGGATACCGGCTGAAGAACTAGGGTTGGAGAACCGGGATCGTCAGGTTGGCGTCACGAAACGGGCCAGATCGGTCCGCAATCTGGCCCGGTCTTCGCGTTTCTGAAGCGCGCCCCGACGGCGCGGGAGAGTTCATGTCCACCGACGACAATCAACCCCTTAACGGTTCGTCCGCCCCCTTCGCCCGCCGCCCGGTGACCTGGGGCCGTCCGCCGGCGACCGTGTTCCGGGCCGGGCCGCTGCCCAGGGGCGAACGCCTGCCGCCGCTGCCCGAACCGCCGGCGTCCGCGCCGCTCCGGCCGTCCCGCGCCATCCTCAGCGGGTCGATGATCCCGCAGGCGGCGCCCACTCCCGCGCCGACGCCAGCCCCGGCCCCGGTTCCGACGCCAGCCTCCACTCCGACGCCGGCCGCGTCCGTCGTGGATGCGCCCGAACGGCCGCCCGTTCGCCCGGCGTCGCCCGGGCCCGATCTGACCGTGCGGCCGTTGCCGCCGCTTCCGGAGAGCCCCGCGCCGCGCCGCCCGATCCCGTCGCCCGTCGAAGCGGCCCCGTCCGTCCTTCCGGTCGCGACCGCCGCGCGCCGCCGTCCGGCCGGTCGCCTGCCCGTCTACGCCGGCGTGGCGGCGGCGGTGGTCGGGGCGGTCGCCGTCGGCGGATGGATGCTGACCCGGCCGCCCGCCGCGCCGGTCCCCGCCGTGCCGGCCGTCGCGCCGTCCATCCCGGCGCCGGCGACGATCGCGGCCCCGCCCGTCGTCGAGGCTGTGCCGGTCGCCGAACAGCCGGTCGCAGAGGCGGCCCCCGCTCCGGCCGCCCCCGCGGTTCGCGCCGCGACGGTGGATCGGCCGGCTGCGGCCCCGGCCGTCGTCCGGCCGCCCGCGCCTGTTGCGTATGAGGCGCCCCCGCCCGCGCCGACGCCCGTGGCGACAGAGCCGCGGATCGAGATCGTCCCGGTCGAGCCGGCGGGACCGCCCCCGACCTCGGCCGAGCGCCCTTCCGCCGATCCGGACGCTCCGATCGCGACCCGGCCCCAGGCGCTGAACTAGGCCGGCGGGCCGGGCGTCCTGATGGTCAGGTAGCCGCGCTCGACCATGCGGCGCAGGCCTTCATAGGCTTCGGCCAGCTCCTCGTAGGCCGTGCGGGCCGAGGTCAGCCGGGCGATCTGGTCGGGCGTCGACGGCGCGCCCGATTCGCTCTGGCGCAGGGCTTCGCCCACCCATTTGGCGCGCGCCGTCGCCGTCTGCACCGCCAGCCGCTGGAATACCGCCGCGTCCAGTCCGGGAAGGGCCGCGCCGATCACCTCGCGGTTGGCGATGAAGGCGGAATAATCGATCTGCTCGAGCAGGCCCCGCAGCCGCCGCTGCTCCTGCGGATCGGCGTCCTGCGGCTCGAAATGATCGCGCTGGCGACGATAGGTGGAAGTCTGGATGGTCGACATCGCGCCGCTCCGGAGATGGACGACGTCGAGCGTGCGCCGCGTCGATTAACGAGGGGTTGCGGCGGAGGGGCTTGCGGTGGCGGCTTGCGGCATGATACTTAAGTGAATGCTTCAGTATCAGCAACCGCTCGACCTCGCCTTTCAGGCGCTGTCCGATCCGACCCGGCGGCGCATGGTCGAACGGCTGTCCGCCGGCCCGGCCACGGTGAGCGAACTGGCCGAACCCCTGCCGATGTCGATGTCGGCGGTGGTGCAACACCTGAAGATTCTGGAGGCCTCCGGACTGGTGGCCACGGAGAAGGTCGGCCGCGTCCGCACCTGTCGGGTCGACGCCCGGGCGCTCAGCGCCGCCGAACGCTGGATCAACGACCGTCGCCGGTCGGTCGAGCGCAGTCTCGACCGGCTCGGCGCCTTTCTGGACGAGACGAAACCCGAAGAGGAGTCGAAGTCATGACCACCCCCAATCCCGAGCTCGCTCACGGGACTTTCACCATCGAGCGCCGGTACGACGCCTCGCCCGAGCGGGTGTTCCGCGCTTATTCGGATCCGATCGCCTTTCGCCGCTGGTTCGTCGACGGCGAGGGCTGGACCATCCACGACTGGACCTACGACTTCCGCGTCGGGGGTTACGCCGGCGGCAGTTTTCGGTTCGGCGACGAAACCAATGAAACCTGGTTCAATGACACCGAGCACCTGGATATCGTCGACAACAGCCGCATCATTGTCAGCTATGTGATGGGCCGCGTGACCGCGGCGGGCAAGGAGCGGGCCTCGGCCTCCCTGGCCACGACCGAACTGGTCGCCGACGGCTCGGGCACGCGGCTCATCTATACCGAACAGGGCGCCTACTTCGGTGGCGACCCGCGTCAGGAAATCGCCATGCGCGAGCACGGCTGCGGAGAGATGCTCGACAAGCTCGGCCGTGAGCTAAAGGAGCGTTCGTAATGGCCGGCAAGGTTCGCGTCAGCAGTTTCGCGGTCTCGGTCGACGGGTTCGGCGCCGGACCGGACCAGAGCCTGGCGAATCCGCTGGGCGTCGGCGGCGAGAATCTGCACCACTGGTTCTATCCGACGAAGACCTTTCAGACGTTGTTCGGGCAGGGTCAGGGCACGGAAGGGACGGACGCCGGCTTCGCCGAGCGCGGCATGGAGAATGTCGGCGCCTGGATTCTCGGCCGCAACATGTTCGGCCCGATCCGGGGCGACTGGCCCGACGAGGACTGGAAGGGCTGGTGGGGCGAGGAGCCGCCCTATCATGTGCCGACCTTCGTCCTGACCCACCACCCGCGCCGATCGCTCGAGATGAAGGGCGGCACGGTCTTCCATTTCGAGACGGGCGGGATCGAGGCGGCGCTGCAGCGGGCGCGCGACGCGGCCGGCGACAGGGACATCCGCATCGGCGGCGGGGCGGAGACGATTCGCCAGTATCTGCGGGCCGGTCTGATCGACGAGATGCATATCGCTGTCTCGCCCGTCCTGTTGGGTCGGGGCGAGCCGTTCTGGGCCGGTCTGGACCTGCCGGCGCTGGGCTATGATGTGATCGAAAGCACCGCCGGCGAGCGCGCCACCCACCTGCGGATCGCGCGCAAGGGACACGGAGGGGCGTGATGACGGGCGACCGTCTCTTCTTCGGCGCCTTCACGGTCGAACGAACCTATGCCGCGTCGCCCGTGCGGGTGTTCGCCGCCTTCACCGACCGCGGGATCAAGCAGCGCTGGATGGGCTGCGAAGAGGTCCGCGCTCCGGTCATCGAGCAACTCGACTTCCGCGTCGGCGGTCGCGAGATCAGCCGCGGCGGCGGCGGAGACGGCGCCGAGCACCTGTTCGAGGGGACCTACCTCGACATCGTGCCGGACCTCCGCTTCGTCTTCGCCTTCGTCATGCATGTCGGCGGGCGCAAACTGTCGGCCTCGATCGCCTCGGTGGAGGTTCTGGCCGACCCCGGCGGCGCGCGGCTGATCTTCAACGAGCAGGGCGTCTACTTCGGTGAGGACGGCTGGGCCGAACGCGAGGAAGGGACCGTCCAGGGCATGAAACAGCTGGCCGCCTGGCTGGCGACGCAAGACGAGGCTGCCTGATGTCGCTGATCCTCTGGTCCCATCCCTACGCCGGCTACGGCCAGAAGGCGTCGGTCGCCCTCTACGAGCTGGACCTGCCGTTCGGGCTGAAGCTGGTCGACGCCGGCGACGAGGCCGTCATGGCGGCCTTCCGGGCCGTGTCGCCCCTCGCCAAGATGCCGACGCTGGTGGACACGGCGGCGGGGAAGACGATCTATGAATCCAGCATCGTCATCGAATATCTCGACCGGCTGGCCGGCGGTGGGCGGCTGATCCCGGCCGATCCGGAGGCGGCGCTGGAGGCGCGCTGGATCGACCGCATCATAGACACCTATGTCGGCGGCCCGATGAACCGGATCGTGCTGGGCAAATTCCGGCCCGAGGGACAGCACGACGCTTTCGGAGCGGCCCAGGACGCGCAGGTCATCGCCACGGCATGGGATCTGCTCGAGGCCCGCCTGGCCGATGGCCGGACCTGGGGCGCGGGCGACACCTTCACCCTGGCTGACTGCGCCGCCGCGCCGATCCTGACCTACGCCCGGCGGCTGGTTCCCTTCGGTGATCGCCCGCGGTTGAAAGCCTGGCACGGACGGCTGATGGCGCGGCCGTCCTTCCGTCGCGCGCTCGAGGACGCCGCGCCCTTCGGCGACCTGATGCCGGCGCCCCCCGCCGAAGACTAGCGGCTCAGCCCGTGGCGGTCGCCACGGCGGTGTCGCCGCCGGGGTTGCGGGCGAGGTCCAGCAGCTTCAATCGGAAGATCAGGGCGCTGTTGGGCGGGATCGCGCCCATGTCCCGGTCGCCATAGCCGAGGGCCGGCGGGATGTAGACGTACCATTCGTCGCCGACGCTCATGTGCTGCAGGGCGTCCCGCCAGCCCGGCACCACCTCCTCGACGGTGAACACCGTCGGCCGCCCGTTCTCGAACGAGCTGTCGAATACCGTGCCGTCGGTCAGCGTGCCCTGGTAGTCGACGCGAACCATGTCGTTGCCGTCGGGCCGCTCGCCCCCGGGCGGACCGGCCCGGATGACCTTGTACTGCACGCCCGACGGCAGGGTCTGCACGCCCTCGGCCCTGGCGTTGGAGGCCATGAAGAATTCGGCGGCGCGCAGGTTCTCGGCGGCCACCGGATCGCCGGGCGACGCCGCGTCGCGACCGCAGCCGGTCAGCGCCGCCGCCATGGCCAGCATGGCCCCCGTCCTAGCCCATCCGTAGCGCATAGCCTGCCTCTTCCAGTCCGTGTCTGATTTCATCCGCGTGGGCCTCGCCGCGCGTCTCGACCATGATGTCGAACTCCGCGCCCTTGGCCGGCACGTCCAGCGCCAGCCGGTTGTGCACGACGTCGATGATGTTGCCGCCGAGGCCGCCGATCACCGCGCTCATCTTGGACAGCATGCCCGGGCGGTCGTCGCCCAGGATGCGATAGACGATCAGCCGCTTCTCGCGCACCAGTTCGCGGTTCAGCACCACGGCCAGCATGCGCGAATCGATATTGCCGCCGGTCAGTTCGATGCCGACCTTCAGGCCACGGAACTTGTCGGGATAGGCCAGCATGGCCGCCAGTCCGCCGGCGCCCGCGCCCTCGGCCACCGTCTTCTCGAGCGTGGCCAGGAAGGCGACCCCTTTCTCGAAGTCGGCCTCGTCGACGACCAGCACCTCCTCGACCAGCGGATCGGCCAGGGCGAAGGGAATCTCCCCGACCGCCTTGATGGCGATGCCCTCGGCGATGGTCTGGCCGCTGCATTTCGCGGCTTCGCCGCGGCGCCGGGCCGAGAATGAGGGATACATCGCCGCCTCGACCCCGAAGATGCGGATCGACGGCTTCAGCCCCTTGGCGGCGATGGCCGATCCGGCGATCAGTCCACCGCCGCCGATAGGGATGATCAGGACGTCCAGATCGGGCGCGTCCTCCATGAATTCGAGGCCGCAGACGCCTTGGCCGGCGATGATGCCCTCGTCGTCGAAGGCGGAGACGAAGACAAAGCCTTCCTCGTCCCGGAGCCGGTGAGCCTCCTCGGTCGAGCCCGAGAAATCCAGTCCCTTGATGACGACCGTGGCGCCGTGCGCCCGCGTGCCGTCCGCCTTCACGAACGGGGTGCCCTCGGGCATGACGATGGTGACGGGAATGCCCAGCCGGCCGCCGTGGTAGGCCAGCGCCTGGGCGTGATTGCCAGCCGAGGCCGCGACCACGCCGCGCCGACGTTCCTCCGGCGTCAGCTGCAGCAGCCGGTTCAGGGCGCCGCGCTCCTTGAAACTGCCGGTGAAATGCAGGTTGTCGAACTTGATCCACACCTCGGCGCCGGTCAGCTGGGACAGCTTGCGGGAATGGCGCACCGGCGTCCGGTCGACCTGACCCGCGATCCGGTCCCGCGCCGCCAGAATGTGGTCAAACGTGACTGTCATGGGGCTCCCCTATACCCGGTCTTCGCCGAGTTGCTGCGCGCTTTTGGACCACCGTCCGGAGGCTCGCAACCTTGACCTTGCCGCGGCGTTGAGCGTCTGATCCGCACGTTCGACCCGCACCCGTGACGGAGAGAGCCCATGGCCGCCCAGATGACCCCTCGCAAACCTGTTCTCCCCCTGATCGCCGCCGTCGCGCTCGGCGGGCTGCTGGCGGCGTGCGAGACCTATCCGATGGACGGCGGCTTCGCTCCGGACCCCCGGCCGGCCCCGGGCGTCTTCCGCGCCGACGACTTCGCATGGTCAACCGCTTCGGGCCGGGCCTCGATCGACGGACGAATCGACTACCGGCGCAACGGGGAGGTCTTCACCTGCACCGGCTCGGTCGGCCTGACCCCCGACACGCCCTATACCCGCGCCCGTTTCCGCACCCTGTACGGCTCGACCGACCGCGCGGCGGTGCCGGAAGCCATCGTACGCACCCGCACCGTCGCCGATCCCAGCGCCGACTACCGCTCCTACGTTCGCTCGACCACCTGCGACAACGGGCGTTTCACCTTCACCGGCCTGCCGGACGGCGGCTGGTTCATCATCGCTCCGGTCAGCGACGGCGGCGACGACCGCATCGTCCTGATGCGCCACGTCGACACCCGGGGCGGGCGCGTTTCGGTCACCCTGTAGCGTTCCCAGTTCGTCTTTTCAGGCCGCGTATCGGGCCGCTCTGGAGAATTAACCATGCGCCGTCCGTTCCTGACCCTGATCCTGGCCGCCGGGTGCGCCTTGGCGGCCGGCTCCGCGGCGGCCCAGTCGTGGGGATACAATAGCGGCCACGGACGTCACGAGGCCGGTTCGAACCGCGCGCCCTCGGCCTTCGCCTGGCGCAGTCAGCTCGACCGGCCGGGCGATTACCGTTGCGACACCTTCTGGGACGCCAACCGCACCGACTGCGGGGCCCGCTGGCGCGACCAGCGTCACCGCGTCAGCCCGCAGGCCCGACGCGATTACCGCGCCCTCGCCGGCTACGGGGACAACCACGGTTATGGCCGTCCCTATGGTCATGACGGCCGGTATTCAACGCGCCGCCGCGGTTATGGCCACGGCTACGGGAGCTATGGGCAGGCGGGAACAGTGTATCACGGCGCCTATGGCCGGCCGGATATCGTCCATGCGGGCGGGGGCCGCGGGGGGTATGGCCGTCAGGACTACGCTGGCGGCCGCGATCCGGCCCGTATCGACTGGTGCCGCGCGACCTGGCGCTCCTACGATCCCGCCAGCGGCTACTACCGCGCCTGGAGCGGACGCCTGATCTTCTGCGGCTGACAGCGTACGAACGGCGTTCATCCGATCACGGAACGGTGGATGAGCGGCGTTCGCCATCGTTTCGCCTTGTCCGACCCGCTTCGGTCCTCCTGACCCGCAAGGGGCGGTGGAACAGGGAGCGCGTTCATGTCCCAGCACAATATTTCAGGCTCGGAAGTTTTTGGGCCCAAGCCCGGCGTCATGCTGAGGTCGGTGAAGACCAGCGGCCTGCGCCGTCAGCGCGCGGCGCGCACATGGATGGCCTTCACGGCGGGCGCCATCGTGGCCGTCGCGGCGGGAGCCGTCGCCCTGGCCGCCGTTTTCGGCCCGACTCTCTTCGGTTAGGCTTCGGCATCGGGCCGCCGCCCGACGGCCCTCCGCCCACGAAGCCTTGGCAGCCCGGCCCTTTCAGGCCGGGCTGTCGTGCGCGTGGCGATCGTCACTCAGGGCGGGTCAGGCCAGCCACACCATCCGCCGCGTCTCGGCGTCGGCGCCCCGCGCGCGGCTGAAGCCTTTGCGGACCTCGCCCGTGTACAGGAAGCCCGCCTTCTCCAGCACGCGGCCGGAGGCCGGGTTGTCGCTGAAATGCCCGGCGACCAGAGCGCGCCGTCGCCAACGCCGCGCAGCCCAGGCCAGCGCGCCCTCCAGCGCCTCCGTCGCATAGCCCCGGCCCCAGAACGGACGGCCGATCCAGTAGCCGACCTCGGGGGCCGGATCGCTGTCCTCGAACAGGCCGATGACGCCGACCGGGCCGTGGTCCTCGTGCTCGATCAGGAAGGTCGCGGCCCGGGCGGGATCCTGTCCGGCCACGCCGATCACGAAGGCTTCCGCGTCTTCCATCGAATAGGGGTGGGGCAGGCGCAGGGTCATCCGCGCGATGTCAGGATCATTGGCGAGGGTCGCCAGACGGCTGACGTCCTGCGGGCGCGGCGCGCGCAGGGCCAGACGCCGCGTCTCGACGACGGGAGAGGGTTCGATCACGCACATGGTTGCGCCTCATCCAGTACGCCGCCTCCTTGGAGGGCTCGGACGGCATCGAGGCGGGGAAACGAAAACGGGGAGCCTGGTGATCCAGACTCCCCGCGGAAATAATTCCCTTGGTCCGGATCGCGGCTCTTGAGCCTTGCGCGATCCGGAAGATGTTCCGTTCGCGCTACTCGGCGGCCATGGCCTGTTCAACGGCCGGAAGAATCGACACGTAGCATCGGCCGTTCGCTTTTTTGGTGAATTTCACGGCGCCGTGCACGGTGGCGAACAGGGTGTGGTCGCGGCCGAGGCCGACGTTCTCACCCGGGTGGAAGGTGGTGCCGCGCTGACGCACGAGGATGTTGCCGGCCAGCACGCGCTCGCCGCCGAACTTCTTCACGCCGAGGCGCTTCGACTCGGAGTCGCGACCGTTACGCGACGAACCACCGGATTTCTTGTGAGCCATAGGTCTGCTCCCTTGTCTCTAACTGTTCTTACGCTTCGTCGGTCGAGGCGGGCTTGGCCTTGGGCGCAGCCTTTTTGGCCGGAGCCTTCTTGGCGGCGGCCGGCTTTTCAGCGGCGGCTTCGGCCTTCGAGGCTTCGGCCTTGGCGGCCTTCGGAGCGGCCGCCTTCTTCGCCGGCTTGGCTTCGGTCTCTTCAACGCGCGGGGCCAGGCCCCGGGCGCGCAGGTTCATCTCGGCCTTGGTCATCAGCGAGGTTTCGCCGTCCCATTTGGCCTTTTCGCCGGCGCCTTCGATGCCGGTGATGCGCAGGACCGATTCCATCTGGCGATGGCCGTTGGTGCGGCGATAGCCCTGACGGCGGATCTTCTTGAAGATCTTGATCTTCTCACCCTTGCGGGTTTCGACCAGCGTCGCGGCGACGGTCGCGCCGGCGATCATCGGGGCGCCCAGGGTGATGCCCTTGTCGCCGCCCAGCATCAACACGTCGCCGAACGACACGTTGGAGCCGGCCTCGCCGTCGAGCTTCTCGACCACGATGACGTCGCCGGGTTGGACCCGGTACTGCTTGCCGCCGGTCTTGATCACCGCGTACATGTTGAAGCCTCAGCGAAACGCAAAAAGAATAAGCCCGACGGGGGTCCCCTCGGGCGAAGAGCGGCGACATATACGGAAGGGGGTCGCTGAGTCAACGCGAAACCCGGCTCTCCGGGCCTTTCTGGACGCCGGTGACGCCGCCAGAGGTCCGCCAAAGCAGAGATCACGGCCGGCGACGGCCCCGTCCGGCGAGTCACTGATTGCGTCGGCGGCGACCCGACGTTAAGAAGTCGGTAACGATGTTCTACCAGTCGCTCCGCGCGGCGATTCAGGGTTTTGCGTCGAAGGGGGCCGCCATGGGCATTCAAACAAGCCTCCGCGCAGGCGAGCCGGACACCGTCCTGTTCGCGCTTGTCTCGGGCGACAGCGGCGACAACGCGCTGTCCGGAACCGGCACTGATGACACCATCGAGGGGCTGGGCGGCGACGACGTTCTGAGCGGCGGCGCTGGCTCCGACGTTCTTGACGGTGGTGCGGATACCGACACGGCCGACTACACGACCGCGGCGTCTGGCGTCCTGGTGCGGCTCTATCTCGGGCTGGCGCCGACCGACGGCGACGGCGGCGCTGACACCCTGATCTCGATCGAGAACGTGACCGGCTCGGCCTTTGACGACACCCTGCTGGGCTCGGCAGGGTCCAATGTGCTCAGCGGTGGCGATGGCCGGGACTATCTGGTCGGTCTCGGCGGCGATGACCTCCTGATCGGCGGGTCCGGCACGTCCAACCAGCTGCAGGGCGGCCTCGGCGACGACATCTACCAGGTCGACGCCAACGACACGCTCGTGGAGTTCTCGGGCGAGGGGCACGATTCGGTCTTCACCACCCAGTCGCGCCTGGTCCTGGCCGCCAATCTGGAAGACCTGGCCTCCCTCGGTTCGGGCGCCTTCACCGGCATCGGCAACGCCGAAGACAACGCCATCACGGGCAATATCGGGAACGATGCGCTGGCCGGCCGCGGCGGAGCCGATGTCCTGGACGGCGGCGACGGCGTGGATACGGCCGACTACAGCCTCGCGGCCAGCTTCGTCATCGCCAACCTCGCCGACGGCGGCGCCACGGACGATGGTGACGGATCGACCGACACCTTCGCCAGTATCGAGAACCTGCTGGGCTCCGCTTTCGGCGACGAGCTGTATGGCGACGCCGGTGGGAACGTGCTGGACGGCGGCGACGGCTACGACCTGCTGGCCGGGGGCGGGGCGGCGGACGTGCTGCGGGGCGGCGCCGGCTATGACATGGCCGACTACAGCGCCGCCGCGGGCGCGGTGGTGGTCAAGCTCAACATCGGCCAGACCACGAACGATGGCGACGGCGCCTCGGACCAGCTGGTCAGTATCGAGGACGTCACGGGCAGCGATTTCAACGACGTCATCATCGGCAGCGCGGAGAGCAACTATCTGTACGGCGGGGAGGGGCGCGATGTCCTGATCGGCCTGGATGGCGACGATCTGCTGGAAGGCGGCAATGGCGCGGCCAATCAGCTCCAGGGCGGTCTCGGCGACGACCGCTACTATGTCGAAGCCAACGACACCCTGGTCGAGTTCGCCAACGAGGGCTACGACAGCGTGGCCACGACGCTGAACAGCTACACCTTGCGCGCCAATTTCGAGGAGCTGGGCTTCGACGGCGTGGGCGATTTCGTCGGCGTCGGCAACGATGAGGACAACAGCATCGTCGGCGGGGACGGCGACGACACCCTGACGGGCGGCAAGGGCGACGACATCCTGGTGGGAACCGGCAGCTGCGGCTGCGGCGGCGGTGGAAACGACACGGCGGTGCTGTCCGGTGTCTTCGCCGACTATCTGATCGAGGACCTGGGCGGCGGGCTATGGGGCGTGACCGACAGTGTCGTCGGCCGGGATGGCGCCGACCTGCTGGTCGACATCGACCAGCTCCGGTTCTCCGACGGTTCGATCCATGTGCTGGTTCCGGCCTCCGCGCCGGTTCTTTCGGACAAGGCGCTCGACATGGCCCAGGTCCTGCCGGGGCTGACAGGAGACGACTTCATCCTGTCCGGGGACGACGACACGCCCCTGGCCCTGCCGGACCTCGCCGTTAGCGCCGGGGCCTTCGCCCCCGGCAGCTTCGGCGGCCGCGGCGGATCACCGGGCGAGATGCTGGCCTTCGGGCAGGACGGGTTCCTGATCGGGGGCGTCGACGATCCCGTACATCGGAGCGACCACGACTGGCTGTTCTGACCAGGACGGTGCGGCGGAGAGCGAATTCTCCGCCGCGCTCTCGACTGTTATAAAGTAACACGCTACAGAGGCGGGGATGACGCCGCCCGACCTCGATCAGTCGATCCTCCTGTCCCTGCTCGGCGGCGGGTTCGCGACCGCCTTCCTGCACGCGGCCCTGCCGACGCACTGGCTGCCCTTCGTGCTGGTCGGCCGGGCGCAGCGCTGGAGCCTCGGCCGCATGCTGGCCGCCGTCACGGCGGCGGGTCTGGGCCACATCGCCGCCACGGCCCTGGTGGGAAGCCTGATCGTCATCGCGGGGCTGGCGCTGGACCAGTGGATCGCCGGCCTGCTGCCGTATCTGTCGGCGATCCTCCTGTTCGTCTTCGGTGCCTTCTACCTGGTTCGGGCGGCGATCCGTGGTCCCCAGACGGCCGGCGGTCCGCAGCTGGACCTGCCCGAGCCGGCGGTGTCGCACGCCGCCGCCTTCTGGGGCCTTGTGGCGATGATGGCGATCTCGCCCGGCGAGGTGCTGCTGCCCTTCTATCTGAGCCAGGCGCAGGAAGGTCTCGCCGTGCTCGCGGCGCTGACGCTGGTCTTCGCGGTCGGGACCGTGCTCGGCATGGCCCTGTTCACCCTGCTGGCCCGCGCCGGATGGTCGGTGCTGCGGCTCGAGCGCTGGGCGCGGTACGAAGGGGCGGTGCTGGGGCTGGCCCTGATCGTTATCGGCCTTCTCGTCGTCACCCATCAGCACTAAAGCTCTGCGGATGGCGCACGCCCACGGCCACATCCATGACGATCATGGCCACGATCACCACGATCATGGCCATGCACACGGCCACCATCACCACGGTCCGGTCGACACCGGCGACTGGCGCTATGCCGTCGGGCTGATCGTCAATCTCGCCTTCGTCGGCTGCGAGGTCGTGGCCGGCCTGTGGAGCGGGTCGACCGCCCTGCTGGCCGACGCGGGCCATAATCTGTCAGACGTGCTGGGTCTGGCCATGGCCGGCGGCGCGGCCTGGCTGGCGCGGCGCGCCGGCGGCCCGCAGAAGACCTACGGCTACGGCAAGGCCACGGTGCTGGCGGCGCTGGCCAACGCCATCCTGCTGATCTTCGCCTGCGGGGCCATCGCGGTCGAGGCGGCCCAGCGGCTGGGCAGCGGAGCCGAGGTCCAGTCCCGTATCGTCATGATCGTCGCCGGCGTCGGCTTCGTCATCAATCTGGGCACGGCCCTGCTGTTCATGCGCGACCAGCATTCGGACCTCAACGCGCGCGGGGCCTATCTGCACATGCTGGCCGACGCCGCCGTCTCGATCGGCGTCGTCATAGCCGGCGCGGCGATCCTGTTCACGGGCTGGTCGATCATCGATCCGCTGGTCAGCCTGGTCATCGTGGCGGTGATCCTGTGGGGCACCTGGGGCCTGCTCAAGGACTCGGTCAACCTGGCGCTCGACGCCGCTCCCCGGGGGGTGGACGTCGAGGCGATCCGCACCGCCTTCCTGGCCCTGCCCGGGGTCAGCGCCGTCCACGACCTGCACGTCTGGGGCCTGTCGACGACCGACACGGCCCTGACCGCCCACCTCGTCCACGACAGGCCCGATCCCGAGGCGTTGCTGGCCGAGGCGCACAGGATGGCCCGGGTCCGTTTCGCCATCCATCACACCACCCTGCAGCTGGAAGCCGGCCCCCTGCCGGATTGTCCCGACTGCTGACCTTCACAAGCGGCCTCGCAGCCGCCATCTAGCGGCCC
This sequence comes from Brevundimonas sp., assembly GCF_035626975.1. Lineage (GTDB taxonomy): Bacteria > Pseudomonadota > Alphaproteobacteria > Caulobacterales > Caulobacteraceae > Brevundimonas. Next base: position 86,404 of record NZ_DASPMQ010000022.1, read on the forward strand.
ATGACCGACACCGCCTCTGGCAAGATCCCCGTCACCGTCCTCACCGGCTACCTCGGCGCCGGCAAGACCACCCTGCTCAACCGCATCCTCACCGAGGACCACGGCAAGCGCTACGCCGTCATCGTCAACGAGTTCGGCGAGATCGGCATCGACAACGACCT
>NZ_DASPMQ010000023.1:0-11784 GCF_035626975.1 Brevundimonas sp.
CGGACGCGCTGGTCGCCCAGGGTGTCAACGGCGGCGTCATCTCGCTCGACGGCAAGGGCGAAACCCAACTGGCCCGCCCGACCGCCGACGGCGTTCGCGAGCCTCTCAACCGCCGCGCCACCATCGGCATCAACTTCTAGGTTGACGTCGAGACCGCTTCCGGCCCCTGGGCCGGGGGCGGACGGCACGGAGAATAACAGAGCCGCCGGCCCTTCGCGGGGCCGGCGGTTTTGCTTTGGACCCCGGGCAGGACGGGCGGGGTGGCCAAACCCCGGCCCGACCGCTATCTCCCGGCCACTGTTGAAGGGGGCGAACCCGCATGCGCGTCGCAATGATCGGAACCGGCTACGTGGGCCTGGTCTCAGGGGCCTGTTTTGCCGATTTCGGCCACGACGTGACCTGCGTCGACAAGGATCCCTCCAAGATCGAGCGGCTCGAGCGGGGCGAGATCCCGATCTTCGAGCCCGGACTCGACGACCTGGTCGCCGCCAACGTCCGCGACGGCCGCCTGTCCTTCGCCCTCGACGGGGCGGAGGCGATCCGGACGGCGGACGCGGTCTTCATCGCCGTGGGCACGCCGTCCCGTCGCGGCGACGGCCACGCCGACCTGTCCTATGTCCATGCGGCCGCCGAGGAGATCGCCGGTCTGATCGAGGGCTTCACCGTCATCGTCACCAAGTCGACCGTGCCGGTCGGAACCGGCGACGAGATCGAGGCCATCATCCGCGCCCGGCGGCCCGACGCCGACTTCGCGGTGGTTTCCAACCCGGAGTTCCTGCGCGAAGGCGCGGCTATCGAGGACTTCAAGCGACCTGACCGGATCGTGGTCGGGGCCGAGGACCCGCGCGCCCAGGCGGTGATGCGCGAGATCTATCGTCCGCTGAACCTGAACGAAACGCCGATCCTGTTCACGGGCCGGCGCACGTCGGAGCTGATCAAGTACGCGGCCAACGCCTTCCTGGCCATGAAGATCACTTTCATCAACGAGATGGCCGATCTGTGCGAGAAGGTCGGCGCCGATGTCCAGCAGGTCGCGCGCGGGATCGGCCTCGACAACCGGATCGGATCGAAATTCCTGCACGCCGGCCCGGGCTACGGCGGCTCCTGCTTCCCCAAGGACACCATAGCCCTGGTGCGCACTGCGATCGACGCGGGGTCGCCGGTGCGGCTGATCGAGACCACGGTCGAGGTCAACGACGCACGCAAGAAGGCCATGGCGCAGCGCGTCTCGGCGGCGCTGGACGGCGATCTGGCGGGCAAGACCATCGCCCTGCTGGGCCTGACCTTCAAACCCAACACCGACGACATGCGCGACGCGGCGTCGCTGGACGTGGCCCCGGCCCTGATGGCCATGGGCGCGACGGTTCAGGCCTTCGATCCCGAGGGCATGAAGGAGGCCGCGCACCTGCTGCCGGGCGTGGTGTTCAAGGACGGCCCCTATGACGCCGTCGAGGGTGCGGACGTGGTCGTCATCCTGACCGAGTGGGACCAGTTCCGGGCCCTGGACCTGAACCGGGTCAAGCGGCTGTTGCGGCAGCCGGTCATGGTGGACCTGCGCAACGTCTATCGGCCCGAGGACATGCGCGCGCGGGGCTTCCGCTACGCCTCGATCGGAAGAAGCTAGGATCGGTTGAGGAGGAATCGCTTCGCGATTCCGCCGATGCCGTGAATCAGGCTCCAGCATGATCCTGGAACGATCCGAGTTTGGACGCGATCGCGGCCAAACCGATTTCGCTCTAGGGCAGCGAGGCCTGGATCAGCACGGGCCGGTCCTTCGCCTGGGCCTCCGGCTGGGGGAGCAGGGTCCGGCCTGCGCCGATGACCAGCATCGCCGTCACCACCGCCGACACGACCGCGATCGCGCCGAGTCTGATTCCATCGGTGATTTCATGGTCCGGACGCACGCATTCCCCCGAGTCGAAACGGCGTTTGTTATCCAGCATCTACGCGCCGCCGCCGCAAGTCACGGAACAGTGTCCGGCCACAAAAAAGGCGGAGCCGAAGCTCCGCCTCTCTCGTTGGCGCGCTATCGGCCCGTGCGCGGCACGGGCCTGCCTGGGCGCGTTTGGCGCTAGCCGCGGAACGGCCGGATCACGATCTCGACCCGCCGGTTCTGGGCCTTGCCTTCGGCCGTGACGTTGGTGGCCACCGGCTCGCTCTCGCCGCGGCCGTCGACGTAGAGGCGGTCGGCCAGAACGTTGCGGCTGACCAGATACTGGGCCACCGACGAGGCGCGCTGGCGCGAGAGGTTCAGGTTGTAGTCTTCGGCGCCATCGGAATCGGCGTGGCCGACGACGTCGATGACCGACTGGTCATAGCGGTTCAGCACCGCCGCCACGTCATCGAGAGTGGCGTTGAAACGCGGGCTGATCGCCGACTGGTTGGAGGCGAAGGTCACGTCCGAGGGCATGCGCAGGACGAGGTTGTCGCCCTGGCGGGCCACCCCGACGCCGGTGCCCGACAGTTGGGCTTCCAGTTCGCGCTGCTGACGATCCATGTAGGCGCCGACGGCCGCGCCGCCGAGGGCGCCGATGCCGGCCCCGATCAGGGCGTTCTTGCGGCCTTCCTCGGAATTGGAGGTGTTGGTCAGATAGCCCAGCACGGCGCCGCCGAGCGCGCCGGCGATCGCGCCGGTGGCGGTGTTGTTCCGGCGCGGGGTGGAGCTGTAGGGGTCGGTCGTCGTGCAGGCGCCCAGCAGGGCGATGACGCTGACGCCGGTTATGAGAAGTTTGGCGTGCATGATGGAATGGTCCTTCCAGTTCCTGGTTGACGGCGGAACGCGGCCTTACGGTCAAGGTTCCCACCTGTACCGCCGGTGAACGGCCGGCAGGCGCGGATTCATCCGCGGCGAACGCCGGCGCCCGTGCTTTGCCAAGATCGGCCCACAGGGCGTATGGAAACGCCCGAATGTAGTTTTGAGGTCCCGCAATGGCCGACAGCCTGAGCTCCACCGCCGCCCGCCGCTCCATCGAACCCGTGTCGATGACGCTCTACGACACCGACTTCCAGGCCTTCGCCGACAGGCTGGGCGAGTCCTTCAAGCGCTACGGCTTCGCGGTCATCGCCGACCATGGGCTGGACGAGACGGTGATCGACGCCGCGCTGGACGACGCCAAGGCCTTCTTCGCCCTGCCCGAGGACGTGAAGCGCCAGTACCACCAGCCGGGAACCGGCGGCGCCCGCGGCCTGACCCCGTTCGGGGTCGAGGCGGCCAAGGGCGCGGCGACGGTCGACCTGAAGGAGTTCTGGCATGTCGGGCGCGAGCTGCCGGAGGGCCATCCCTACCGGAAATATATGCGCGACAACGTCTGGCCGACCGAGATCGAAGGCTTCCGGCCCCACCTGTACGGCATGTTCACGGCCATGGACGAGCTGGGCCGCAAGATCCTGCGCGCCATCGCCCGCTATCTGGAGCTGGGCGACGATTTCTTCGAGGACAAGGTCCAGCTGGGCAACAGCATCCTGCGCATGCTGCACTATCCGCCGGTGCCGGCCGACGCGCCCGGCGTGCGCGCCGGCGCCCACGAGGACATCAACGTCATCACCCTGCTGCTTGGCGCCGAGGAGGCGGGCCTGCAGCTGAAGGACGCCGACGGCGAATGGCTGGACATCGCCCCGCCGCCGGGGGCGCTGGTGGTCAACATCGGCGACATGCTGCAGCGGTTGACCAACCATGTGCTGCCGTCGACGACCCACCGGGTGGTCAATCCGGCCCCGGAGCGGCGCGGCTTCGCCCGCTATTCGACGCCGTTCTTCCTGCACTTCAACCCGGATTTCATGATCGAGACCCTGCCGGGCATGGTGTCGCCGGAGAACCCCGACCGCTACGCCGGCAAGGCCATCATGGCCGAGGACTTCCTGACCGAACGGCTGAAGGAAATCCGGCTGATTTGAGTGCGCTAACGCTCGCCGCGCGGCGCTCGCTGCTTGAGCGCGTGGTGAGTGCGCTATCGGCCCGCGCGCGGCGCCGAACCCGCTTGAGCGCAGGGCGCGGCGTCGGAGGGCGCCGCGCCTGTTCGTTATTTGGAGATCCGCAACTGGGTGATGTCGCGGCCGATCGCGGCGAAGGCGTCGGACAGGTCGCCGGCGCTGGCTGCGATGTGGAAGTTCGTCGGTGTGCTCGCGCAATAGGCCAGCACATCGGCGGCGTCGCCGGTCGCGGAAATCTGGAAGCCCACCGTGTAGACCAGAATGCCCCTGGCCTTGATCGCGTCGCAAAGCGTCCGGCTCTGAGTGAAGGCGTCGCCGTTGGTGGCGGCGCAGTTGTTGCGATAGGTGCCGCTGGTTGCGCCGGTGTACATGTCCGGGACCGCCTGGCAGTAGGCGGTGTTGAACTCGCCGTCGGTCATGATGACCATGGCCTTCAGGGTTTCCGACGCGTCATAGGGAGCCGCGGTCCCTGAGGACCACATCGCGCTGAAGGTCGGCGACAGGGCGTACCAGCCCCAGCCGATACCGATGTGGCCGGCGGTCGTGCCCTCGACCTGGAAATTGTTGATCGCGGTCGTCAGGCTCGATTTGCTGCTGGTCAGGGGCATGACCGCATTGCCCAGGCAGCCGCCGCTGGTGTCGGGATAGTGCCGGCCGACGTAGGACGAGGCGCCGGTCGGCCGGGCTTCGGTCCAGGCCTGGGCGCCGGTGCGCTCTGTGACGCACGAACTGATCCTGTTGGCGACGAGGTCTTCGTAGACGTTCTCGAAGGCGAACCAGGTGCAGCCCGCCTGGGCGCACCATGACCTGCCGCCCGAACTATAGGGGTTGATCGTCGAACCGTCGTCCGGATCGATCGTGTAGGTGTTGGTCGTGACGTTGCCGACGAGATAGGTTTTGTTGTTGATCTGGGTCATGCCGTTCACATCGGTGATGCGAACGTACTGGTTGTTCAGGAGGCCGTGATTGTTGGCGGTGATGGTGATCGAACAATCGTTGTTCTGGCATTTCTGCACGCGGCCGCTGCCATTGTAGTTACTCCAGCCGCGGCTATCCACGCGACTGCCGCTCATGGTCCATAGCTCGAAGGTCGTGTTCGTCTTGTTGGTCACGACATAGGGTTTGTTGTTCAGCTGGGTCATGCCGGTCGCGCCAGTGATCCAGACGATCTCGCCGTTGAGGAAGCCGTGGTCGGTGCTCGTCGTGACGACCGCCGGACGAGCCCTGGTCACTCCGGAGATGGTCCGCTGGGTGCCCGACAGGTTGATGACGGCGTTGCTGATGTTGACCGACGTGGTCACGCCGCCGCGCACCTGGGTCAGGTAGCTGCTGCCCGGGTTGACCGAGTTCGAGTACGGCACCAGGGCGATCTTGGAATAGTAGGGCGTCTGCACGTCCTGGACGACCAGTTCGACGAGGTCCTTGGCCGCTTCGATCAGCGCCGCGATCCGCTCGCCGGCCATGGAGCCGGTCAGGTCGAGCACCAGCGCCACCTCGATATTGCGGGACGACCGGTCGACCTCGGAATGGCTGCCCACCGGCAGATAGTCGTCCATCAGCTGGCCGTAGGGCGGCAGGAAGATGTTGGCGACCAGGGTCTTCACCTGAACCCGGGCGTCGGCGACGACCACGTCCTCGTCGCTGAGGATGAAGCTGGTCTGATCCTCCTCGAGGGTGACGTTCGGATAGGCCTGCAGATTGGCCTTCAGCGCCGCGAGGCCGACGCGCTTCAGGTCGGCGTCCTCCGTATAGGGCGACCGGGCCGCCGCCAGGGCCGCGGCGTCGAGGGCGTCCTGCAGGTTGACCTTGACGGTCGACATCCGGTGGATGTCGACGCCGCCGAAAACCATCAGCAGCAACACTGGCAGGCTGAGGCCAAACAGCATGGCGACGTTGCCGCGCACGTCCCCCGCCAGGCGCCGGGCAAGGGCCCCCACGCCGCCGCACACACCGTCAAGCCAGGTCTTGCACCCCATCCGTTCCAGCCGCCGTCCCGCCGCGGGCGCAATTCGCCCACGGTCTTCCGCGCGACTGTGGCGCAAGCCGGTTAAGAGAAGGTCCAACAGCGAAAGTTAATCAGACCCTCGTCCGGCGGGACTCAGGCCTCCCAGCCGCAGTCCTTGCCGCGGTTCCGCTCGGTCAGCCAGGCGTTCAGCGGGGCGAAATAGTCCGCCACGGCCGAGGCGTCGTTGCCGGTCTCGCCGGTAAAGGCCTGCATAGCCTCGGGCCATGGGCGCGACTGGCCCATTTCCATCATGGCGTTGAAGCGCTGGCCGACGTCCTCGTTTCCATAGATCGAGCAACGGTGCAGCGGACCGGTCCAGCCGGCCTGCTTGCAGGCCGCACGGTGGAACTGGAACTGGTAGATGTGGGCCAGGAAGTAGCGGGTGTACGGGGTGTTGCCGGGGATGTGGTACTTCGCGCCCGGGTCGAAGGCGTTCTCCGGACGCGGTCCGGGCGGAACAAGGCCCTGGTAGCGCAGCATGTTGGCGGTCCAGGCGTCGTTGTATTCGGCCGGCGTTGTCTCGCCGTTGAACACGCCCCAGCGCCAGCGGTCGACCATGAGGCCGAACGGCAGGAAGGCGATCTTGTCGAGCGCCATCTTGAGCAGGAAGGGGATGTCCTCCGACTCGCCCGGCACCGTGTCCAGCAGGCCGATCTGGTTCAGATAGGTCGGGGTCAGGGCCGACAGGCCGACGAAATCGCCGATGGCCTCGTGGAAACCGTCGTTCGCCCCGTTCTTGAACAGGAACGGCTGATCCTTGTAGGCGCGCTGGTAGTAGTTGTGCCCGAGCTCGTGGTGGACGGTGTAGAAGTCGTCGCCGTTGACCTGGGTGCACATCTTGATGCGGATGTCGTCACGGTTGTCGAGGTCCCAGGCCGAGGCGTGGCAGACCACCTCGCGGCCCTCGGGCCGGGTGATCATCGACCGCTCCCAGAAGGTCTGCGGCAACGGATCGAGGCCCAGCGAGACGTAGAAATTCTCGCCGGTCCTGACCATCTTTTCGGCGTCGTAGCCCTTGCTGACCAGCAGCTGGGTCAGGTCGTAGCTGGACTCGCCGCCCGAGGTCGGGGCCACGACGTCATAGATATTGCCCCACTGCTGCGACCACATGTTGCCGAGCAGGTCGGCGCGGATCGGGCCGGTCTCGGGCTGGACCGCGTCGCCGTATTTCGCGTTGAGACGGTCGCGCACATAGCAGTGCAGGTTTTCGTAGAAGGGCTTCACCTGCTCCCACAGCCGGTCCGTCTCGGCGGCGAAGGCGTCGGGGTCCATGTCGTAGCCGGCGCGCCACATCGCTCCGGTGTCGGCGAAGCCAAGCTCGCGCGAGCCCTCGTTGGCGATCTCGACCATGCGGGCGTAGTCGGCGGCCATGACCGGCGAGATGGTGCGCCAGCCCTCGTACAGGGCCCTGGTGTCGGCGGGGTCGCGGCTCTCGGCCATCAGGATGGTGGCGTCGTCGAGCGTGATCTGACGGCCCTTGAAATCGAATTTTCCGGTGGCGTAGGTCGAGTCGAGTCGGGTGGTGATCTCGGCCAGTTCGGTGGCCGCGCCGGGCCGGTTCGGGGCCGGCAGCACGATGCCGAGACGCAGCAGGTTCAGCTTGCGGCGGACGTCGGCGGGAACCTCGACGTCATTGAAGGCGGCCGCGCCATTGGCCAGTTCGACCTGCAGCTCGGTGTACTCGGCGTTGATCCGGCTCTCCAGCCACATGGTGTCGTGGGTGATGTTGGTGGCCCGGGTCCACTGGATGCGGGCGGCCTCCTCGCTGAGGTCGGCAAGGCGCTTTTCGGCGTCGGCGACAAAGGCCACAGCCGCTTCGGCCGTCACCGGACTCGCTGTGGCGGCGGCCGCGGCGTCTGCGGCAGCACGGGCATCAGCGGCGGCCGCGTCCAGATCGTCGTCACCATAGCTGGCGCACCCGGCGGCGAGGCCGAGGGCGCAGGCGGCGGCGGCCGTCATCAGGGTGCGTTTCATGGAGTCCTCCCGGGTATCTGGCGTCAGGCGGTTGCTCCGCCTTTTCGGCGCGCAGGTGAGGCGAGCGGAGCCGTGTCGTCAAGCGGCGCGGTTCAGCCCAGCACGCAGGCGGCGAGGCCGTCGCTGCGCACCGTGCCCATGGCGGCCTGAACCCGCGAGGCCCGGCGGCGCACATAGGGTCCGGGCGACGAGGCGTTGTAGCGTCGGGGCGACGGCAGGATGGCCGCCAGCCGCGCCGCCTCGCGCGCGCTGAGGTCGGCGGCCGACTTGCCGAACCAGTGACGCGAGGCCGCCTCGGCGCCGTAGACGCCGGGGGCCCATTCCGCGACGTTCAGATAGACCTCCATGACCCGGCGCTTGCCCCACAGCGTCTCGATCAGGACGGTGTAGCCGGCCTCCAGCCCCTTGCGGATCCAGTCGCGGCCCGGCCAGAGGAAGACGTTCTTGGCGGTCTGCTGGCTGATCGTCGAACCGCCGCGGATGCGGGTTCCGCCGCGCTTCTCGGCCCGGGCGTTGGCCTTCAGCGCCTTCTCGATGGCCTTTATGTCGAAGCCGCGGTGGGCGCAGAAGGTCGAGTCCTCGGAGGCGATCACCGCCTCGACCAGACGCGGCGAGATGTCGTCCAGCGAACGCCAGCGATAGGACAACCCCTCCCCTTCGATGGTCCGGGTCACCATCAGGAAGGTGGCGGGCGGGGGAACGAAGCGCTGGATCCCGACACTGACCAGCAGCAGCAGGACGAGCAGCGCCAACACCCTGAGCACCGGCCGCTTGCGTCTGGTCTGCACGACATCCCCCATCGGCGAAGGTTGGCCCGTGTCGGCGGTCCGGAGCAAGTGGCGCCGGACGACCGCGTCAGACGTCGGCCACGCCGGCCTGGCCGTCCTCGTCCGCCCAGGCGACGCGACGGGCGTCGGCGCTCATGGCCAGGGCGGTGATCGGCGCGCCCTTCCCGGCCTTGAGGAAGTTCAGCCCCTGCCCGGCCGGATGGGCCAGCCAGACGCGGCCGTCGTCGAGACCGGCCGCGAGGACGCCGTGCTTCGGCTGCGACGCCACCAGGGCGACGAGGCTGCCTTCGTCGAAACCGATCTCGGTGGCTTCGCGGCCCATCGGGCCGTTCGAGCCGATGAAGGGCCACAGCACCGCCCCCTGCGCGCCCGACGTGGCCAGCAGCTGGCCGTTGGACAGGAAGCTCATGGCGCGGACCTTGGACGGATAGCCGCCCATGCGCAGGTTCTTCTGGTCCTTGATGCGCCAGCCGTGCAGCTGATTATCCTGCATGGCGGTGACGACGAAGGCGCCGTCCGGCGACCAGCCGACCGCCGTGTGCGATCCGGCCCATTTGAGAAAGGTCGGCTTCTGGTCGGCGATGCGGGCGAACCACAGGGCCGCGCCGCCGTAGGTCGAGGTCGCGATACGGCGGCCCTTCGGTTCGAAAGCCACGCCCGAGACGGTGCGTTCGTGCACGAAATCGCGGCGGAAGCCGGCGTCCTTCGCGTCGATCACCGACAGGGTCTTGCCGGCCGAGAAGGCGATCAGGCCGCTTTCGGCCGAGGCGTCGATGGCGTCGATCCACTGGCCCTTCGCGGTGGCCAGCACGCCCGCGTCGCCACGGCGGTGCCAGATCACCCGGCCGTCGTCGCCGCCGGTGACCACCCCATCGCCCGACGGATGGACCGCCGCGCACAGGATGGCCCCGTCGTGGGCGGCGCTGAACTCGCCCCCCTCGAAGCGCACCGACCCGTCGCCGAGCGCGAAAACGGCGCCGGTCCGATCGAACAGGGCGGCAGTGATCTGGGCGTCGTAGGTGTGGGTCTTCATGAGGTCCGTTTAGAGCCCGCCCGGCGCGCGTCAACGCGCAACGGCGCATCACGCGCGAGGGTGCGTCTCCACCCAGCGCCGGGTCATCAGGTCCGCATTGGCGTAGGCCTCCTGCAACTCGACGCTCCAGTAGGTCAGCCGCTCCAGCGGGATCGGCTTGCCGGAGACGGCGCAGACCACATAGTCGCCGGTCTGCAGGACGTCGAAATCGGGCGTGCCGTAATGCAGGATCGCCTGGCGGGTCTCGACGGAGAGCGGTTTGGGCGGCGGGTTCACCACGGCAACTCGCGGCCGTTCCAGCCGATGAAGCGGTGCTCGCCCGCGCCGGCGTGGCTCTCGATCTGGTCGGCGATGCCCCGGGCGCTGGTCGGCACGTCGATGGTCGCGCCGCGGCCGCCCATGGCGGTCTTCACCCAGCCCGGATTGACCGACAGGACGGTCAGGCCCCGCGCCTGGCCGGGACCGACCCACAGGCTGCGCGCCAACATGTTCTGGGCCGCCTTGGAGGCGCGGTAGATGTCATAGCCGCCGGAGCGGTTGTCGGCGATCGAAGCCATGCCAGTCGACATCAGGGCGATGACGCCGGTCCTGGGCCGCACCCGGTCCGCAAGCGCCCAGGCGAGGCGGGCCGGACCAAAGGCGTTGGTCTGCATGATCTGGTTGATCTCCTCCGGCGAGGCCGTCGTCATCTCTTCGGGACCCATGATCCCGGCGTTGAGGAACAGCAGGTCCAGCGGCCGATCGACACGGTCGGCGAGCGCCTGGATGTCGCCGTCGTGGGTGACGTCGGCGCGAAGGACGGTGAGCCGGCCAGTGCGGTCCATGGCGGTGAGTTCGGCCTCAGCCCCCGCATCGCGGACGGTGGCGATAACCGACCAGCCGCGAGCCAGATACTCCTCGACCAGACCCAAACCTATGCCGCGCGAGGCGCCGAGGATCAGGGCGGTCTTCGCATCGGTCATGGCCCGGCTCCTTCAGGTCCTCATACGGCGCAAGCCTCGAAACCCTTGCGCAGTTCCGCCTCGTCGAGATCGCGGCCGATGAAGACCGCGCGCGACCAGCGCCGTTCGATCGCGCCCCAGGGCTTCTGCAGCTCGCCCTCGAGGATCATGTGCACGGCCTGGAAGACCAGGCGGCGGTCCTCGCCGGCCACGTCGATGATGCCCTTGGCGCGCAGGATGTTCTGGCCCTGCTCGCCGAGCAGGCGGTCGAGCCAGGCGGTGAATTTGGTCCCGTCCATCGGCCGGTCGAGCGACAGGGAGATGCCCTTGATGTCGTCCTCGTGGGCGTGGCCGCGCGCGCCATGGGCATGCTCGTGCTCATGGGCGTGGCCGTGGTGTTCGTGGTCGTGGTCGTGATCGTGGCCGCAGTGCTCGTCGTGGACGTGACCTTCCTCGCCGTGGCCCGGATTGGCGAACTGCGGATTGATGTCGAGGATGCGTTCCAGATCGAAGCCGCCGAGACCGAGGACCTGGTCGAGCGGCACATTGGCGCGTTCGGCGCGGGTGATCGGGGCCAGTGGGTTGAGCCGGCGCAGGCGGGCCTCGACCTCGACCAGCGCGTCTTCCGAGGCGAGATCGACCTTGTTGAGGATGATCCGGTCGGCGAAGGCGACCTGCTCGCGGGCCTCTTTCGAGTCGTCCAGCCGGGCCATGATGTGTCTGGCGTCGACCAGCGCCGTGACGCTGTCGAGCTGCGTCTTCGCCTTGACGTCCTCGTCAACGAAGAAGGTCTGGGCGACGGGGCCGGGATCGGCGAGGCCGGTGGTCTCGACGATGATGGCGTCGAAAGCCGGCTTGCCGGGGCGCTGACGCTTCATCAGGCCGGCGACGACGCGGATCAGGTCGCCGCGCACGGTGCAGCAGACGCAGCCGTTGTTCATCTCGAACACGTCCTCGTCGGCGCCGACGACAAGGTCGTTGTCGATGCCGATCTCGCCGAACTCGTTGACGATGACGGCGTAGCGCTTGCCGTGGTCCTCGGTGAGGATGCGGTTGAGCAGGGTGGTCTTGCCGGCGCCGAGGTAGCCGGTGAGGACGGTGACGGGGATCTTG
>NZ_DASPMQ010000024.1:0-35942 GCF_035626975.1 Brevundimonas sp.
TAGCGGTCCATGGCGGCGCGCTCGGCGGCCATGGAGCGGCGCTCGGTCATGGTCACCTGTTCGGCGATGGTCGGCAGTTCGGCGATCTCGCGGTCGGTCAGCCCGTCCTTGCCGAGGCCGAGGCCGCGGATCAGGCCGCGGTGGACGATCAGGTCGGAGTAGCGCCGGATCGGCGAGGTGAAGTGGGCGTAGCGGTCAAGGTTGAGGCCGAAGTGGCCGACGTTTTCGGGGCTGTAGAAGGCCTGCATCTGGGTGCGCAGGACCACCTCGTTGACGACCTCGGCGTGGGGACCGTCCCGGGTCTCGTCGAGCAGCTTGTTGAACCGCTTCGTCGTGGCCGGCTCACCCTTGTTCCACGGCCTGCCGATGGTCTGCAGGAAGTCGCCGAGGTTGAACAGCTTCTCCTGGCTGGGCGCGTCGTGGACCCGGTAGAGCAGGGGGATGCGCTTCTGCTCCAGCGTCTCGGCGGCGCAGACGTTGGCCTGGATCATCATCTCCTCGATCAGGCGATGCGCCTCCAGCGACTTGCGCGGCTCGATCGTGCCGATGCCGCCGCCGGGGTCCATCAGCACCTTGCGCTCGAGGCTCTCGATGGCGAGCGGGCTGCGCTTGATGCGGCCCTTGAGCATGGCCCGGTAGGCGTTCCACAGCGGGTAGAGGATCGCGTCCATGGTCGGACCGGTGACCTCGTCGGCCCCGCCGCCGGCCTCGACGCCGTCGATGGCGGCCTGGGCCTGCTCGTAGCTGAGGCTGGCGTGCGAGCGCATCAGGCCGCGCAGGAACTTGTGCCCCGTTTTGCGGCCGTCCTTGTCGAAGACCATGCGGACGGCGAGGCAGGCGCGGTTCTCGCCGTGCTTGAGGCTGCACAGGCCATTGGACAGGACCTCGGGCAGCATCGGCTCGACCCGGTCCGGGAAGTAGGTGGAATTACCCTTCTCGCGGGCTTCGCGATCGAGGGCCGTGCCCGGCCGGACGTAGGCGGCGACGTCGGCGATGGCCACCCAGACGATCCAGCCGCCCTCGTTCTTCGGATTGTCGTCGCGCTGGGCGAAGACGGCGTCGTCGTGGTCGCGGGCGTCGGCGGGGTCGATGGTGATCAGCGGCAGGTCGCGCAGGTCCTCGCGGCCCTTCAGCGATGGCAGCTCCTGGTCCTGGGCCTCCTTCTGGACGGCCTCGGAGAAACCCATGGGGACGTTGTGGGCGGCGATGGCGATCAGGGAGGCGGCGCGAGGGTCGTCCTCGCGGCCGATGGTCTCGAGAATCTTGCCGCGTTTGGGTCCGTAGCGCTGCTCGCCCCGCTCGATGGCGGCCAGCACGAGGTCGCCGTCGCGCAGGTCGGCGCCCTGGGCGTGGGGGACCAGCAGCACGTCCTTCGAGCGGCGGTCGACGGGTTCGACCCGGATCTCCTTGTTGGACTTGCGGATGACGCCGAGGACGCGATTGGTCTCGGTGTCGAGCTTCTTGATCAGCCGGGCTTCCCAGCCGTCGGCGCCGCGGGCGAATTTGGCCAGTACGCGGTCGCCGAGGCCGGGCGCGGATCCGGGCCGGTCGTTGTCGGCCACGAGTATGGCGCGGGGGGCGTCGGGCGAGGCCTCGACGAGCCGCACGTAGAGCTCGCCGTCGACGTCGCGCTCGACCACGTCGGCGACGCCGACGGGGGGGAGGGCTCCGGCTTCGGAGAAGCCCTTGCGGCCGCGCTTGCCGAGTTTGCCCTCGGCCTCGAGCTCGCGGATCATTTCGCGCAGGGCGCGGCGGTCGCCGCCCTTCAGGCCGAAGTGGCGGGCGATGTCGGTCTTCTCGGCCGATCCGGCTTCGCGGAGGAAGGCGAGGAGGGTGTCTTTGTCGGGCAGGCCGGCGGCGGGCCGGCGGGGAGATTTTGTCATTGGAATCCTTGATAACGCGCTTCTGGCCTGTTCGGAGGCGAAATTTTGCGCGTCTTGTCGTGAAGGGGGGCGGGGCCTAGCTTCCGGCGCGAACCCCCCGGAGTTGTTTGAATGTCGCTCGCGCCCACCCCGGTCCTGACCGGTCCCACCGGTTCGCTGCTGGACCTGATCGGCAAGACGCCCATGGTGGAGGTGACGCGGATGGACACCGGCCCGTGCCGGCTGTTCCTGAAGCTGGAGTCCCAGAACCCCGGCGGATCGGTCAAGGACCGCATCGCCCTGTCGATGATCGCGGCGGCGGAGCGGGAGGGGTTCCTGAAGCCCGGCGGCACCATCGTCGAGGCGACGGCCGGCAATACGGGACTGGCGCTGACCCTGGTGGGGCAGGCCAAGGGCTATAAGGTGCTGCTGGTCATTCCGGACAAGATGTCCAAGGAAAAAATCCAGCATCTCAGAGCGATGGGCGCGGATGTTCGCCTTACGCGTTCGGACGTGCCGCATGGGCATCCGGAATATTACACCGACATGGCCGAGCGGCTGGCGCAGCAGATCCCGGGCGGTTTCTACGTCAACCAGTTCGCCAACGACGCCAACTCCGAGGCCCATTTCAAGACCACCGGTCCGGAAATCTGGGAGCAGATGGAGCACGACATCGACGCCTTCGTCGCCGGCATCGGCTCGGGCGGGACGATCACCGGCACGGCGCGGTTCCTGAAGAGCGTCGGCTCGGACGCGAAGATCATCCTCGCCGATCCGGTCGGCTCGACGCTGGCCGGCATCGTCAACGAGGGCGTGCCAGGGCCGGAGGGCAGCTACACTGTCGAGGGGATCGGGCAGAATTTCGTGCCGGACACCGCTGACATCACCCTGGTCGACTGCGCCTATTCGATCCCCGACGCCGAGGCGATCGCCACGATCCGCGAACTGCTGCTGAAGGAAGGCGTGCTGGCGGGATCGTCGTCGGGAACGCTGATCGCAGCGGCCCTGCGCTGGTGCCGCGCGCAGACGGCGCCGAAGCGGGTGGTCACCCTCGTCTGCGACACGGGGGCCAAATACCTGTCCAAGGTCTACAACGACGCCTGGCTGGCCGATCAGGGTCTGGGTGACCAGCCGATGCACGGCGACCTGTCGGACCTGATCTCCCGCAAGTACGAGGCCGGCGACGTGGTGGTCATCGGACCGGAGGACACGCTCGACACCGCCTTCAAGCGCATGAAGGGGGCCGACGTCTCGCAGTTGCCGGTGATCAAGGACGGGCGGCTGGTCGGCATCGTCGACGAGAGCGACATCGTCCATGTGATGAACACCGACGAGATCACCCGCCAGGAGCGGTTCAGGAAGCCGGTCGGCTCGGTGATGACGCGCGATCTGGACACGGTGCAGGTGGGCGAGCCGCTGGACGCCCTGATCCCGCTGTTCGACCGCGACCGGGTGGCCATCGTGCTGGACGGGGAGAAATTCGTGGGGCTGATCACCCGGAGCGACCTGATCAACCATCTCAGCCTGAACCGGTGACCGCGTGAGCACGATCAAGAACAGCCAGGGTTTCTCGACCCGCGCCATCCACGCCGGCCAGCGGCCCGACCCGACCACGGGGGCGGTGATGACGCCGATCTACGCCACCTCGACCTACGCCCAGGAAAGCCCGGGGGTGAACAAGGGCTATGAATACGCCCGGGGCAAGAACCCGACGCGAGAGGCGTTCGAGGCCTGTCTGGCCGACCTCGAGGGCGGCACGCACGGCTTCGGCTTCGCCAGCGGCATGGCGGCGACCTCCACGGCGCTGGAGCTGCTGGACGCGGGCTCGCACATCGTCACCGGCGACGACCTGTACGGCGGCTCGTGGCGGCTGTTCGAGCGGGTGCGGCGGCGGTCGGCGGGGCTGGATTTCAGCTATGTCGACCTGAGCGATCTGCCGGCCGTCGAGGCGGCGATCACGCCGAAGACGAAGATGATCTGGGCCGAGACCCCGACCAATCCGTTGATGAAGCTGGCCGATATCGCCGGCCTGGCGAAGATCGCGAAGGCACGCGGCCTGCTGCTGATGGTCGACAACACCTTCGCTACGCCGTGGAGCCAGCAGCCGCTCAAGCTGGGCGCGGACGTGGTCATGCATTCGGCGACCAAATATCTGAACGGCCATTCGGACATCATCGGCGGGGCGCTGGTGACGGCGGACCCGGAGCTGGCGAAGGAGATCAAGTTTCTGCAGAACTCGGTCGGCGGGGTGATGGGGCCGTTCGACGCCTTCCTCGCCAACCGCGGGCTGAAGACGCTGGGCCTGCGCATGAAGGCGCACAATGAGAACGCCCTGGCGGTGGCCCGCTGGCTGGAGGAGCGCAAGGGGATCGCGAAGGTGATCTATCCCGGCCTGATCAGCCATCCGCAGCACGAGCTGGCGGCGAGCCAGATGAACGGCAGGTTCGGCGGCATGGTCACGGCCATCGTCGACGGCGATCTGGCGCGCACCAGACAGGTGCTGGAGCGGGTGCAGGTGTTCACCCTGGCGGAGTCGCTGGGCGGGGTGGAGAGCCTGGTCAACCACCCGGCCATCATGACCCACGCCTCGGTGCCGAAGGAGCTGCGCGAGGCGGGCGGGGTGACGGACAGCCTGATCCGGCTGTCGGTGGGTGTGGAGGAGGTCGAGGATTTGATCGCGGACCTGGATCAGGCGCTGGGCTGATCAGGGCTGGAGCCGCCACCCGTCCTCGCGGCGCACCCAGAGGACGGTCGAGGTGAAGTCGGGGCGGGGCTGCCCGGCTACGGTCACGAGGGCGACCAAGGAGCCGTCTGGCTTGGGATGGTAGGTCGAGCAGTATTCGCCATCCCCAACCACCTCGTTCATGCCGGTCGCGATCTGCTCGCGAACCGCGTCCAGACCGGCGCCGGTCAGCGGCTCGCCGTCGACCTCGACAGACAGGATATGTTCCGGTGTAACGGACTCCGACGCACACTCGGCGTCGTCCCGGACGTAGACTTCGCCCTCCGCGATCACAACGATCCGCGGGCTGCCGCCGATGACATTCTCGGCCTTGTTGATGATCCGGCCATCCGGTTCGAACCGATAGGACCCGATGGACTCGCAGGTCTTCTGCTCGACGTCCGGCCCGTAGCACTGGACCTGGCCGCTACGGCCCGGCGCCAGAGGATCGGGTTCGGAGAAGGCGGCTGCCGCCAGCATCGCCAATGTCGTCAGCATCATCTTCAGCCACAAATCGCCAGCGACGCGCTCGCGTCTTCAGCGGCGATCCTCGCAAGGGGAAGGGGCGAAGGGAAGTGGACTCAGGCCGCCTTGCTGGGCAGGGCGGTCTGGTGGCCGGTCGCGGGGACGACCTTCTTCTTGGCGGGCGCGCGAGGCTTCTTGACCGTCGAGGACGGGGCGGCGGCGCGGCGGGCGGTCTCGGCGTCGATCAGGGGAAGGATCTCGGCGGCGGTGTTCATCTGGACCGCGGAGCCGGATTCCGACAGGCGGGCGGCGTTGGCGCGCAGGGCCTTGAGGTCAGTATCGCTCATGGCGGGAATCATGTCGGCAAGCGGGGTCATTACAGTCTCCAGGGAAGGGTACGGTGGTCGGGCCGGCGCCGTGATCGGCGGCCGGCCCTCCCGTCAGTCGGAAACTATTCGGCGGCCTTCAGGCGACCGGCCGATTCCTTGCCCGAACGCGAGTCGCGCTCGATCTCGTAGGAAACCTTCTGGTTTTCGTTGAGCGAACCCAGGTCCGAGACTTCAACGGCCGAGGCGTGGACGAACACGTCCTTGCCGCCGTCATCGGGGGCGATGAAGCCATAGCCCTTGGTGGAGTTGTACCATTTCACAGTGCCGGTAGCCATTTTCAGGACCTCCGCTAGCAGTTGACCGCCGGAAGAGGTTCCGGGTCGGCCTGTCGGGTCTGAATGGGATCGGCTTTGGACCTCGGTGCGCGATGCAAAGGGGCAGCAGCGTTTCGCAGAGAGATCGACGAAGCCCTAGGTGGGCGCTTTGGGGGGCAATAGCAAGCGGCGCCGGTCAGATAGCAAAACGGCGGCGAAGGCCTTCGCCCTCGCCGCCGTTCGAAATCATGCGCCGGAGGCCGGCGCGTGAAATCAGCCCTCGGTCTTCAGCTGACCAGCGGATTCCTTGCCCGAACGCTTGTCGCGCTCGATTTCGTAGGAAACCTTCTGGTTTTCATCGAGGCCGCGCAGGCCCGCCTGTTCGACGGCCGAGATGTGGACGAAAACGTCCTTGCCGCCGTCGTCAGGCTGGATGAAGCCGTAGCCCTTGGTGCTGTTGAACCATTTTACAGTGCCGGTAGCCATTTTCAGGACCTCCGTTAGCAGTTCGCTTCAGGGAAGAGCCCCTGGAGCCTGTCGGGTCTGAAAGGAGCGGCTAGACCTCAGTGCGAAAGCAGAGGGTGGCGTTTCGCAGAGAGATCGACGAGGCATTTGTGCCGTATCCCGGCGGCGAAAGCAAGGCGACCGCTCAACTGGCGGTCTCGTCCTCCGCCGGCGCGACGTAGTGTTCCTGGCAGAGTTTGCGCAGGGCGGCGCTCAGGGTCGGGCCGTACAGCGAGTCCTGGATGCGGTCGAAGCCCTCGGACGAAAGGGCTTGCTTGATGTCGCTGACGGTGCGGCAGCGGCCCTCGCGGGCGAGTTCATAGGCGCGTTCGAGCGTGGTGGGTCTGTGAGTCATGCTCCTAGGTAGGCATGACGGGCGCGGATTGCGAGCCTCAGAAGGCGAAGCTGACGCCCGCGACCAGACTATCGGCGTATTGTTCGCCGGGAACGTCCGCGTCCGTACCGTACCAGCGCAGCTCGGCCTCGAGGCTGCGGGTCAGGGCGTATGAGACCCCCACGTTGTAGCCCGTATAGTCGACGCTGTTGTCCTGCTCGCGGCGGCCGATGGCGGCGGAGCCGGACAGTTTGTCGGTGAAGTCCCAGCCGATCTGGGCCTCGGTCCAGGTCCAGGCCTCGGTGGAGCCCGTGCTGTCCGGCGAATACTGCACACGCAGGCGGCCCTTGGCCGGGCCGATCGAGCGCTTCATGTCGGCCGTGAATTCCCAGGCGTCGTCGTCCGCGCCCGGATTGGCGTCGACGTGCCACTTGTGCTCGACCTTCAGGTCGAAGTCGAAGCCGGCGAACTCGGGCCGGACGCCGGCGTTGAGCGCGACCTCCAGCTCCGATCCGGTCGACGACCTGATCGTCTCGATCGAGGGCCCCGCGTAGAAGAAGCCGGACGCGCTCTCCCATTCCGCCTCGCCCCAGACGAAGGGGTCGCCGTCCGACTTGGAGACGTCCTTGGAGCGGTTGTCGGTGGCGGCGCCGACCGCGAACGACCAGGAGCCGGCGGGGGCGGAGTCCTGCGCCGCGGCGGCGCCGGCGCAGGCCAGCAGGGCGGTCGCGACGGCGGCGGTCGTCAGGGTGCGGATCATGGAGCGGCCTTGTTTGAACGGGGGCCGATCTAGAGGCGCTTCTTGTCGAATTTGTCACAGGCCTGCGAATATTCGTCCTTCAACCGACGAACCAGCTGGGCCGCCGGCAGGATGTCGTGGATCGCGCCCGCGCCCTGACCGGCCGACCAGACCGTCTTCCACGCCCGCGCCTCCTCGCCCATGTCGAGCTTGTGCTCGGGCAGGCTTTTCGGGTCGATGCCGTTCTCGATCAGCGACGGGGTCAGGAAGTTGGCCGGGATGCCCGACACCGCCGGGGTGTAGGTGATGTCGGCCGAGCCGGCCTCGACGATCATCTCCTTGTAGTGAGGCTGGGCCTCGCTTTCCGCCGTGGCGATGAAGCGGGTGCCCATGTAGGCGAAGTCGGCCCCCATCATCGTCGCGGCGGCGACGTCGGAGCCGGTCGACAGGCAGCCCGACAGGATGATGGTCCCGTCGAAGAACGACCGGACCTCGTCGACCAGGGCGAAGGGATTGACCACGCCGGCGTGGCCGCCGGCGCCGTTGGCCACCAGGATCAGGCCGTCGACGCCCGCCTGGGCCGCCTTGCGGGCGTGGCGGACGTTGGCGATGTCGTGAAAGACCACGCCGCCGTAGCCGTGCACCGCGTCGACCACGTCGCGCACGGCGCCGAGGGACGTGATGATCAGCGGCACCTTCTCCTCGACCGACACCATCATGTCGGACATCAGGCGCGGATTGGTCGGGTGGACGATGTGGTTGACGCCGAAGGCGGCGGCGTCAGGGGTCAGCCGCGCCTTAATCTCGTGCAGCCATTCCCGATAGCCCTCGGTGGTGCGCTGGTTCAGCGACGGGAAGGTCCCGATGACGCCGGCGTTGCAGCACTCGACGACGAGATCCGGCCCGGAGACGAGGAACATCGGCGCGGCGATCACCGGCAGCTTGAGCCCGTTTTTCAGCGATGCCGGAATGGCCATGGCGTTTCCCCGAGTTGTCTTTGACTACGGATAGCGGGGTGTCGCCGGGGAAGGCAAATGGCGGCGCCGATTTGTCCCCGGCCTGTTTGTCCCCGGCGTGGAGACAGGATGGGGACAGGGGGGGACAGAAGCGGGGCAGGACTCCAGCATGGATGCTTTCACATCGGCGGATGACGCTGCCGCCGCGAACCGCTAAATCGCGATCATGACCACCGACACCTCCGGCCTGCACCAGCTGGGCCATATGACCGCCGCGCCGACCAGCCCGGAGACCGCCGAGCTGGAGCGGGTGCCCAATCCGCATGCGGACACCATGTACCTGACCCGGTTCACGGCGCCGGAGTTCACCAGCCTGTGCCCGGTGACGGGCCAGCCGGATTTCGCCCACATCGTCATCGACTATGCGCCGGGGGACTGGCTGGTCGAGTCCAAGAGCCTGAAACTGTACCTGACCAGTTTCCGCAACCACGGCGCCTTCCACGAGGACTGCACCGTGGCCATCGGCAAGCGGCTGGCCGACCTGCTGGCGCCGAAGTGGCTGCGCATCGGCGGCTACTGGTATCCGCGCGGCGGCATCCCGATCGACGTGTTCTGGCAGACCGGCCCGGCCCCGGAAGGGCTGTGGTTGCCCGACCAGGGCGTGCCGACCTATCGCGGGCGAGGCTGAGGCCCTAGCGCCACGCCGTCACGGCGTCCGGTTCGGGCGCGAACTCGAATTCACCGTCGGTCGACAGCGACAGCTCCCGCCACGCGTCGAGATCGGCCTGGAGCCGGTCGATCTTGCCCTGGATCATGCCGACCGCGTCACTGCCCGCTGCCCAGCGGACCGGCGGGTTCGGGTGGTCGGCCAGGGTGAGCAGAGCCTGGCCCAGCTTCTCCGGATCGCCGGCCTGGTTGCGGCTGCGGGCGTCGTAGAACGACTTCAGGGCCGTCGCGACCTCGGCGTAGTCGGGGATCGGATGGCTGCCGTAGCGGACCGAAGTCGGCTCGAGGAAGTCCGTGCGGAAGAATCCGGGCTCGACCACGGTCACGTGGATCCCGAAGCGGGCCACCTCGGCCGCCAGCGACTCCGAGAAGCCCTCGACGGCGAATTTGGAGGTGCAGTAGAGCGTCCCGCTCTCGCCGCCGACAAGGCCGCCGACCGACGAGATGTTGAAGATGCGTCCGGCGCGCCGGGCGCGCATCGAGGGCAGCACGGCGCGCGTGACCTGCATCAGGCCGAAGAGGTTGGTGTCGAACTGGGCCTGGATGTCGGCCGGGGTCGATTCCTCGAAGATGGCGAGGTGGCCGTAGCCGGCGTTGTTGACCAGAACGTCGATGGCGCCGAAGCGGGCGAGGGCGGTCTCGACGGCGGCTGCGACCTGCCCGGCGTCGGCGACGTCGAGGGCGAGGGACAGCAGGCGGTCGCTGTCGTCACCGAAGGTTTCGACGAGGACCTCGCGGCGGCGGGCGGTGGCGACGACGCGGTCGCCGTTGTCGAGCACGGCGCGGACGATGGCGGCGCCGAGGCCGCGGCTGGCGCCGGTGATGAACCAGGTTCTGGGGGAGTTGGCGGACATGGGAGCCTCCTGTGCGGTGGAGGCCGTTGATGCGCCCGGGCGACCGTTCCCGCGTAGACCGATCGCGCCAATGTCATGCACGATCCTGCCAGACGGGATGGTTTCGGCGGTCGGCGGCTTGCGCCATAAGCCCGGAGAGCCTTGAGTGGTCCAATGAACGGATTGCACGAACTCGCCGCCATTGTGCGGCGCTGGCTGGGGAACGATCCTCATGAGGGGGTCGGCCCGCTGGTGCCTCCGGGCCTGCAACTGATCGCCAGCAGTACGGTCACCAAGGCGCAGGCCGTCGTCTATGAGCCGATGCTGTGCGTGATCCTGGAAGGCGCCAAGATCACGACCCTCGCCGGCCAGACCTATCCTTACCGCGCGGGGGAGTATCTGGTGGTGTCGGCCGACCTGCCGGTGGCGGGTCAGGTGACGGAGGCGCCCTATCTGGCGCTGGCCGTGCCGCTCGACCCGGCCGTGATCGCCGAACTGCTGATCGAGACGGACCGGACCCCGGCGGACGGGGTTCCGACTCTGGGCCTGGCCGCCAGCGCCATGGACGAGGATTTGCTCGACGCGGTGACCCGGTTGGCGCGGTTGCTCGAACGGCCCGACGACGCCGTCGTGCTGGGCCCGATGGTTCACCGCGAGATCGTGTGGCGTCTGATGAGCGGGGAACGCGGCGCCATGGTGCGTCAGATCGGCATGGCCAACGGGCGGCTGGCCCAGATCACCCGCGCGATCCGCTGGATCCGCGACCACTATGCCGAACCGATGCGGATCGAGGCGCTCGCGGCGCTGGCCGGGATGAGCGAGACCTCGCTGCACCGCCATTTCAGGGCCGTCACGGCGATGAGCCCGTTGCAGTTCCAGAAGATGGTGCGGCTTCAGGAGGCGCGAACCCGTCTTCTCAGTCAGGGCCGCGACGTGGCGGGGGTCGGGTTCGAGGTCGGCTACGACAGCCCGTCGCAGTTCAGCCGCGAATACAGCCGTCTGTTCGGGCGTCCGCCGGGGCGGGACCTGGAGCATTGGCGGGCGTCGCCGGATCATGCGATCGCCGTGTGAAGGCGGCGCGGAACGGGCCTCAGCAATTGCTCATCTTTGGCTCATGGCGGCGGCCCGCCGCGTACCCTACCCCGGGATATCCAGAGACCCGGGCTTTCCGCCCGGCAGTCGGGCAACCCGTGGGCGCCGCATGCCAATGATGCCTGTCGATCCCCTCCGCCCGGAAGGCGTGCCAGGCCACGATGACTGAACCGCGTCGCCTGCCGCTCGAGTTATGGGGCCGTCGCTGGCTGGAGCGGCTGCAACTCTGGTCGGACGGGCGGGCGTGGAGCCGGTACGGGTTCGAGTTCCTGATGTTCGGCTTCAAGCAGGGGTGGGCCTGTCTGTTCGGCGGGGCGATGCTGGCGCTGATCGTGGGGACGCATCTGCTGTGGCCGGATGCGGCGCCCGTGTCGCGCTACGACTTTCTGGTGGTGGGTGCGCTGGCCATCCAGGCGGCGATGCTGGCTCTGAAGCTGGAGAGCTGGGAGGAGGCGCGGGTCATCTTTCTGTTCCACGTCGCCGGGACGGTGATGGAGCTGTTCAAGACGGCGCACGGCTCGTGGCTCTATCCGGAGGACAGCGTGCTGAGGATCGGCATGGTGCCGCTCTTCTCAGGCTTCATGTACGCGGCGGTGGGCAGCTATATCGCGCGGGTGCAGCGCATCTTCCATATCCGGGTGAAGCGGTATCCGCCGCTGTGGACGACGTGGGCGCTGGCGGCGGCGATCTACGTCAACTTCTTCGCCCATCACTGGCTGCCGGACGTGCGGATCGCGTTGTTCGTGGCGACGGCGGCGCTGTTCGGGTCGGGCTGGTTCTATTTCACGGCGGACCGGGTAAGGCGGCGGATGCCGCTGCTGCTGGGCTTCTTCCTCGTGGCGCTGTTCATCTGGCTGGCCGAGAACCTGGCCACCTTCGGTCGGGCCTGGGCCTATCCGGGGCAGGCGGACGGGTGGGAGATGGTCGGGGTGGAGAAACTGGGGAGCTGGTTCCTGCTGATGATCATCTCGGTCGTGCTGGTGTCGATCGTGCATCGGCCAGAGGCGGAGGGCGGCGCGGTTCCTTCTCCCCTTGGGGGAGAAGGTGGGCGGCGGAGCCGACCGGATGAGGGGTAGGGCGGCTCCGGGCCGGCTGACGGCCCGGCTGTGTCAGGCATCCCCCTCATCCGTCTCGCTCCGCGAGCCACCTTCTCCCCCGTAGGGGAGAAGGAATCTTGGCTTGCACACGCGATAGCTTAGAGGGGGAGGCACGGGAGGCCGCATGACCACCACCACAACCGACGTCGTCATCCTCGGCGGGGGGCATAACGGGCTCGTCTGCGCCTTCTATCTGGCGCGGGCCGGGCTGAAGGTGACGGTGCTGGAGCGGCGGCATATGGTCGGCGGGGCGGCGGTGACGGAGGAGTTCCATCCGGGCTTCCGTAACTCGACGGCCAGCTACACGGTCAGCCTGCTCAACCCGAAGGTCATCGCGGACATGGATCTGGCCCGGCACGGTCTGACCGTGGTCGAGCGCAAGGTCTCCAACTTCCTGCCATTCGACGACGGCCGCTATCTGCTGGCCGGCGAGGGGCGGACGCAGGGGGAGGTGGCGAAGTTTTCCGCGAAGGATGCGGAGCGACTGCCGGAGTACGAGCGGCGGCTGGAGGTCGTGGCGGGCGTGCTGCGCGACTGGATCCTGAAGGCGCCGCCGAACATGGTGGAGGGCGGCTGGATGGCCATGCTGCCGGAACTGCTCAAGGCCGGGGGGCTGGGGCGGCAGGCGGCGGGGCTCGACGTACAGGGGCGGCGCGACCTGCTGGACCTGTTCGCCAAGTCGGCGGGCGACTGGCTGGACGGCTGGTTCGGGAGCGACCCGATCAAGGCGCTGTTCGGCTTCGACAGCGTGGTGGGGAACTACGCCAGCCCGTACACGCCGGGCTCGGCCTATGTGCTGCTGCACCACGTCTTCGGCGAGGTAAACGGGCGCAAGGGCGTCTGGGGCCACGCCCTGGGCGGCATGGGGGCGATCACCCAGGCCATGGCGAAAGCCTGCGCCGAACTGGGCGTCGAGGTGCGGCTGGACACGGCGGTGGCCGAGGTGCTGACGGAGACCGGCCGGGCCGTGGGGGCGTTGACCGAGGCGGGAGACGTGGTGCGGGCGCGGGCGGTGGTGTCCAACCTGCATCCACGACTGCTGTTCGAGCGGTTTGTGGATGACGCCGTGGTTCCGGCGGACTTCCGCGAGCGGATCGGGAATTACCAGTCGGGGTCGGGCACCTTCCGGATGAATGTGGCGCTGTCGGAGCTGCCGGACTTCACGGCCTTGCCGGGGCAGGGGGATCACCTGACGGCGGGGATCATCATCGCCCCGACGCTGGCCTACATGGACCGCGCCCATGCGGAGGCGCGGCTGAACGGCTGGTCGTCGCAGCCGATCGTCGAAATGCTGATCCCCTCGACGCTGGACGACAGCCTGGCGCCGCCCGGACAACATGTTGCGAGCCTGTTTTGCCAGCATGTCGATCCGATGCTGGGCGACGAGCACCGCGAGACGGTGGCGGACCTGATGATCGAGACCGTCGACGCCCACGCCCCCGGGTTCAAGGCGTCGGTGCTGGGTCGGCTGGCGCTGGGGCCGCGCGATCTGGAGCGGCGCTTCGGCCTCGTCGGCGGCGACATCTTCCATGGACGGCTGACGCTGGACCAGCTGTTCAGCGCGCGGCCGGTTCTGGGCCACGCCGACCACCGGATGCCGGTTCCGGGGCTGTATCTGTGCGGCTCGGGCGCGCACCCCGGCGGCGGGGTGACCGGCGCGCCGGGACACAATGCGGCGCGGGCGGTGCTGAAGGACCTGGGTCGGTAGACTCAGACGTCCGCCAGGCCCATGGCGGCGACGAGGGCGTCGCGGACGGCGCTCTCCGTGAAGGGCTTTTGCAGCGTCGGATGGCCGCGCCATTCGTCGGGCAGGCCGCCCTCGCCGTAGCCGGTCGAAAAGACGAACGGCACGCCGCGATCCTTCAGCGCCTGGGCCACCGGGAAGACCTGACGGCCGGCGACGTTGACGTCCAGCAGCGCGGCGTCGAGAGGCTCGCCGTCGGTGACGATCCGGAGGCCTTCGTCGACCGTGGAGGCCGGGCCGACCGGGGTGCAGCCCATGTCTTCCATGATGGTCTCCAGCAGCATGGCGACAAGGGATTCATCCTCGACGATCAGCACGCGGCGGCCTGCAAACGCCTGACTCATGTGGCCTGCTCCCAGTTCTGTGGACTCGAGAATGTCGCGATAAATCCATCGTGTGCGTAGTCGGGTTCGACCTTCCCGACCAGATCATGGCGTATATTGCGTTCGATCGGCCCGGCGCCTTGCTGCAAGGGCTGCCCGCCGATCGCAACGCGGGGGCCGTGGGTGACGGCCAGTCCGGCCCGGTCAGGGGCTGCCGGCGCACGGGAAATGGGCGAGGCGTCGTGCGCGCTCACCTGATCGACTGCGGTGCTCCCCGATTCCGCCCGTTTTTTCAATCCTGTCCCCCCGTCCCGGTCGTTCCAACGTTCTGAGCCGAGATCGGTTTCACACGCGGCGCGCGCGGTGTGCGTTTTGCCGTTTGAACGGGAGGCGCGGGCGCCGCTAGTTTGCGCCATGTCCATGGTTTCCTTTCTGGCGGCGGCGGTTCTGATGATCTCACCGGCAGCTCCCGCGGATCCCGCGCCACGGGCGACCGTCGGGCAGGGCGTGCTGGTCGGCGGCGAGGCGAACGGCGTACGCAGCTTCAAGGGCGTGCCCTATGCGCGGCCTCCGGTCGGCGACCTCCGCTGGCGGGCGCCTCAGCCGGCGGAGCCGTGGGGCGGCGAACGGGACGCGGGGCAGGTCGGCGCGATCTGCATCCAGCCGCCGGCCAACGGCGACAATGGCGTCGGGCCTCTGCCGATGAGCGAGGACTGCCTGACGCTGAACGTCTGGGCGCCGGCGGACCGCGAGGGGCCGCTGCCGGTGATGGTCTGGATCCATGGCGGCGGGCTGAACAACGGCTCGGGCACGGCGGCGCTGTACGACGGGAGCAACCTGGCGAAGCGCGGCGTGGTGGTGGTGACGATCAACTACCGGCTGGGCCGGCTGGGGTTCTTCGGTCATCCGGCGCTGACGGCGGAGGCCGGGGGCGAGGATCTGGTCGGGAACTACGGGTTCGCGGACGTGATCGCCGCGCTGGAATGGGTGCGGGATAACGCCGCCGCCTTTGGAGGCGATCCGGGCAATGTCACCATCTTCGGGGAGTCGGCCGGAGGCGCACTGGTGACGCGGCTGATGATCTCTGAGCCGGCCCGGGGACTGTTCCATCGGGCGGTGGTGCAGTCGGGCCTCGGGCGCGATCAGGGAACACCCACCTTCCGTAGCGTGGAGGGATCGCCTTCGCTCGAGCAACGCGGTCGCGCCTTCGCCGTCGCGGCGGGGCTGCCGGAAGACGCCACCGTGGAGCAGTTGCGGGCGCTTCCGGCGGAGCGGCTGCTGAGGCCGGCGCCGAGCTTCTACGGCGGCGATCTGCTGGTCATTGACGGCTACGACGGCGGCGGTCTTGTCGAGGGGGATGTCGAGCCCGCCTTCGCCGCCGGCCGCGAGGCGCCCGTGCCCCTGATCATCGGCGCCAACAGCGCCGAGTTCTGGTGGATGAAGCCGTCGGACCTGAGCCCCTATGGCGCGATCGACGACCCGATGACGCCGGAGGAGCGGGCGGCGTTCCTGGCGGCCTATGGCGGGCAGGGGGGCTATGACCAGTTCGTGCTCAGCGACCTGGTGTTCAACGAACCGGCTCGCCATCTGGCGCGGCTGCATGCCCGCAACGGCCATCCGACCTATCTGTATCGGTTCGACGTGGTCTCGGCGGCGATGCCGGAGCCGCACGCGGGGGCGACCCATGCGTCCGAGCGGCAGTACGTCTTCGACAATCTGGCCGCCTCGCCGTGGCCGACGGCGGAGATGGATCAGCGGGCGGCGGATGCGATGGCCGGCTACTGGACGACGTTCGCCGCGAAGGGCGATCCGAACGGGGCCGGGCGGCCGGGCTGGCCGGAGTTCCGGGCCGAGCCTGACCGGCTGCTGGAGTTCACCAACGATGGGCCGGTGGCGAAGGCGGTTCCGTTCGCGGAGCGGCTGGACGTGATCGAGGCGTACTACGAGCGGATACGCTGACGCTCAGTCCGTGTGCTCGATATCGTCGCCGCAGATGACCGCCCAGGCATGGCGACGCTGCTCCCAGAGGGACGCGACGGGGGCCGGGAAGGTCGGATCGGCGAAGGCGCCCACGGTCACGCCGATCAGGCCCGGCAAGCCGGCGTGGTCGATCAGCACGGTCGATCCGCAGGTCGGACAGAAGCGATAGGTGATGGTCCGGCCGGTGGCGGATACGCGGGTCCATGCGCGGCAGGGGCCCGAGACCGTAAGGTGGTCGCTCGGGAACCACGCCTGGACGGACAGGATGCTGCCGGTCCGGCGTTGGCATTCAAGGCAATGGCAGGCGGCGACGCGATCGGGCTGACCTTCGCAGACGGCTGTGAAGCCGCCGCACCGGCAAGCTGCCTCGCGCCGCGCGGTCACAAGGCGTCCAGAACCGCGCCGTGGGTCTTGATGACCTCGGCATAGAGCAGCCCTGAATCCTTGATGGTGCGCTCCTGCGTCTGAAAGTTCACATGGGTGATGCCGAAGCGTTTCGAATAGCCCAGCGACCATTCGAGATTGTCGAGCAGCGACCAGGCCATGTAGCCGCGCACGTCGACGCCCTTGCCGATGGCGTCGTGCAGGGCCTTGAGATGGGTCTTCAGGTACTCGACCCGCATCGGATCGTGGATGCGCCCGTCGATGGCGTGGGGCGGGTCGTACCAGGCCGAGCCGTTCTCGGTGACCATCAACGGCAGCTTGCCGCCGGTCTGCTCGTGCAGCCAGACCAGGGTGTCGGTGAGGGCGGGAGGATAGACCTCCCAGCCGGTTTCGGTGTGGGCGTGCTGGACCTGTTTGACCGGGCGCGAGCGGGTCGGCCAGGCGTCGGGGGCGTTCTCGGGCACGGAGCGGGTGTACCAGTTCAGCCCCATCCAGTCGGTCGGCTGGGCGATCAGGTCGAAGTCCTCTTGCGGGAACTCGCGGTACGCCTCGCCGTAGACGTCTTTCAGTTCTTCCGGATAGCCGCGGCCCATCAGGGGGTCGAGGAACCAGCGGTTCATCTGGGCCTCGGCGCGGCGGCGGGCCGCCTCGTCCTCCGGCTTGTCGGAGGCGGGGTATTTCGGCTCGATGTTGAGGACGATGCCGATCTGGCCTTCGCCGACCTCGCGGAAGCGTTTCACGGCGGCGCCGTGGGCGCGCAGGACGTTATGGCCGGCGATCATGGCCTCGAAGGCCGAGCGGTGACCGGGGGCGAGGGCGCCGTGCAGATAGCCGCCGTCGACGATGACCCAGGGCTCGTTGATGGTGCCCCAGGTCTTCACCCGGCCCTTGAACTTCTCGAACAGGACCTGGCCATAGTCGGCGAACCAGTCGGCGATGTCGGGATTGAGCCAGCCGCCGCGGTCGTCGAGGGCGGCGGGCAGGTCCCAGTGATAGAGGGTGCAGAGCGGCTCGATCCCGGCTTCCAGAAGGCCGTCGACCAGCTTGTCGTAGAAGTCGAGCCCCTTGGGATTGATGGCCCCGCGACCCTCCGGCATGACCCGGCTCCAGCTGACCGAGAATCGGTAGGCCTGGAGGTTCAGCCGCTTCATCAGCTGGATGTCGTCGCGCCACCGATTGTAGTGGTCGCAGGCCACGTCGCCGGTGTCGCCGTCCTTCATATTGCCCGGTGTGTGGCTGAACCGGTCCCAGATCGAGGCGCCCGCGCCGTCGGCCATGGACGAGCCTTCGATCTGATAGGCGGCCGTGGCCGCGCCCCACAGGAAACCGTCTGGAAACAGATATTTGACGGTGTTTGCTGTGGTCATGTGTGAAGCTCTTGGGCGCGTGAAATCAACTGGAACGAGCGGGATTGGGCAACGGCGGGTACGCGTGTAGCGCCGTGAGCACAACCTTCGTGTGACCAAACTAGGGCACTTGCGGGCCACATTGCTAGTGTGTCATGTAAACGGTTACAGGAAATTGTCGAACGGACCCGTGCAAAGCGGGCCGGCATCGGGGATTGTTCAGGGAGGAAGACTTTGGCGGCTGGGGCCAACCAGAAAACCCGCGCGGATCAGGCGGCATGAAGGCCGCGACGATCCGTGACGTGGCCGAGCGGGCCGATGTGTCCGTCGCCTCGGTGTCCCGTGTGCTGACGGGCGCCGGGCCTGTCACCCAGGCCACCCGCGACAAGGTCATGGAGGCGGTCGAGGCCCTGCAGTACGTGCCGCACTCCGGCGCCCGCAGCCTGTCGACCAGCAAGACCCAGACGATCGGCGTCATCCTGCCGGACCTGTACGGCGAGTTCTTCTCGGAACTGATCCGCGGCATGGACGTGGCGGCGCGGGCGCTCGGCTATCACCTGATCGTCTCCAGTTCGCACGACGACGCGGAGGAGGCCTCGGCCGCCATCCGCTCGATGCGGGGACGGGTCGACGGACTGATCGTGCTGTCGCCGCATCTCGACGCCGCCAACCTGGCGTCCAGCCTCGCCGGACGGCTGCCGATCCTGCTGATGAATGGCGGCGACGGGGCCGGACGTCCCTCGATCGTCGTCGACAACCACGGCGGCGCGGTCCAGGCCGTCGAACACCTGATCGCCACCGGGCGGCGCCGGATCGCGCACATCTCCGGTCCGACCGGCAACCTCGAGGCCGAGACACGGCTGGCCGGCTATCTGGAGGCCATGGCGCGGGCGAACCTGCCGACGACGGTCGTCGAGGGCGCGTTCGACCAGGCCTCGGGCCATCGGGCCGGGGCCGAGCTGGCCGCGCGGGCCGAGCGCCCCGACGCGATCTTCGCCGGCAATGACATGATGGCGGTCGGGGCCATGCTCGCCCTGCAGGACGCCGGGCTGGCCGTGCCGGACGACGTGGCCATGGTCGGGTTCGACGATGTGCCGATCGCCGGCCTGATGCGTCCGGGCCTGACGACTCTGAGAATCCAGATCGCGGAAACCGGACGACGCGCGCTGGAGCGCCTCGTCCGCCTCATACACGCAGCGGGCGCCGCCGTCGCCGACACCGCCTGCGAGGTCGTACGGCCCGAACTGGTCGTCCGCCCGTCAAGCAACCCGGCGACATCCCAAACCCAACCATCCGGCGGGCGTCTTCACGCCAGCACCAACACGATATCTCTGAAGGGGGAGAATTCCTGATGACCCGCAAGACCATCCATTACATGGGGGCGGCTTCCGCCCTCGCCTTGGCCGTTTCGCTAGCGTGCGCCGGCGGGGTTTCGGCCCAGGTCACGACATCGACGATCCGCGGATCGGTGACAGACAACGGCGCCGCCGAGGCCGGCGCCGCGATCGTGGCGCGCGACACCTCTTCGGGCTTCACCACCCGGGCCACCGCCAACGCGAACGGCGGCTATGTGCTGTCTGGCCTGCGCCCCGGCACCTATGAGATCACCGTGACCACCGCCGAGGGCGAAACGGTGTCGGACACCGTCACGATCGGCGTCGGCCAAGTGGGCGACCTGGATTTGTCGGTTGGCGGGGCTGTCGCAGCTGTCGATCCCGACGCCACAGACTTGGGCGACGTGGTCGTCACAGGCCGCCGCCTGGCCGAGGTGCGCACGCCTGAGAACGCGACCAACGTCACGACCCAGCAGATCAACAGCCTGCCGCAGATCAACCGCAACTTCCTCAACTTCGCCGCCCTGGCCCCCGGCGTGCGGGTAGGGCTCGATGAGAGGGAGCAGCAAATCACCGCCGGCGGCCAGCGCGCGGAATCGGTCAACGCCTTCATCGACGGCGCCAGCCTGAAGTCCAACGTCATCGCCGGCGGCATCATCGGCCAGGACGACAGTCGCGGGAACCCGTTCCCCCAGGCCGGCATCCAGGAATTCCGTGTCGTCAGCCAGAATTTCAAGGCCGAGTACGAACAGGCCTCGTCGGCGATCATCACCGCCGTGACCCGCTCGGGCACGAACGAGTTCCACGGCGAGATCTTCGGGGTCTACCGCGATCAGGACTTCGTCACCCAGGACGACTTCGCCGAAAGCCGCGGCGAGGCCAAGGTCCCGCTGGAGGTCCAGCAGTACGGCTTCGCTCTCGGCGGTCCAATCATCCAGGACACGCTGCACTTCTTCGGCACCTACGAGCACAAGCAGGAAAACCGCGCCAGCGTGGTCAACCTGGGCCGTCAGGACCCGCGCTTCGTCGCCCAGTTCGGCCAGTACATCGGCACGTTCGCCTCGCCGTTCGAGGAAGACCTGATGTTCGGCAAGCTCAGCTGGCAGCCCGCCGAGGGCCATCTGATCGAATGGAGCGCCACCTACCGCGATGAATCCGAATTGCGGGACTTTGGCGGCGCCAACTCATTCGAGCGCGCCAACGACCTTCAGCAGACGACCCTGATGAGCAATATTCGCTATCAGTGGCAGACCGACTCGTTCCTGAACGATTTCGCCGTCGACTATCGAGACTACAATTTCAACCCGGGCGCGGCGAACTTCACCGACGCCGGTGCGACCTACCGCCTGTTCGAGAATGACACCAATCCGGGCCTGCCGGGCTTCCAGCCCGACTTCTTCGGCGGTGTGGCCATCCTCAATCTGGGCGGCCGTGACAGCACCCAGGACATTCACGACAACGCCATCACCTTACGCGACGACCTCACCTTCAACGACTGGGAGATGAGCGGCTTCCACACCATCAAGCTGGGCGCCAAGGTGTCGTTCCAGAACTATCAGGTGAGCAAGCAGTTCGGCCGCAACCCGAACTTCTACTACGACGTCGACGGCCGGCCCGAGCTGAGCGGTAGCACTACGGTGCCGTACCGCGTCGAACTGGGCCAGGCTTTCCCCGATGTCGACCTCGATAACACCGTTATCGGTCTGTACGTCCAGGACGACTGGCGGATCACCGACCAGCTGGAGCTGAACCTCGGTATCCGCTGGGACTATGAGACCAACGCCAACAACAACGACTACGTCACCCCGGCCAGCGTCGTGGCCGGGCTGGACCAGTGGATCGCCTCCACCGACGGGGGCAAGCCCGCGGGCTATGCGCCGAGTTGGTTCAACAGGGACGACTACATCTCTACAGGAGACAACCGCGACCCGTTCGCGGGCGCTTTCCAACCGCGGATCGGCTTCTCGTTCGACGTGTTCGGAGACCGTCGGACGGTGATCTTCGGCGGAGCCGGCAGGTACTACGACCGGGTCAACTTCAACTTCTCCTATGACGAGCTCGTCAAGCCGTCCGATGTCCGCAAGAACGCCTTCTTCAGCACCACCGGCCGGCCTGCCGGCCAGGATCGCGATCCCGGTCCGGGCGTCGATCTGCCGGGCGAAGCCGGCGACCCGATCCTGTGGCAGGCCTCGTACGGCACCGCCGCGGGCCTTGATCCGGTTCTGGCGACCATCCCCGGAAAGGGCGAAGCCTTCCTGCTGGCGAACGACTTCGAACCGCCGCGGACTGACCAGGTCAACCTCGGCGTGCGCCAACGCCTCGGCGACTGGCAGACCGAAGTGACACTGGCCTACGGCAAGACCGAGAACGAGTTCACCTGGCAGTATCTGAACCGTTGCCGCGAACCCACGGTCGGCAACGACGGCGACGGATTCGGCGACAACGGCGGCTTCTGCTCGCCCGGCGCGGCCAACCCGTACCGCTCCTATCTGGTGTCGGATCACAACAAGGAGCGGGAGTTCACGGCGCTCTATCTCAAGGCCGACAAGCCCTACACGTTGGACTCGGGCTGGGGCTTCAACCTTGCCTACACTTGGTCAGAGTCGCTTCAGAACGGCGGCAACGACAACTTCTGCTTCGACTGCTTCTCAGTCGAGGCGTCGCCGGTCCGCTCATCTGCGAACGACGAGACGCACCGGATCGTCGCCAACGGCATCCTGGACCTGCCGTATGACTTCCAGCTTTCGGGCATCCTGACGCTGGGCTCCGGTTTGCCGTTCAACGTGTTCGACGGCACCGGCTCCCGGTTCTATTTCCGTCCGTATGCTGGTCGTCCGGAGCAGCACAACTTCATCATCCCGGACGCCTTCGCCTACAGGAACCTGGACCTTCGCCTGACCAAGAATTTCAAGGTTTTCGGCGGTCAGGAGCTGTCGCTGTTCGTCGATGCCATCAACATCATGAACTACAACAACTACACCGGCTTCGACGGCGGAACGGGATCGGCGGCGAACCCGAATCCGAATTTCGGCCGCCCGTCGGCCGTGTTGTTCCCGACCCGGACGTTCCAGTTCGGGATGCGGTACAGCTTCTAGGCGCCTGAGCCTGGCGGCCGCCTCCCGCTTCGCGCGGGAGGCGGCCTATTTCTTTGACGGGTACGCGTTTGAGTTTGAGGATGGAGCCCATGGATCGCCGCCAGTTTCTGATGGGTTCCACGGCGGTCGCGGCGGGCGCGCCGGGGCTTTCCGGGTGCACCCACGGACTAAACCATCCGAATCCGCCGCCGGTGTGGATCGACCCCGACATCGAGGAACTGCAGGAGCGGACCTTCCGCTGGTTCGCGGACACGACCAACCGCGCCAACGGCCTGACGCCCGACCGTTGGCCCAGGAAGTCCTTCGCCTCGATCGCCGCCGTCGGCTTCGCCCTGACCTGCTGGCCGATCGGGGTCGAGCGCGGCTGGATGACCCGCGAAGAGGCGCGCGAGCGCACCCTGATCACCGCCCGCTTCTTCCATGACGCCCCGCAGGGACCCCAGGAAACCGGCGTGACCGGCCACAAGGGCTTCTTCTACCACTTCCTCGACATGGAGACCGGTCTGCGGTTCGCGGACACCGAACTGTCGACCGTGGACACCACCCTGCTGCTCGGCGGCATGCTCTATGCCGCGCAATGGTTCGACGGCGATCATCCGGACGAGGCCGAGATCCGCCGGCTGGTGCAGGCTGTCTACGAGCGGGTCGAGTGGGACTGGGCGGTGGTCCGGCCGAACCGCATCTCGATGGGCTGGCGGCCGGCCAGCGGCTTCATCGAGGCCGACTGGCACGTGTACAACGAGGGCATGCTGGTCCTGCTGCTGGCCATGGGCAGTCCGACGCACCCGGTTCCGGCGTCGGTCTGGGACGAGTGGTGCTCGGTCTACGACCAGAGCTGGACCGACCGCTGGGGCCCGGCGCACCTGCATTTCCCGCCGCTGTTCGGGCACCAGTACAGCCACATGTTCATCGACTTCCGCGGCATCCGCGACGCCTTCATGCGCGGAAAGCAGGCGGAGATCCCCGGCTTCGACTACTTCCAGAACAGCGTCCGCGCGGTGCAGGCGCAGCGCAAATACGCCATCGACAATCCGATGGGCTGGGCCGGGTATTCGGCCGATGTCTGGGGCCTGACGGCCTGTGACGGACCCGGCGACTTCAAACAGGTCATCGACGGGCGTGAGCGGCAGTTCTTCAGCTATTCGGCGCGCGGACCGGGCGACCGGGACGACGGGACGATCGCGCCGACGGCGGCGCTGGGCTCGATGCCCTTCGCCCCGGCCGAAGTCACGGCGTGCCTGAAGGCCATGAAGGCCCAATATGGCGCCGGCATCTACACCGAGTATGGCTTCCTCGACTCGTTCAACCCGACGCTGGCGGCGACGCAACGCACCCTGCGTCACGGCCGGCTCGTGCCGGGCGTGGGCTGGGTCGATGGCGACTATCTGGGCATCGACCAGGGGCCGATCGTCATCCAGATCGAGAACCACCGCTCGGATGCGGTGTGGAGACGGACGCGCGGCGAGCCGAACATCGTGCGCGGCCTGAAGCGCGCCGGGTTCACGGGCGGCTGGCTGGACAACGCATGATCCAGCCGCGGCCGGATCGACGGACGGCGCTCGGCCTTCTGGCCGGGGCGGCGACCTTGGGTTCGGCGTGGGGTCTGGCCGGCTGCGGGCGACGCGAGGACGGGATCACCCGCCTGCGCTTCTGGGCCATGGGCAACGAGGCGACCAACGTCCCGCAGATCCTGCCGGAGTTCGAGCGGCTCAATCCGGGGATCAGGGTCGATGTGCAGGCCCTGCCGTGGACGGCCGCGCACCAGAAGCTGCTGACCGCCTACGCCGGCTCGTCGTTGCCGGACCTCAGCCAGGTCGGCAACACCTGGGTGGCGGAGATGGCGGCCATCGGCGCGATCTCACCGCTGCCGGCGTCCGCCTCCGATCTGCTGACCGACCAATTCCCGGCCGTGCTGGAGACCAACCGCATCGACGGGCAGCCGGTGGCCACCCCGTGGTACGTGGACACCCGACTGCTGTTCTATCGCAGCGACCTGCTGCAGCAGGCGGGCTACGACGCCGTGCCGCAGACCTGGGCCGGCTGGAAGCAGGCCATGCACGCGGTCAAACGGGTGGCCGGCGAGGGCAAGTATGCGGTGCTGCTGCCGGTCAACGAGTTCGAGCAGCTGCTGACCTTCGGCCTGCAGGGCGAGGAGCCGCTGCTGAGGGATCAGGATACGAGGGGCAATTTCTCCAGCCCGTCCTTCATCGCGGCCCTGGCCTTCTACAGGAGCCTGTTCGACGAGGGCCTGGCCCCGGTGGCGTCGGCGGCGCAGATCTCCAATGTCTGGACCGAGTTCGAGCGGGGCTGGTTCAGCTTCTATTTTTCGGGACCGTGGACCATCGGTGAGTTCCGCAACCGGCTGAAGCCGGAGACCCGCTGGATGACTTCGGGGGTGCCGGGGCCGGACGGGCCGGGGGCGTCGGCGCCGGGCGGATCGTCGCTGGTGGTCTATCGCTCGTCTCCGCGTCAGGAGGCGGCGTGGAAGCTGGTGCGCTACCTGTCCGATCCGGCGGTGCAGGCGCGGTTCAATGTCATCACCGGAGACCTGCCGGCGCGCGAGAGCGCCTGGGCCACGCCGTCGGTGGCCGGTGATCCCTACATCGCCGCCTTCAAGGGCCAACTGGCGCGCGCCAGGGCGGTGCCCAAGGTGCCGGAGTGGGAGCGGATCGTCACCGAGATGCAGATCGTGGCCGAGCGGATGGTGCGGGGCGAGTACACGCCCGAGACGGCCGGGGCCGAGATCGACCGCCGCGCGGATCGGCTGCTGGAGAAGCGCCGGTGGATGATCGAGCGGGGGAGGGCGTGATGACGGCTCAACCCATCGGAACCGCCGTCGCCGACACCGCCGCCGTCCCGCCGGTGCGCAGGGCGGGCGGGCGCGCCGGACGGGCCCGCGAGCGCGCCGCCTGGGGCTTCGTGGCGCCGGCGCTGATCGCCATCGGCGTCTTCTTCGCCATCCCGGTGTTCGCGGCCCTGCTGCTGAGCCTGACCGACTTCGACATCTATGCGCTGGCCGACCTGGGCAACGTCCGCTTCGTCGGCCTGCAGAACTACGAGCGGCTGTTCGCCAATCCGCTGTTCTGGGGCGCGATGAAGAACACCGGTCTGTTCGCCGTGCTGGGCGTGCCGCTGTCGATCGCGGCGTCTCTGGCGGCGGCGGTGATCCTCAACGCGCGGGTGGTGAAGTGGCGGCCGCTGTGGCGGGTGATGTTCTTCGCCCCCTATGTGACGACGCTGGTGGCCACGGCGGTGCTGTGGAACTACCTGCTGCACACCCGCTACGGCGTCATCAACTGGGCCATCTCCAGCATCGGCCTGCCCCCGGTCGACTGGCTGGGCCAGCCGTCGACCTCGATCCCGGCCATCCTGATGTTCGTGGTGTGGAAGATTTTCGGCTACAACATGCTGATCTTCCTCGCCGTTCTGCAGACCGTGCCGGACGACCTGTACGAGGCGGCGCGGATCGACGGGGCCGGGCCGTGGAAGCGGTTCGTGCACGTGACCCTGCCGGCTATCGCCCCGACCCTGCTGCTGGTCTCGATCATCTCGGTGGCGGGCTTCTTCCAGCTGTTCGCCGAGCCCTATGTGATGACGCAGGGCGGGCCGGCGCAGTCGACCGTGACGGTGCTCTACTTCATGTACGAAGAGGGCTTCAAATGGTGGAACCTCGGCTCCGCCAGCGCCGTGGCCTTCATCCTGTTCGTCTGCATCCTGGCGGTGACGCTGGTGCAGCTGGCGGTGGCGAAGCGGATGGGGGCCTACGAATGAGCCGCTTCCCTCACACCGCCCCCGTCATCCTCGGGCTTGACCCGAGGATCAGACCGTCCGGTGCGCGGTGGCGGGCTGGGAAATCGGGCTGCGGGGCCATCGGCGACGAACAGCTCGCCCCAACGTCTGATCCTCGGGTCAAGCCCGAGGATGACGGCAGAGGAGAGGGAGGGAGGTCATGAAAGTCCGAGCCGTCGCCCTCAACCTCGGCGTCGCCTTCATCGCGCTGCTGGTGCTGTTCCCGCTGCTGTGGATGCTGTCGGTCAGCTTCATGTCGACGGGGGAGGCGGCGACCTTCCCCCCGCCGCTGCTGCCGAAGACCTGGACGCTGGATCACTACCGCGACCTGTTCGTGACCCAGGGCATGGGGCGCTATCTGTGGAACAGCTTCGCCCTGGCGACGCTGGCGACGGGGCTGGCGCTGCTGTTCACCGTGCCGGCCGGCTACGCCTTCGCCAAGCTGAGGTTCCGGGGGCGCGAGCGGATGTTCCAGCTTCTGGTCGCGGCGCTGGTGGTGCCGGCCCAGATCGGCACCCTGCCGCTGTTCCTGATGCTCAAGGGGATGGGGCTGGTGAACACCTACGCCGGGGCGCTGGTGCCGTGGCTGGCCTCGATCTTCGGCCTGTTCCTGGTGCGGCAGTATTCGCTGTCGATCCCCGACGAGATGCTGGAGGCGGCGCGGATCGACGGCGCCTCGGAGGGGCAGATTTTCCGCCGCGTGGTGCTGCCGACGCTGCAGCCGATCATCGTGACCCTGGCGCTGTTCGTCTTCCTGGGCAGCTGGAACGACTTCCTGTGGCCGCTGATCATCCTGACCGACCAGTCGAACTACACCCTGCCGGTGGCGCTGGCCGCCCTGTCGCGCGAGCATGTGCAGGACATCGAGATGATGATGGCCGGGGCGGTGATCACGGTCGCGCCGGTGCTGATCCTGTTCCTCGCCCTGCAGCGCTACTATATCCGCGGCATGCTGGCCGGGAGCGTGAAGGGGTAGGGGCGACCGCCAAACCTTTGCCGTTGTCCCGCGCTCATGTCAGCATCTCCAAGGTTGCGGGGAGTGGAGCATGGGTTGGATCGGGGCGGTCGCGGGTCTCGCCATGCTCGTGGGCGGGCCGTCGGAGCCAGACGGCTACGCCGGCTGCCTCGACCGCGTTCAACCTCTGGGGTGCATTGTCGATTTGGGCCTTCTGGATGAGCCGGAAGCCGGGATCCCCGACCTGATCGCCGCCGGGGCGGAGGATGCCGCTCGCCTGCGTGCGACTTCTGAATACCGGAATGCGGTCGGGTTTGCGGCAAGGGTGGCCCACGGAGAGCGGCCCTCGCTGTCGCCCGCCGAGGCGCAACAGGTGCTGGCGATCTTCAGCGAGGTGGAATTCTACGACAGCGGTCTTCCGGGAGACGTTCGCGCCCGGTGGCTCTGGTCGGTCGCCCTGGGCGAGCCGGTGGCCGATCTGGAGACGCGTGAGCGGCTGATCCGCGCCGCTCACCGGGCGGATAGGCCCGGGGACATTCGCACCCTGATCCTTGAGGCACCGCTTGATGGCGCCTGGACGGACGATCAGAGGGCCGGCTTCGCCAGTCTTGTCGCCAGGATCGGAGGCGACTGGCGAGCGGCCGAAGCCTGGCTCGCGAGCGGCGGCGAGCGTGCGGACGGCTATCATCTTCCGGGCGTCCGGCTGGAGATCGACCACGCCCGCTTGAAAGGAGGCTATGACGCCGACGCTGCCGGACGGGTCGTGGACGCCATAATCGACGGTGACGAGATTCCCCTGTCGTTCGACGCAGCCGTCAACGTCCTGACGGAGGTCGGCGCGACGGTGGAGATGCGGCGGGCCGGGGCGGCGCTGGTCGAGCGCGGTCGGGATCCGGGGCGGTCGTTCGAGGATCGCAGCGAAGATCTCGGCTCTGCGTCCATGCTGTTCGAGGGAGCGGGCGACCGGGAGGCGGCTCTCAGCGCCGCGCGTGAGGGCGCGGCTCTCGCCCCGCGCGCGATTGCGCAGCTGCTTTCGGATTCCCGGGACGCACGAACCTCATCGCCGGCGAAGCAGGCCCAGAGGGCCACTCGCGCCATCAGGCTTCCGGTGCTGCGCCTGTATCGCCTGGGCGCACGGGACGAGGCGCTGGCGAACGGGTACCTCGCCGGCCGTGATCGTTATCTGGCGGAACTGGACGCCGGAAGACGACCGGACCCTGCATGGATCACCCAACCCGGCATCGACTTCGAACTGAAGCTGGTGGTTCCCGCCCTCGCGCGGCGCGAGGCGAAGACTGAAGCCGCCGACCTCCTGGCCCGTCTCGAGGCGGATCAGGCGGCGTGGGCCGAGGCCGGGGCGGAGGAACGGATGATGGTGGCCGCCATCGCCGGCGACCCGGCCCGGGTGGACGCAATTTTCGCCGAGGCCGTCCGGAACCTCGACGGAGAGGACGCCGGCGGCTGGTCCGCGATCCAGCTGGTCATCGGCCGCAGGGCCGCCGACGCCACGCTCGTTCGCGATCAGTCCCCGTAGGGCTGGTCGTAGCGCTGGCCCTGGGCGAGGTTGCCGAACCGGGTGGTGTCGGCGTCGAAGCTGAGCTTGACGATGCCGATGGGGCCGTGGCGCTGCTTGCCGATCACGACCTCGGCCTGGTGCTTGAGGCGGTCCATGTCCTCCTGCCATTTGAGGTGCTCCTCGGAGCCCTCGCGCGGTTCGGCGCGGCCGAGGTAGTAGCTCTCGCGGTAGACGAACATCACGCAGTCGGCGTCCTGCTCGATCGAGCCGGATTCGCGAAGGTCGGACAGCTGCGGCCGCTTGTCCTCGCGCTGCTCGACCTGACGCGACAGCTGCGACAGGGCCAGGATCGGCACGCTGAGCTCCTTGGCCAGGGCCTTGAGGGCGCCGGTGATCTCGGACACCTCCTGCACCCGGTTCTTCTGGCTGTTGCTTTCCCCGGTGGTGATCAGCTGGAGATAGTCGACGACGATCAGGTCCAGCCCGTGCTCCATCCGCTTCAGCCGGCGGGCGCGGGCGGCCAGCTTGGACATGGACAGGCCGCCGGTGGCGTCGATGAACAGCGGGCTTTCGCCGATCTCGACAGCGGCGTCGCGGATCTTGCCGAAGTCGGCGGCGTCGATCTCGCCCTTGCGCAGCTTGTCCGACGACACCCCCGAGGCGTCGGCGAGGATACGCATGGCCAGCTGTTCGGCGCTCATTTCCAGCGAGTAGAAGGCGACCACGCCGCCGTTGACGGTCTTGCGGCCCTCGGGCGTCGGCTCCCAGCGGTAGCTGCGGGCGACGTTGAAGGCGATGTTGGTGGCCAGCGCCGTCTTGCCCATCGAGGGGCGGCCGGCGAGGATCAGAAGGTCGGACGGATGCAGGCCGCCCAGCTTCTGGTCGAGGTCGTCCAGCTGGGTGGCCAGGCCAGCGAGCTTGCCGTCGCGCTGGTAGGCCTCGGCGGCCATCTGCACGGCCCCGGACAGGGCGGTGGAGAAGCTGACGAAGCCGGAGGACGGCTTGCCGGTCTCGGCCAGGGTGTAGAGCTGCTGTTCCGCGCTCTCGATCTGGTCGATGGCGGCGGTTTCGGGCTGGGGCGCCTCCCTGATGATCTCGCCCCCGATGCGGATCAGGTCGCGGCGCAGGGCGAGGTCATAGACGACGCGGGCGTAGTCGGGGGCGTTGGCCGCCGGAGGGGCGCGGTCGACGAGGTCAGCCAGGTAGCGCAGGCCGCCGAACTCCTGGAAGGCGGGGTCCAGCTTGAACCGCTCCATAAGGATGGTCGGCTCGGCCAGCAGGCCCTGGCGGACGTGGTCCTCGATGGCGTCGTAGAGCCGCTGGTGGAAGGGCTCGTAGAAATGGCTGCCGCGCAGGCGGTCCGACAGGCGCTCGAACACCGCGTTGTCGAACATCAGACTGCCCAGCAGCGCCTGTTCCGCCTCGAGGTTGTGGGGCAGGGACGGGATGGACGAGGGGTCCATCGAGGACGGGAAGGGCACGGGGGCGAAGGCGGTCATCGGGGGCATGTCATGCCCTTACCCGGTCCCTGCGTCATGTGCGGACGTAGCCTTGGACGGGGACAGACGTTCGCTCGCTGTGGACGCTCCGGAATTCCGTAATCGGATCAGTTAACGCTCAGCTGGAACAGCGGTGTCGCTCGGCCATCCACTCGCGTAGCGCGTCGAGGACGCTGATGTCGCGCCGGGCGTTGGGCATGGCCCGGAAGCGGGCGATCAGCGCCCGGGGCGAGATGCCCGTGCCGCGCGGCGGGATGCAGTGGGCGGGGCGCCGCCCGGCCCGGATCGCCGCCGCCTGTTCGGCCTTGAGCGTGCGGACGGCGCCGGTGACCTCGTCGACCAGACGCCGGCCCTCGGGGCGCAGCACGGCGGTGGCGTTCTGGGGCAGGCGGTCGGCGATGGCCAGAAACTCGCGCACGGTCATCGCCTGGGCGGCGGTGGCGAACAGGGCGACGGCGAGGCCGAGGGCGGCGGCGAGGGCGGGCCGGGTCATGAAGAATCTCCGGTGTCCCAGTTAGGGCGGTGACGCCCCTGAGGCAACGCTTCCCGAGGGCAGGCCGGTCCGCGGCCCGGCGCAGCGAAAAGGGCGCGCCCGGATGGACGCGCCCCTTCAACCGTTTTCAGCGATCAGGCTGGACTCAGGCTTCGGAGCCGAGACCGTCCTGCTGGCCGGCGCCGCCGGCGACCATGTCCTTGGCCTGTTCCAGCGCCTCGGCGCGGTCCTGGTCATAGGCGGACTTGATCACGTCCTCGCCCTTCGCCTGGCGTTCGGCCTCGTCGGCCGAGCGGGCGATGTTGATCTTGACCGTGGCGGAGACCTCGGCGTGCAGGCGGACCTGCACTTCGTGGACGCCCAGGGTCTTGATCGCGGTGTTGAGCACGACCTGCGAGCGCTCGACCTTGCCGCCTTCGGCCTGGATGGCCTCGGAGACGTCGCGGCCGGCGACCGAACCGTACAGCTGACCGGTCTCACCCGCCTGGCGGATCATGACGTAGGTCTGGCCGTCGATCTTGTCGGCGACCTTCTGCGCTTCGGCCTTGTTCTTCTCGTTGCGGGCCTCGATGGCGGCGCGGTCGAGTTCGAAGGCCTTCAGGTTCGCCGACGTGGCCCGACGGGCCTTGTCGCGCGGCAGAAGGAAGTTGCGGGCGAAGCCGTCCTTGACGGACACGACGTCGCCGATGGCGCCGAGGTTCTCGACGCGTTCAAGCAGAACGACCTTCATCTTACTTCACCACGTAGGGCAGGAGGGCCAGATAGCGGGCGCGCTTGATGGCCTTGGCCAGTTCACGCTGCTTCTTCTGGGAGACGGCCGTGATGCGCGACGGGACGATCTTGCCGCGCTCGCTGATGTAGCGCTGCAGCAGCTTGACGTCCTTGTAGTCGATCTTCGGAGCGCCGGCTCCGGAGAACGGGCACACCTTGCGGCGACGATAGAAGGGACGGCGGGCCGGGCCGGAGCCGGCCGGCGCGCCCGGCGAGGGGGCGGTGGTGTCGGTCATGTTCCGGTTTCCTTATTCGGCTTCGACGGCGTCTTCGCGGGGCGTGCGTTCACGCTCGCGCTCACGCTCGCGTTCGCGGCGGGCCAGCAGGGGCGACAGCTCCAGGTCGAGTTCCTCGACGCGGACGGTCAGCCAGCGCAACACATCCTCGTTGATCGACAGCTGACGTTCCACTTCGGCCATGGCGGCGGGCGGGCAGTCAACGGCGAGCAGCGAATAGTGCGCCTTGCGGTTCTTCTTGACCCGGTAGGTCAGGTTGCGCAGACCCCAGTACTCGATCTTGGCGACGGAACCGCCGCCTTGCTCGATCAAGCCCTTGATGGTGTCGTTCAGCGCTTCGGCCTGTTGCGCGCTGATATCCTGGCGCGACATGACCGTGTGCTCGTAAAGAGCCATGCGGTAGTCTCCCTTGTAGGGCGTCGGCGCGAGGGGACCGGGTAAAGTCCTCTCCCACGATGGATCCTGAAGCGGCGGCC
Source organism: Brevundimonas sp. (assembly GCF_035626975.1). Taxonomy (GTDB): domain Bacteria; phylum Pseudomonadota; class Alphaproteobacteria; order Caulobacterales; family Caulobacteraceae; genus Brevundimonas. The sequence goes on from NZ_DASPMQ010000024.1 coordinate 31,915, forward strand.
GGGATGACTTCCCGAACCCTTTGGAACTCCGCGTCAGGACCGAAGCCCTGGAAAGGCGGCGCGTATAGGGGAAAAGCGGCTGCCCGGCAAGGCTGGTGCGTGAAAGTCATCGCAACCCGGCGAACCCGCGTGGATGTCGAGGCTTACTTCATAAAACAGCAGTCCCGATGGTCGAAATCATCGGCATCGCGTGGTCGAAATCGTCACGAACTGACGCCTACTGCGGCCGGATAACCATGCAGGTGACGCGGCGTTCGGCCAGGGTGGCGCAGGCGGCCTGGGCGGCCTGTTCGCTCATGCCGGTGAAGCGCGAGCGATACCAGCCCTCGGCGTTCTGCACGGTGCGTTCGGCGGCGGCGAACTGGCTGCGGAAGCGGCGGTTGACCTCGGTCAGCCAGTCGCGGGCCACGGCCTCGTCCCGGAAGGCGCCGACCTGGACGGTCCAGCGGCCGGCGGGCTCGCGCGCGGGAGGCCGGGCCGGGGCCGGTCGAACGGCCGACGGCCGCGCCGCGGGCGGCGGCGAGGCCGGGCGGGCCGGCGCGCCGTTCAGGGAGGCGGTGACATCGGTCGGTCCCTCGGCGCGCAGGAGGGCGGCGACGGTGCGGGCTTCCGACGGAGCCGGCGCGACCAGCGCGGGTTGCGGCGGCGGGGCGGGCAGGGAGACGTAGCTGACGGCCGTGGGCGAGCCCACGCCGGTCTCCTCGTCCGTCTCATTGTCGTTCGCGGCGGAGGCGTACTCGATCGGGCCGGAATTGTCGGAACCGATGCCGAAGCCCCGCTCCTCAAAGAAGGTCTGGGCGACCTGGATGGTCTGGCCGGACCGGCGCAGGCGCTCGACCTCGAAGCCGGTGTCCATCAGGGCGGCGACGTGGCTGTTGCGGCTGGCGGTCGAGCGACCGCCGAGGACGATGGTGATCAAGCGCCGGCCGTCCCGCACGGCCGAGGCCGCGAGATTGTAACCGGACGCATTGGTGTAGCCGGTCTTCATGCCGTCGTAGCCGGCGCCCTGACGCAGCAGGCCGTTGGTGTTGCGGAACTCGCGACCCTGGTAGGCCCAGTCGTGCAGACCGAAATAGCGGTAGTATTGCGGGTAGTCGCGCATCACGGCGCGGGCGAGGATGGCGAGATCGCGGGCCGAGGTCAGTTGGCGGGCGTCGGGCAGGCCGTTCGGATTGACGTAGCGGGTCTGGGTCATGCCCAATTCACGGGCCTTCAGCGTCATCTGGGCGGCGAAGCGGTCCTGGGAGCCGCCGACGTGCTCGGCGATGGCCATGGCCATGTCGTTGGCGCTGCGCACCGCGGTGGCCTTCATGGCATCGTCGAGGGTGATGGTCTGGCCCGCGGCGAGGCCCAATTTGGACGGCGGCTGGCTGGCGGCGCGTGGCGAGACGGTGATGACGTCGTCCAGCTTGACCTTGCCCTCGCTGAGCGCCTCGAAGGTCAGGTACAGGGTCATGACCTTGGTGATGGAGGCGGGATAGCGTCGGCTGTCGGCATGGCGCGCGAACAGGACCTCGCCGGACTCGGCGTCGACCACGATGGCGGCGTAGCGGGCGTTGTCGGATGATTGGGCGACCACCGGCGGCGTAGTCGGCACCACCACCAGGGCGGCGACCAGCATCAGCGAAAGCAATCCACGGCGGATCAGGGCGACGATCGGCAAGCGCAGGCCTCATACATAAAGCGCGACGGCGGCCCCACCACGCGACGCTGACGAAAGTCTACCATGCGTCATCGGGGTTTCATGAGGGTAAACAAGCCATCAACGGTTTTGTGAAGCGGCCTCTCCTGTCAGGCGCATGCGCGGGTTTCATGACATTATTGTGCAGCGCACAAAATCCCTTGACCTCCCTTCGCACTTGCACCATATGACAGTCCGTCGCGGTGGGATCGCCTGCCGCGGGAAAAATCACAAGCGGCAAAGCCGCGACAGGTTCAGGAGAAACACCATGGCCGACAGCGCCGAAACCGTGAACGTCAAGAAGACCGTCGAAACCGCCACCGCCCAGGTCAAGGCTTCGGCCGAGAAGGCCCAGGCCCAGGCCGAAAAAATCCAGGCTGCCGGCGCGCAGGCCTTCCGTGAAGCCGCCGACAAGTCGGTCGCCGGCCTGACCGAGCTGAACGCCGAGGGCAAGAAGAACCTTGAGGCCGTCGTCGCCTCGGCCACGGCCGCCCAGAAGGGCGTCGAGGCCCTGTCGGCCCAGACCGTCGCCTACAGCAAGAAGTCGTGGGAAGACGGCGTCGCCGCCGCCCAGTCGCTGGCCCAGGCCCGTTCGGTCCAGGAAGCCCTCGAGCTGCAGACCAACTGGGCCAAGTCGGCCGCCGAAACCTATCTGGCCGAAGTCACCCGCATGACCGACGTGTTCACCGCCTCGGTCAAGGACAGCTTCAAGCCGATCAACGAGCGCGTCACCGCCTCGGTCGAGAAGTTCCAGGCCGCCCGCTAAGGCGACCTGCCTCCCCAGTAAGCGTACGAAAGGCCTCCGGGAGCGATCCCGGGGGCCTTTTCGTTCGGTCCGCTAGTCCGACGCCGGCCCGTGATCGATGCTCAGAACCCGCGCCGCCCGCCAGGCGCCGTCCGCATCCAGTTTCCAGACGATCGAGAAGCGGGCCCGGCCGGTGAGGTTTTCCGGTCCGTCGCCGCGACGCTCATGGAACAGGTGGGAGCCTTCCTCGACCGCTCCATAGCCGGGCACGGGGTAGACCTGCAGCGTATCGCCCACCAGGGCGCGCCGCGACCGCCACGCGCCGGGCGCCTGCCGTTCCCGGCAACGGCGGGCGTAGTCGTCGACGAAGGCCTGCCGGCCGAACATCGCGCCGCCCTTGTCGTGATAGAACTCGAAGTCCGCGGTCAGCAGGGCGGTCAGGGCAGGCGGATCGCATCGTTCGAACATCACCGAGAACAGGGCCGCGTCCTGCTCCACGATCACCGCGGTCAAATCCGGTTGGGCCGGGACGGCCGGCGGGGTCTGCAGCAGGGCCAGGGCGCCGAGAACCAAAGGGAGCAGCATGACGTTCTCCTTCCGCCGCCGGGTGACGGTGAGGCCATGCTGCGGGGTCGCGGGACCCTTGTCCCGTGAAACTTCGGTCATGCAGGCCGTCACGAAACGTGTGACTGGACGCCGCTTCAAATCAGGCCATCATCTCCTATCTGTCCATCGACTCCCACACACGGACAACGAATGCCGCCGTCACGTAAGGCCGGTGATCAGGAAGGGGGCCTCGGGGCCGCCACCGTCACCGAAACAAAGCCGAAGCTTCAGAAGCCCTCGCTGTATCGGGTGCTGATCCTGAACGACGACTACACGCCGATGGAATTCGTCGTCTACGTGCTGGAGCGGTTCTTCCAGAAGAGCCGCGAGGACGCGACCCGCATCATGCTGCATGTGCACCAGCATGGCGTCGGAGTGTGCGGCGTCTTCACCTACGAAGTGGCCGAAACGAAGGTCGCGCAGGTGGTCGAGACGGCGCGCCGTCACCAGCACCCTCTGCAATGCACGATGGAAAAGGACTGAGAGGAACCTCCATGCCGTCATTTTCGCGTCCTCTCGAAGAGACCCTGCACCGCGCCGTCCACTATGCGAACGAGCGGAGGCACGAGTACGCCACCCTTGAGCACCTGCTGCTCGCCCTGGTCGACGATCCGGACGCCGGCAATGTGATGACCGCCTGCAACGTCGATCTGGCCAGCCTGAAGACGGCGCTGACGCTGTATGTCGACACCGACCTGGCGGCGCTGGCCACCTCGGACGGCGAGGACGCCAAGCCGACCGCCGGCTTCCAGCGCGTCATCCAGCGCGCCGTGATCCACGTCCAGAGTTCGGGCCGCGAGGAGGTCACCGGCGCCAATGTGTTGGTCGCCATCTTCAGCGAGCGTGAGAGCCACGCCGCCTACTTCCTGCAGGAGCAGGACATGACCCGCTACGACGCGGTCAACTATATCAGCCACGGCATCGCCAAGCGTCCCGGCCTCACGGAGAGCCGCTCCCCGCGCGGAAGCGAGGAGGAGTCTTCGACCGAGCGCCCGA
>NZ_DASPMQ010000025.1:0-14409 GCF_035626975.1 Brevundimonas sp.
GAGGGCCCCCGCTGTGCGCAGGAGACGGGGTTTGGCAACAGGTGATGTCGTTGATTGCGGGCGCTATTTGTCCGCTGAACCCGACTATAGATTCGCGGATTGTCAGCACAGCGTCATGACGCCGGCGCCGCCCCCTCCACCGCCGTTCCGGCGGTCCCCCTCCCCATCTGCGATGGGGAGGTGAGGCTGGGGTTTCACCTCCCCACCCCGTGGGGCGGTGGCCGGGCCGCGATCAGCGGGCCGGACGGAGGGGGCGGCGCGGGCGGCGACCCGTTGTTCGCTCATCACTTCCGGGCGGCGCCGCCCCCTCCACCGCCGCCTGCCTGCGGACGACGACAGCGGGGTGAAGCCGGTCAGTTCGCCAGCTGGCGGTCCAGCCGCGCCACCACCGCCGCATAGACCTCGCCCGCCGTTTTCACCGTGGCGGGGTCGATGTGCTCCATGGTGTCGTCGGCCGAGTGGATCAGCTGGAAGACGCGGGGGACGAAGCCCTCGGCCAGGCCGTTGGTCTCGCCGCCGTTGAAGGCCAGCCACATCTGGTGGGCGCCCACGTGGTCCTGGAAGCCCAGCGAGACCGTCGGGACGACGGCCGCCGCGGCCGTCTCGCCGCCGAGGCCGGCGCCGGAGAAGGCGCGATCGTCCGAAGGCGGATAGACCGGGTAGCCGACGCAGTGCATGGCCCGCTCGGCGCAGACCTCGCGCACCGCCCGGACCACGCCGGCCGACTGCGGGCCGTTGTTGAGCCCGTACATCATCGTGTCGCCATAGCCGGCGACATCGGAGTTGACGACCGCGGCGACGTCAGCGAGGCCGTGCGCCGCGATCCATTTCCTCGCGCCGATCAGGCCCAGTTCCTCCTGGTCGAACAGGATGATGCGCACGCGGTGGTTCAGGGCCTTCGACCGCAGGATCTTCGCCGCCTCGATGACGCCGACCACCGACGCGGCGTTGTCGACCACGCCCTGCGACATCGAGCCGTCGCGCAGGACGACCGCGTCGTAGTGGGCGGTCAGCAGGATCTCGCGTGGGCCGTCGCCGATCGTGACGACGACGTTGCGGCCCTCCATCGCGCCGGTCTGGCGATTGCCGCCCGCGAAGGTCTCGACCACCGGATCGAAGCCGGCGGCGCGCAGCTGGTCGACCACGACGCGGGTGCGGGCCTCGTTGGTCGGCTGGACGTAGGCGGCGACCTGGGCGCGGAGATCGACCTCCTGCGCGGCCACCGGAGCGGCGACGGCGAGAAGCGCCGCGGCGGCGGCGCCAAAGGCGGCAAGACTACGGAACAGCATGGAACCCCCTTGAAGACGAGGTCGCATGGCTAGCGCGGCCCGGCGGCCCGCGCACCTTAAAACGCCGTCACGCCCGGAGGGTGCGCCGGAACCCCGCGCCGGCCGGCCGGTTGAGCGGGCAAGGAAGGAGCCTCCCATGTCCAGACATCCCGATCCCCAGCATCAACCGGTCAAGGGTCCGGACGACCTGAAGCGCAACCCGGCCATCGGCCAGTCACCGGGCCTGAACCGCCACGAGGGCCTCGATGAGATCGAGGGCGACAGCACGGTGGAGGGCGATGTCGAGAACAACGCCGGCCCGGGCGGGGCGATCGATCCGGAGGATCGGGGGCGGCATAACGCCTGACGGCGACGCGATCCCGCCCTTCCTTTCGTCATCCTCCGGCGACCCCCGCGAAAGCGGGGGAGACCGGGGGACCCAGCGGCGCCGAAGCGCCAGCGCAGGCGAAATGTTGGAAGCATCCGTGCTTCCCGCAGGTTCGCGCTGTCGCGCGCCGCTGGGTCCCCCGGTTCCGCGCTGCGCGCGGCCCGGAGGATGACGATAGCAAGAACGGTGAGTGTCGGCCGGACCTAGCTCTTCAGCCGCCAGCCCGAGCGGAACACCAGCCAGCAGGCCGCCGCCATGCCGACGGTCAGGGCCGCGCTCATCACAACGCCGATCCACAGCACGCTCTCGGCCTGACCGATGAAGCCGTAACGGAAGCCGTCGATCAGATAGAAGATCGGGTTGAAGTGGCTGATGGTGGCGAAGGGCTCGGGCAGGCGCTCGACCAGATAGAAGGTGCCGCTGAGGAAGGTCATCGGCATGATGACGAAGTTCTGCACCGCCGCCAGCTGATCGAACTTCTGCGCCCACAGGCCGGCGAAGACGCCGAGCATGCCCATGATCAGGCAGGCCAGGCCGCCGAACCAGACGATGGCGGCGACGTTGGCGACGCCCAGCCGCGCGAACGGCAGGACGCAGACGGCGGTGACCAGGCCGACGACGAGCCCGCGGGTCGCGGCGCCGAGGGCGAAGCCGATGGTCAGCTCCAGCGGGCTGAGCGGCGGGGTCAGAAAGTCGGTCGCCGTGTTCATCACCTTGGCCTGGATCAGGCTGGAGGAGGCGTTGGCGAAGGCGTTGTTGAGCATGGCCATCATGATCAGGCCCGGAGCCACGAACTCGGGGAAGGCCGTCCCGTGCAGCGGCGCCCGCGAGCCCTGCAGGGCGACCACGAAGACCAGCATGTAGAGCAGCGTCGTCACCACCGGCCCGGCGACCGTCTGGGCCCCGACCTTCCAGAAGCGGCGAACCTCGCGCAGGTACAGGGTGCGCACCCCGATCCAGTTGACGCCGGGATAGCTGCGCGGCTGGGGCAGGCCGGAGGGGCGGGTCGAGGCGAGGTCGGTCATGGGAGCCAGATGCGGGTGGCGGCGGCGGGATGCAAGTGGCGAGGGATGAGGGATGAGGGATGAGTGAGCAATGTCGGAGGGCTTTCGGCGGGCGGGCATTCGCAGCCGCCCCCTCCTCCTCATCCCTGTTCCCTCATCCCTCCGTTAACCATCCCTACATCTGGTTTCTGTGGACGGACTGATTCGCACATCTTGCGTCTGTTAGGGCCTCGTTTACGATTAGTGGTAGGTCGAGGCCCCGGGAGGGTAGCCAAGACCCCATATATTGAATCCGAGACCCGGAGGGTGGCTATGACCGCAGGCTGGACTGAAGACCGCGTCGGCGCGCTGAAGAAGCTCTGGCTGGAAGGCCAGTCGGCGAGCCAGATCGCCAAACAGCTGGGCGGCGGCGTCACCCGCAACGCCGTGATCGGCAAGGTTCACCGGCTGGGCCTGTCGGGCCGGGCCGCCCCGTCGCAGCCGGCCCGCGCCACCTTCCGCCCGTCGCGTCCGCGGCCGGCCGCCCCGCCGACCCAGGCCCCGTCGGCTCCGCGCCGCATCGAGGCGGTGCAGGCCCGCCCGACGGCGACGCAGGTCCCCGCGCCGATGCCCGACCTGCCCGGCACCGCCACGGTCATGACCCTGGGCGCCCACATGTGCAAATGGCCGATCGGCGACCCGTCCTCGACCGAGTTCAGCTTCTGCGGCCGGCGCGCCTCGGAAGGCGTCTACTGCGTCGAGCACGCCCGCGTCGCCTACCAGCCGGCGGTCCGCAAGGGCGGCAAGGACGGGGCCACCGAACTGGCGCGCAGCCTGCGCCGGTACATCTAGAGAGCGCCCTATCGCTCGCGACGCGGCCGCTCGCTGCTTGAGCGCGAGCGGCCGTTGATCGTTTTCAGCCACACGGCTGTCACGAATGGCTCCTAGAGGGGCCGCCGTCCGCCTCCCGCCGCACCCGCTCGCGGCGGAGAGTCTGGGGCGGGGCTGCGGTTATCCGGGTTGACGCAGCCCCTCACCCCCCGCCCTTCGGGCGGGGTTTTTTGTTGGGCCTATCGCCCTTCGGGCTACTTGAGGCCGCTCCGGGCGGGGTTTTTGTCGGGCCTATCGCCCTTCGGGCTGCTTGAGGCCGCTCCGGGCGGGGTTTTTTGTCGGGCCTGTCGCCCTTCGAACTACTTGAGGCCGCTCCGGGCTGGTTCCTTGATGCGGCTGGCGAGCTAGTTCAGCACCCGCCGCTCGCCCGGCACGTCGAGACTGAAGGCCGGGATCGCCGCCTCGAACGAGCGGCCCGAGGCGTCGGTCATATAGTAGCCGCCGACCATCGAGCCGGTCGGGGTGCCGAGCGGGCAGCCCGAGGCGTAGGTGTAGCTGTCGCCCGGCTTGATCACCGGCTGTTCGCCGATCACGCCCGCCCCGCGCACCTCCTCGACCCGGCCCTGGCCGTCGGTGATGACCCAGCGCCGCGCCATCAGCTGCAGGGGCACGGCGGTCAGATTGACGATCTCGACCTGATAGGCCCAGACCCAGCGGCCGCCGTCGGGGTCCGACTGGCCGGCCAGATAGCTGGGGCGGACGCGGACCAGGACGCCTTCGGTCTCGGCTTCGTAGGCGGGCGTGTCGTGCATCCCCCCATGGTCGCCCTCGCGGCGCTCAGGTCAAGCGCGACGGCGCAGGAGGCGGCGGGAGGGAGACACTTTGGAAGAGACGGGGCGCGGAATCGTGTAATCGGAAGCGATGCAGAGCTTTTCGACCTCCCTTCCCGGCATCCTGCCGTCGCAGTCCATCGAGGCCCTGATCGCCGGCGGCGCGATCGTCTCGGACACGCCGTTCGACGCGGATCAGGTGCAACCCGCCAGCCTCGACCTGCGGCTGTCGGACCAGGCCTGGCGGGTGCGCGCCTCCTTCCTGCCCGGCCAGCGCAGGGTCGAGGGCCGCATCGCCGACGTGGCCATGCACACCATCGACCTGTCGGCCGGCTATGTGATGGAGAAGGGCTGCGTCTACATCGCCCGGCTGCAGGAGCGGCTGACCCTGCCCAGGGGGCTGATCGCGCGGGCCAATCCGAAGAGCTCGACCGGCCGGGTCGATGTGTTCGTGCGGCTGCTGACGGACCGCGGGGCCAGTTTCGACGACGTGGACGAGGGCTATGACGGGCCGCTGTATCTGGAGATCGCGCCGCAGACCTTCTCCATCCTGGTGCGGCCGGGGACGCGGCTGAACCAGCTGCGGCTCAAGGCCGGCGAGCCGCCGAAGCTGGAGACCCGCAGCGTCGGCGTCGATCTGGAGGGGGAGGACGGGACCATCGTCGGCTTCCGCGGGCGGCGGCACGCGGGCGTGGTCGATCTGGACCGGATCGACGGCCACGATCCGCGCGACTTCTGGGAGCCGCTGAGCGTACGGCGCGGCGAGCTGCTGCTCGATCCGGGTGAGTTCTACATCCTGGCGTCGCGCGAGGCGGTGGAGATCCCGGTCATGCAGGCCGCCGAGATGACCCCGATCGATCCGTCGGTCGGCGAGTTCCGGGTCCATTACGCCGGCTTCTTCGATCCCGGCTTCGGCACCGACGAGGCCCATGGAGCCGGCTCGAAGGGCGTGCTGGAGGTGCGCACCCACGACACGCCCTTCCTGCTCGAGCACGGGCAGATCGTCGCCCGGCTGGTCTATGAGCCGCTGACCGAGCGGCCGTCCCGGCTCTACGGCGAGGGCGGCAGCCACTACCAGAGCCAGGGCCTGAAGCTGTCCAAGCATTTCCGCGCCTGGGTCTGAGACGGAACTGCGCCACACGGGGGACGTTCGACGGTCAGGAAAATGTCAGTTGGCGTTCCGGCTTTGATCGTGCAGGGTCAGGCACGTTAACGGACTGTGAGGGGACCGTTGATGCGTCTGATGGCGTATGGTGCGGGAGTGATGGCGTTGGCGGCCTGTTTGGCCCCGAGCTTCGCTATGGGATCGCCCGGCCCGCAAGACGCGATCGCCGATCCCTGGCGGGTCGAGCGCGAACGCCCCACCACCGTCTCGGACCTGCTCACCCGTCTCGACCGCGATGCGCGGTTCGACGCCGGCGACCGCGCCTTCGCGGGCGACAGCTGGGCCGGCTACAACCCGGCCCGGGACGTCTCCTCGACCTGGGCCGCCTCGAACCGCGACATCTGGTACGAAGGCCAGGCGTACAGCGACCGTCTGCGCCTGCGCACCGAGGGCCGCGTTCGCCGCGCCGACGGCTCGCCCCTCCCCCCGGGGCCGCTCGATCCGGCCAGCTACGACGCCGAACACTACGACCTGACCTACACGCGCGGCTGGACCGAAAGCCTGGGCCAGACCGAGAACGGCCTCGACGTCACCCTGACGCCGCACCTCGGCGTGGGCGTCGGCAGCCGGGGCCAGGTGACCGAGGCCGGCGCGACGCTGAGGATCGGGCGTGACCTCGACCGGCTGGTGCCCGACGGCGAGGACGCCTTCGGGCAGCGGGCGCGCTGGTACGTCTACGCCGCCGGCTCGGGCCGGGCGGTGGGGTACAACTGGGCCCGCAACCGCGACGGCGACTATGCGCGTTCGGGGGTCAGCCACGACTCCGGCGCCTTCCTCGGCGACGCCTCGCTGGGCGTGGCCCTGCGCCGCGGCGCGGTGCACAGCTCGATCGGCGTGGTCTACCGCGAGATCGAGGCCGAGGGCCTGCGCGCCGGCAACGGCGTCGACACCGATGTGTCCGAAGGGCTGATCGCCTTCCAGCTGTCCATCAAGCCGGAGTAATCACTCCGTCCGCGCCACGCCCTCGCGGCGGTCGTCGGCCGCCCCGTCCCAGCGCCAGGCGCCGTCGGAGCCCCGCCGCCAGATCGCGCCGTGCAGACCGGAGTTCTCGCTGGCGTTGGGCCGCAGCTCGATGCCGCGCGCGGCCAGGGCGGTTTGCAGATCGACGGAAAAGCGGTCGGTGTCCGCCCCGAACCCGTCGCCCCTGGCCACCAGATTGGGCAGGGCGAAGGCGTCGTCCATCGACATCCCCCAGTCCAGCACCGCGATCAGGGCCTTGGCGTTGTAGGCGAGGATCGACGAGCCGCCCGGCGAGCCGAGCGCGCCCACGAAGCGGCCCTGGCGGTCGAGGATGATCACCGGCGACATCGACGACCGCGGCCGCTTGCCCGGGGCGACGGCGTTGGCGGCCGGCGCGCCGTCCGTCCGGCGCGGCTCGAACGAGAAGTCGGTCAGTTGATTGTTGAGGAAGAAGCCGGCCGCCATCCGGCCCGAACCGAACACGCTCTCGACGGTGGTGGTCATGCTGACGGCGTTGCCCGTCGCGTCGACGATGACGAAGTGGGAGGTGCCCGCCGGCTCCAGCGTCGCGTCGGGGCCGGTGAAGACGCCGCCCGGCGGGACGCCCGGCTGGGCCGCGCCGACCAGGGTCGGGGCCTGGGCCGCGCGGGCCGCCACATAGTTCGGGTCGAGCAGGCCCTGCACCGGGACGCCCGTGAAGGCCGGATCGGCGACGTAGCGGTCGCGGTCGGCGTACATCAGCCGCTGCAGCTGGGCGAAGGCGGCCCAGGCGTCGGCGCTGTCGGGGCCCTCGAGGATTTCGGGCGTCAGCTCGGCCATGGCCAGCAGCTGCAGCACGGCCACGCCGCTGGACGGCGGCGGCGGCACGCAGACCACATAGATCCGGTAGGGCCGGCACAGGGCGCCGCGCTCCAGCGGCTGGTAGCCGGCGAGGTCGGCCCCGGTCAGGGCGCCCGGGCGCGGGGCCTCGGCCACCGCCCCGACGATCTCGCGCGCGATCCGGCCGCGGTAGAAGGCGTCGGCGCCGCCCGCCGCGATCTCGGCCAGGGTGTCGGCGTAGGCGGGGTTCCTGAGGAGGTCGCCGGCGACGTAGCGGGTCCCGTCGGGTTTGGTGAAATACGCCTCGGCCCAGCGCGTCCGCGCCTGCCCGCGCGTCGCCGCGACGAAACCGGCCAGCCGCGGGCTGACCACGAAGCCCTCGCGCGCCAGCCGTTCGGCGTCGCCGAACAGGTCGCGCCAGGCCAGCTGGCCGTGCGCGGTCTGGGCCATGGCCAGCAGGGCCACCGCGCCCGGCGTCCCCGTCGACCGGCCGCTCTGCACCGCATCGCCGAAGGGCAGCGGCCGTCCATTTTCGAGGAACAGGTCGGGCGTCGCCGCCGCCGGGGCGGTCTCGCGCCCGTCATAGCTGGTCACCTCGCCGGTCGCGGCGTCGTAGACCATCATGAAGGCCCCGCCGCCGAGGCCCGAGGACTGGGGCTCGACCAGGCCCAGCACGGCCTGCACGGCCACGGCCGCGTCGACCGCCGACCCGCCCTGGCGCAGCACCTTCAGACCGGCCTCGACGGCATGCGGATTGGCCGCCGCCACGAACGGGCCCCGCGCCGGCGGCGCCGCTTCGGCGACGGGACGGGGCGCCGCCCTGTCCCCGACCGCCGGGGCCGCGCAGCCGCCGAGCGCCAGCGCCGCCGACAGGGCCAGGGCGATCCACGAGCGAAACGGCGGGGCGGCGAGGATCATCGGCGTCTCTCGGAGCGGCGGGCGGGCGGGACCCCCAAGCTGGGGCGCCGGAGGCCGGGGCGAAAGAGACCATCGGCGCCGGCTGGTCAATCCGTTGCGGTCGCGGCAAGCTCGGACTCCCGATTCAGGAGCCCGCATGCGCCCCGTTCTTCTCGCCGCCGCCCTCGCGCTCGCCGCCGGCCCGACCCTCGCCCAGACCGCGCCGGCCGCCGCTCCGGCCGCCGCGGCTCCCGCCTCCCCGCCCGAGGCCTTGGCCCGGCCCGGGGACGTGGCCTCGGTCGACGCCATCGTCGCCGCCCTCTACGAGGTGATCTCCGGCGAGGCGGGCGAGGCCCGCGACTGGGCCCGCTTCCACGGCCTGTTCCTGCCCGGCGCCGTCATGGGCGGCGCCGGCCGCGCCCCGGACGGAACCGCGCGCATGCGCCTGGTCTCGCCCGCCGACTATGTCACGCGTAATGCGCCGCACTTCCAGGCCAACGCCTTCTACGAGCGCGAGACCGGCCGCCGCATGACCCGGTTCGGCCCGATCATCCAGCTGCTGTCGGCCTATGAGATCCGCACCGCGCGCGATGCGGCCGAGCCGGTCCAGCGCGGCGTCAACGCCATCACCCTGTTCGACGACGGCCAGCGCCTGTGGGTCACCTCGGTCGTCTGGGCCGGCGCAACGCCCGAAACCCCGATCCCGGACGACCTGCGCGCCGCTCCCTGAGATCGTCGCACAAAAGCCGCCCGGCGGTCTTGCCCCCCGTCCCCTCGTCCGCTAGATACCCGCCCTCGCCGTTCGCGGCCAAGCGCGCCCGTAGCTCAGCTGGATAGAGCATCAGACTACGAATCTGAGGGTCGGACGTTCGAATCGTTCCGGGCGCGCCATTCTTTCAAGCAGTTAGCCGTTTCGGCGACTCTTGATATCGGCTTACACACACCTTACACATTGGGACGCCCACGCCTGACGGATGGCGATCATGAGTTCCTTGACGGCCAAACACACGTTGATGGGCGGCAAGCTCCATGTGTACCGCCGCGAGAACAGCGGCCTGTGGCAATGCTCGACCTACCTCGGGGGCTAGAATCATCGGGTCTCGACGAAGACCGACAGCCTCGCGCGCGCGAAGGACTTCGCCCAAGACTGGTATCTGGAGCTCCATGGCAAGCACCGTCGCGGTGAGGTGAAGGCCGAAAAGACATTCAAGACCGCCGCAGCGGCCTTTGAGCGCGAGTATGAGATCATCACGGACGGCGAGCGCAGTCCCGCCTACCTGCGCGGCCACAGGGACAGGATCAGACTGCATCTGAACCCGTTTTTTTGGCTCACACGGTCTGTCCGAGATCACGCCCGGTCTCGTTCAGGAGTACCGCATCCATCGTCGCCAGAGCGCCCGACCGCCGGCCCGGACGACCCTTCATCATGAGCTGGTCACACTGCGCCAGGTGCTGAAGACCGCGATCCGCCATGGGTGGCTGGCGCATTTGCCGGACCTAACGCCGCCGTACAACACCTCCGGCAAGATCAGCCATCGCGCGTGGTTTTCGCCCGAGGAGTACAAGAAGCTCTACACGGCGACACGCGCTCGCGCGAACGACCCCAAGAACCATCGAAGAAAGGCCTCCGAGCACCTGCACGACTACGTGCTCTTCATGGCCAACCGGATTGCGCCCCGACGAGGCGGCGCGCCTGGAATACCGCGACGTGGCGGTCGTCGACGATGCCGACAGTGGAGAACGGATTCTGGAGATTGCAGCGCGCGGAAAGCGCGGAGTCGGCTATGGGCCTTTCAAGCCGGTCGAGTGGGGAACGGAGATCGACCTCAAGGAGGCGGAACGCATGATGGCGGAGAGGACCTCCAACGCCTCCTAGAAGCTGGTCTCAGAAGACTGCACTGCGCCAACAGCGGACATTCACCGCCTCGCGGTTCGCGGACCTTCGTCACTCGCGGTGCCGCAAGGCGTCGACGAGGATCTGGAACGCCAGGAGGTTCTGGCGGCGGCTGGGATAGTAGAGGAAGTAGCCGTCGAACGACGGCGACCAGTCGTCGAGAACCTGCTCGAGCGCGCCTGACGCCAGCTGCGTCTGGACAATGCTCTCGGGCACATAAGCGATGCCGAAGCCGCTGACCGCCGCGTCGATCATCGCGTAGGAGTTATTGAAGCTTAGCTGTCCGTCCACGCGGACCCTCAGCGCCTGATCGTCCTTCTCGAACTCCCAGGCGTAGAGCGCTCCGGACGTTTCGTGGCGCATGTTGATGCAGCGGTGCCGGACCAGGTCCCGGGGATGCTCGGGCCGGCCCCGATCGGCCAGGTAGTCGGGCGACGCCACGGCCACAAGGCGCCAGTCCGGACCGATCCGGATCGCGATCATGTCCTTCTCGACGCTTTCGCCCAGCCGGACGCCTGCGTCGTAGCCCTGCTCAACGATGTTCCGGAACGTGCTGTCGAGAAGCAGCTCGACGCTGATGTCCGGATAGTTGCGCAACATCGGTTTCAGCTTCGGCCACACCACAGTCTCCAGTGCATGGTCCGACAGGGTCAGCCGGATCGAGCCCGACGGCTTGTCCCGGAGCGCCGTCAGGGCCGCGATCTCGTGCTCGATCTCGCCCATGCGGGGCGCGATGGTTCGCAGCAGCCGCTCCCCCGCCGCGGTCGTTGCGACGTTTCGGGTGGTGCGCGTCAGAAGGCGGATCCCCATCCGGGTCTCCAACTGCTTGATGGCATGGCTGAGGGTCGACTGCGCCACGCCAAGCCTTGCCGCCGCCTTGGTGAAGCTGCGTTCCTCGGCGACCGCCTGGAACCAGGCGAGTTGGTTGAAGTCGGTCCGTTCCAAGCTGTTCTCTCCGTCGCGCCCGCGGCAAGATTGTTCGATCTGATCGATTAGTTCATGCCGATTGGGACGGCTAATCGTTTCCGATCGCTGCCGCTACCTTCCCGGCATGAAACCCCCTGCTCCGAACGAAGCGACCATGACGGACGCCGCCGCCCCTGAAGCGGCCGCCAATCCCGCCGCCTGGGGCGCCGTCCTGTCGATGGCCCTGTGTGTGGCGATGCTGATCGCCTCCGAGTTCATGCCGGTCAGCCTGCTCACGCCGATGGCCGAGGGCCTGCGCGCGACGGAAGGCCAGACCGGCCAGGCGATTTCTATCAGCGGCCTGTTCGCGGTCGTGGCGAGCATGTTGGTCACGACGGTCGCCGGCACGCTGAACCGAAAATGGGTGCTGGTCGGAATGACCGCCCTGATGCTGGTCTCCCTGGTGCTGGTGGCCGCGGCTCCCAGTTTTGCAGTGCTGATGATCGGCCGGGCGCTGCTCGGCGTCTGCATCGGCGGCTTCTGGGCGCTGGCCACGGCCGTCATCATGCGCCTGGTCCCGGAAGGCGATGTACCCAAAGCCTTGGCCCTGATGTACGGCGGACAAGCCATCGCGGCCGCGTTCGCCGCGCCGATCGGCAGCTATCTCGGCGGCCTGTTCGCCTGGCGCGAGGTGTTCTGGGCTCTGACCCCTATCGTGGCCGCCAACCTGGTCTGGCATGTTGTCGCCCTGCCCTCCCTGCCCGCGCGCCAGCGGCAGGACTTCCGCGCCATGTTCGGCCTGCTGAGGCGCCCCCATTTCCTGACTGGGCTCATCGCCTCGATGCTGTCCTGGGGCTCGGCGTTCACGATGTTCACCTACCTGCGCCCGTTCCTCGAACGGGTGACGGACGTGGACGTGACCATGCTCTCGGTCCTGCTGCTGGTTCTGGGTTGCGCCGGCTTCGTCGGCACCTGGGCGTCCGGCCGTTACCTCAAAGGCGATATCGCGCCTTTCCTGAAGCTGCCGTCATTGCTCATGGGCGGCTGCACCGTGGGACTTCTGTTCCTCGGGGGATCCGTGGTCGCGGTCGGTCTGCTCCTGGCGCTCTGGGGCGCGATGAACACCGCCATGTCGGTGATCTTTATGACCTGGATGTCGCGGAACGCCGACGATGCGCCGGAGACCGCCGGCAGCCTGATGGTCGCGGCCGTCCAGACCTCGATCCTGCTAGGCGCCGTCGTTGGCGGCTGGCTTCTGGATGGTCTTTCCGTCCAGGCCACCTTCATCGGCAGCGTCGTTCTGGCCGGAGCCGCGCTCATGCTGATCGGCGACGGCCGTCGCCTCCTCAAACCCGCAACCTCAGCCTGACGAAAGGACCGCCATGACTGACGGATCATCCCTCATCGCCTCGCGCCGGACCCTTCTCGGCGCCGGGCTCGCGACCGCCCTTCTGCCTTCGCCTCTCCTGGCGACCACCCACCCGAAATCCGACCGGAGCCTGATCATGCCGACCCGAGACGACGGCTACACCTTCTCCCTGTCCCCCGAGGTCGTGCGGACGCCGGTGCGCTTCCGCAACCGCTACGGCATCGAGCTCGCGGGCGATCTCTACCTTCCGCGAAACCGCACCGGAGTGCGCCTCGCAGGACTTGTCGTTGGCGGTCCTTTTGGCGCCGTGAAGGAACAGTCTTCCGGTCTATACGCCAACACCATGGCCGAGCGTGGCTTCGCGACCCTGGCGTTCGATCCGTCCTACACTGGGGAGAGCGGCGGGGAGCCGCGCAACATCGCCTCGCCGGACATCAACACCGAGGACTTCAGCGCGGCCGTCGATTTCCTGGGTCTGCATCCGGCCGTCGATCGCGAACGCATCGGCATGATCGGCATCTGCGGCTGGGGCGGAATGGCCCTGAATGCCGCCGCCGTGGACAAGCGGGTGAAGGCCGTCGTCGCCAGCACCATGTATGACATGACCCGGGTAATGTCGCGCGGCTACAACGACACCGTCACGCTCGAGCAGCGCACCCAGACCCTGGAGCAACTCGGCCGCCAGCGGTGGGAAGACGCAGCCGCCGGCGCTCCCGCCTACCAGCCGCCGTACAATGTGTTGAGGGGCGGTGAGGCTCAGTTCCAGATCGACTATGCGGACTATTACATGACGCCGCGCGGCTACCATCCTCGCGCAGTGAACTCGGGCAATGCCTGGTCCCAGACGACACCGCTGTCGTTCATGAACATGCCGCTGCTGACCTACATCAAGGAGATCTCGCCGCGGCCCCTGCTGCTGATCCACGGCGAGAACGCCCACTCGCGCTACTTCAGCGAAAACGCCTACGCGGCGGCGGCGGAGCCGAAGGAGCTGATCATCGTTCCGGGCGCCCGCCACGTGGATCTCTATGACCGACTCGACGTCATCCCGTTCGATCGCCTGACCCAATTCTTCCGCGAGGCGTTGTCGTCATGAGCCGCCGCTTCGCTATCGCAGCCGCCGCCGTGGGCTTCGTCGTCCACCCCGCCCACGCTCAGGAGGGCGCCCCTCGTATGGAGATCACCCGCAAGGCCGACCTGAAGACCGTCGAGGGTCCGGCGGAGTATTTCACCGGCCGGGTGACGATCACCGGCCAGTTCCAGCGCGCGTAGACGCCTCGGTTCTCGAATAAGGAGAAGGCGAGCGTGTTCAAAGGTTCGATCATCACGGACCGCGGGCCGACTGCAAGGCCCCGTCCCTTCATCTCTAGTCTTCAGAACCGTCTGGGCGACGATGCGTCTTCGAGCTCAGCTCGCAGTTGATCCAGGACCTGCAGCTTTCCCATCTGGCCTACCGCCCAGATTGCTAAGCCCCGGTCGCCCATGAAACCGCCCTCGGATTCATTGACGAGCGCCAGTGCTTCCTCGTCGGAACAGGACCTACCCGTCTTGGCACAGAGATAGGCATAGGTTGCCGGCAGTCGGGCAAACACCGCTTCCCAGACGCGCTCGGTCACCGTCGCGGCTCTCAGCACGGCGCGACTGACGATCCAGCCCTCGGTGTCTTGGGCGACCAGCTCTGGAAGCATTGCGCCAGGCATTCCGGATCGCCGCGCTTGGCCAAGAGCGCCGCCACCTTGGAGTGCTTTGAACGCCGCCAGACCTCGGCGACTCCCACCTATCGAACAAGGCCTCGTCGCTGGCGAGCGATTTGACCCACCGGGCCAGAGCGCCGGAGCCGCGCCGCCGCCGATCACACCATCCAGTCGTCCCCGTGCCGTCCCGGATCGGCCAGCAGCCGGCCCTGGTCGTCGATGAACGCCATCCAGCCGCCGGCGGGGGCGAGGCGGGCCTCGAGAGCGAGGAACAGCGGCGTGTCCCCGGTCCCCGGCAGCACCAGCGGCTCGTCGGCGAGCTTGATCGCCGCGACGCCGGGCAGGACCAGCGGCTCGCCGTCGGCGAGGGCCGGCGGCACGAAGGCGTCGTCGTCGAGGTCCGCC
>NZ_DASPMQ010000026.1:0-4117 GCF_035626975.1 Brevundimonas sp.
GAGGGCCCCCGCTGTGCGCAGGAGACGGGGTTTGGCAACAGGTGATGTCGTTGATTGCGGGCGCTATTTGTCCGCTGAACCCGACTATAGATTCGCGGATTGTCAGCACAGCGTCATGACGCCGGCGCCGCCCCCTCCACCACGCTTCGCGCGGTCCCCCTCCCCATCTGCAATGGGGAGGTGAGGCTGGGGTTTCACCTCCCCACCCCGTGGGGAGGTGGCCGGGCCGCGATCAGCGGGCCGGACGGAGGGGGCGGCGCGGGCGGCGACCCGTTGTTCGCTCATCACTTCAGGGCGGCGAGGGCGTCGGCCGGTTCTTCGCTCATCGCTTCAGGGCGGCGCCCCCTCCACCGCGCTTCGCGCGGTCCCCATCGCTTTGCGACACGGAGGAGACAAGAGGCCTTACCCCTTGACCCGCCAGGTGGCGCCCTGGGGGCCGTCCATGACCACGACGTGGAGCGCGTTGAGACGGTCGCGGATGCGGTCGGCCTCGGGCCAGTCCTTCGCCGCGCGGGCGGCGGCGCGCTGTTCCAGCAGGGCCTCGACCTCGGTGCGGAGGGCGTCGGACACCTCGCCTTCCAGCCAGGCGGCCGGGTCGGCCTGAAGCACGCCGAGAATGGCGGCGGCCGCGATCATTTCGCCCTTGGCGCGGGCGACCACGCCGTGATCGCCGGCCGTCATGGCCCGCTCGATCTCGCTGGACAGGGCGAACAGGGTCGCCATGGCTCCCGGGGTGTTGATGTCGTCCTCGATGGCCTTGAGGAAGTCCTCCGGCGGCTCGTCGCCGTTGGCCTCGACCGCGGCGGCGCGGTGCAGGGCGCCGTACAGGCGGTCCAGCGCCTTGCGGCTCTGGTCGAGCAGCGACTGGTTCCAGTCCAGCGGCTGGCGATAGTGGGCGCTCAGCAAGGCCCAGCGCACCACCTCGCCCGGTGTCGCCTGGACTAGGTCGTGCAGCAGCAGGACGTTGCCGATCGACTTGGACATCTTCTCGGCGTCCACGGTCAGGAAGCCGTTGTGCATCCAGTAGCGGCTGTATTCGGCATGGGCCGCGGGGTGATGGGCGTGACCGTGGGCGCAGACGCCCTGGGCGATCTCGTTCTCATGGTGCGGGAACACCAGATCGATGCCGCCGCCGTGGATGTCGATCGGCAGGCCCAGCGCCTGTTCGATCATGGCCGAGCACTCGATATGCCAGCCGGGACGGCCCTCGCCCCACGGCGACGGCCATGACGGCTCGCCCTCTTTCGAGGGCTTCCACAGCACGAAGTCGTGGGGGTTCTTCTTGTAGGGCGCGACCTCGACCCGGGCGCCGGCGATCATGTCGTCGAGGTTGCGGCCCGACAGGCGGCCGTAGGCCTCGTAGGACGAGACGTCGAACAGGACATGGCCCTCGGCGGCGTAGGCGCAGCCCTGGTCCATGATCGCGCCGATCTGGGCGACGATGGCGTCCATATGGTCGGTGACATGGGGGGCGAGGTCCGGCGGCGAGACGTTCAGCCGGGCCATGTCCTCCAGATAGGCGGCCTCGTAACGCGACGTGACCTCGCCGATCGGCGTGCCTTCCTTCGCCGCCTTCGCGTTGATCTTGTCGTCCACGTCGGTGACGTTGCGGGCGTAGACCACGGCGTCGGGCCCGTACGTCCGGCGCAGCAGCCGCACCAGCACGTCGAACACCACCGGCGGCCTCGCATTGCCGATATGGGCGTAGTCATAGACCGTGGGGCCGCAGACATAGAGGGTCACCCGGCCCGGATCGCGCGGCTCGAACACGCGCTTTTCGCGGTGCAGGGTGTCGTGAATGGTCAGCGGCATAGGGCAGCAGGCGCCTTGAGTTTTCTTGCGATACGGAAGGGATCGCCCATATAGCCCGCTTGCCGCATACTCGACAGTATGCCGGTCGAGAATAAAGGGAGAGCGGCGCGCGTCCTTCCGGTGGCCTTCGCCCCGGCGCTACTTCGTCGCTTCAGAGATCGAGAATGAGCGTCACCCCCGTCAAGCCCGTCCTGATCGGCGACAACGACGAATCCCGCCGCCCGTCGCGGGAGGAGGCCCTGAAGGCCGTGCGGACCCTGCTGGCCTGGGCCGGCGACGATCCGGACCGCCCCGGCCTGATCGACACGCCCAAGCGGGTGGTCGACGCCTATGGCGAATGGTTCGACGGCTATGACGCCGATGTCGAGAAGGAGCTGTCGCGCACCTTCGAGGACGTCCAGGGCTATGACGACATGGTCCTGCTGCGCGACATCGAGGTCGAGAGCCACTGCGAGCACCATATGGCTCCGTTCCTGGGCAAGGCCTATGTCGCCTACATCCCGAACGAGAAGGTCGTCGGCATCTCCAAGCTGGCGCGGGTGGTCGAAATCTTCTCGCGCCGCCTGCAGACCCAGGAAACCCTGACCCAGCTGATCGCCGACGCCATCGAATCACATCTGCAGCCCGCCGGCGTCGCCGTGCTGATCGACGCCGAGCACCAGTGCATGACCACGCGCGGCGTGCACCACCGCCACGTTTCGACCATCACCACCCGCTTCACTGGCGACTTCAAGTCCGATAGCGCGCTGAAGGACCGGTTCCTGAAGCTCGCGCAAGGACGCTAATTGGGGCTGAAACGACTCGCCTCCGAGGCGTAAAGTGAAGGCGGAACCCTCGATGGAACCCTCTTCGCCCTGAACCCGCTTTACAAGCCGGGCCGGGGACGCCAAGAGACGGTCCGAAGCTTTCAGCGTCGCTCGCCGCCTGTCGCGCCGGGCCTGATGGAGAACCAGCGGATGGCCGCAAAACTTTCCGGACCCGGTGGCGGCAAGGCCCACACCATTGAGCAGAACGCCGACATCAACGTCACGCCGTTCGTCGACATCATGCTGGTGCTGCTGATCATCTTCATGGTCGCGGCGCCCATGGCCACCGTGTCGATCCGCCTCGACCTGCCGCCGGCGGTGCCGCCGCCCCCGGGCACGCCGCCGAAGGAACCGGTCTACATCACCATCCAGGAATCCGGCTCGATCTACATCGCCACCACGCAAACCACGATCCCGACCCTCGCCACCGACGTCTGCGCCGCGCTCGGCGGCGGCGATCCGGCCTGCAAGGACGAGCGCGTGTTCGTCCGCGCCGATGCGGAAGTCACCTACAACCAGTTCATGGAAGTCATGAACGAGCTGCAGTCGAAGGGCTTCTTCAAGGTCGGCCTGCTCAACGAAGACATCGAATAGGGGTCGTCCCCGTTCGACCGATCAAGGGCCGCGTCCTTCGGGACGCGGCCTTTTTTCATGGCCGCGATCCGGCCTTCCCGGAGCCGCACAAATGTCGCGGGGCAAGCTCGACATCAGCGGGCGCCGGCGCGACCTCGCCCCGGGCGACAGGGAGGACGACAATGGGAACCAGACTTTCGGGCGCCGCGGGTCAGGCCGGCGACGCCGTGCGGCACAACGCCGAGATCAACGTCACGCCGTTCGTCGACATCATGCTGGTGTTGCTGATCATCTTCATGGTCGCCGCGCCGATGGCCACGGTGTCGATGAAGCTGGACCTGCCCCCGCCGCAGGAGCCGCAGACGCCGCAGACGCCGCAGAAGGAGCCGGTCTACATCACCGTGCAGGAGTCGGACTCGCTGTTCGTCGCCGACCGCCAGACCTCGCTGGCCGCCCTGCCCGCCGACGTCTGCGCGGCTCTCGGCGGCGGCGACTGCCGGAACCAGCGGATCTTTGTCCGGGCCGAGCCCGAGGTGTCCTACGACCGGTTCATGACCGTCATGAACGGCCTGTACGCCAACGGCTTCACCCAGGTAGGCCTGCTCAACGAGGATATCGAATAGGCGCGGCGTCCTTCCTTCTTTCGTCATCCCGGGGGCGCGAAGCGAACCCCGGGACAGGGCGACGCCGAAGGCGACCTGTTCAGGCAGGCTGTTTTAGCAGAAGCGTTCCCGACAGCTTCGCGCTCACGCGCGCCGCCTTGTCCCGGGGTCTGCGCGGCTGCGCCGCTTGCCCCGGGATGACGAAAGCTGAGAAAATTACTGCACCGACTGGCGCGGCCGTTCCGGGGCCGGGGGAGACGCGGCGGCCGGCTGGTAGGGCCGCTCGCCGGCCGGCTCGGCCTGGGCCGGCGCGGGCGACGGCGC
>NZ_DASPMQ010000027.1:0-17520 GCF_035626975.1 Brevundimonas sp.
CGCCGCCCTCGCGCCCGGCCGCCCCGACGCCCGCGGCGCCCGCGCCGACCCCCGAGCCTCCGCCCGCCCCGGCCGTCACCACGCTCGACGCCGCCGCCCGCGCCGCGCTGCCGTTCACGGTCGACCTGCCGGCCGGCTTCGAGATCGTCACCGGCCGACCCGGTCCGGACTTCCGCATCTATACGATCCGGCGGGGCGACCGTTCGTTCGCCATGATCTACGCCGGCCCCGCCTCGCAGTTTCCGATCTACAGCGGCGAGGTGCGCGAGGCGGCCGGACGCGCCTCCGTGGTCTCGACCGAGGACGGCGTCCGCCACGCCCGCGAACACCTGTTCCAGCGGCCCGACGCCACTCCGCGCGAAATCCACGTCTGGACCATGAGCCTCGAGGGCCCCGACCGCGCCCTGGCGGAACGCATCGCCCAGTCGGTGGACGTGCGTCAGATCGCGCCCTGAGGGACGCCCTTCAGCGTCCGAACAGATCCGGGCCGATGACGGGCGCCGCGCCGCGGTGGTCGAGCGTGACGGTGCGGACGACGGCGCCGTAACGCAGCCTCACCCCGGTTTCGGGCGGTCCCTTCAGCAAGAGGCGGGCGAGGCGGCCGTCCTCCCAGTCCATGTCCACGGCGACCCCGCCGCGCACGCGCACGCCCTTCAGCGCGCCGGTCGGCCAGGCGCGGGGAAGCGCCGGGAGCAGGTGAACCTCGCCGCCCCAGGACTGGACCAGCATCTCCATGATGCCCGCCGCGCCGCCGAAATTGCCGTCGATCTGGAACGGCGGATGGGCGTCGAACATGTTCGGATAGGTGCGTTGCGGACCGGTCAGCCCTTTCAGCACGGCATGGGCGCGCTCGCCGTCGCCCATCCGCGCCCACAGGCACAGGCGCCAGGCCGTGCCCCAGCCGGTGGCGTAGTCGCCGCGTTTGTCCAGACTGACCCTGGCCGCCTGAATCAGGTCGGGCGTGTCGCGTACGTTGATCTGGCTGCCCGGATAGACGCCGTACAGGTGCGAGACGTGGCGATGGTTCTGATCGGGCGCGGCGTCGTCCCAGTCCTCCAGCCACTCCTGCAACTGGCCGCTCTTGCCGATCCGGTCCGGCGCGATGCGGGCGCTGGCGGCGTCGAGGCTGGCGGCGAAGTCCGCGTCGCGGCCGAGGATGGCGGCGGCCTGGCCGGTGCGCTCGAACAGATCCCGGACGATCTGGCGGTCCATGGCCGGGCCGACGCACAGCGACGATCCGAACGGATGATGGTTCTCGGGTGAAAGCGACGGCGAGGTGACCAGACCGCGCCCGCCCGGATCCTCGACCAGCGTATCGAGGAAGAACAGGCTGGCGCCCTTCATCAGCGGATACAGCCGCTCCAGCACCGCCGGGTCGCGCCCGTAATCCCAGTGGTCCCACAGGGTGTTGCACAGCCAGGCGCCGCCGCACGGCCACAGGCCCCACATCGGGCCGTCGATCGGGGCGGCCGCGCGCCACAGGTCGGTATTGTGATGCGTGACCCAGCCGCGGGCGCCGTACATGGTCCGGGCGGTGCGCGCGCCGGTGATCGACAGCTCCTCGACCATCCTCAGCAACGGCTCGACGCAGACCCCCAGTCCGGCCGGATCTGCGGGCCAGTAGTTCATCTCGGTGTTGATGTTGATGGTGTATTTGCTGCCCCACGGCGGGCCGACGCCCTCGTTCCAGATGCCCTGCAGGTTGGCCGGCTGGGAGCCGGGCCGGGAGGACGAGATCAGCAGATAGCGGGCGAAGTCGAAATAGAGGGCGGCCAGCGCCGGGTCCCCGCCGGTCCCGGACGCGGCGATGCGCTGGTCGGTCGGCCGGGCGGCGGCGGCCGAGCCGCCGAGGTCCAGCGACACCGGTTCGAACAGGGCCCGATAGTCGGCGACGTGACGGCGGCGAAGCTCGGCGTACGGCCTGCCCGCGGCGGCGCGGCCGGTGGCGCGGACCAGGGCGACCGGATCGCCGGAGACGTCGTCGAAGCGGCGGTAGCTCGTGGCCATGCTGATCAGCACGGTGGCGGACCGCGCGCCGCGCAGCCTCAGGGCGGCGTCGGTCGCCTCGACCGCCCCATCGGACAGAACCTCGACCCGGAGCGCGAAGGTCAGGGCCGCCGGCGTGTTCTCTCCGCCGACGTTGACGCCGGTGATCAGCCAGGCCGACGGACCGTCGGCGGCGATCCGGAAGCCCTCCGGAAGGTCGCCGGCGTCCTCGACGGCCAGCCAGTCGATCTCGCGGGACCCGATGGGCGGCGTCGCCGGGCCCTGATAGGCGGGGCTGGTGTGCTGGACCCACCGGGGGGCGCGCCAGGCGAAATCGCAGTCCAGCCCGCCGCCTTCGGCTTCCAGCCGCAGGACCACGACCTGGTCCGGGGCCGAGGCGAAGGCTTCCCGCCGGATTTCGCGTCCCCCCGCGCTGAACCCGCTCGCGCAGATCGCGTCCTCCAGGGTCAGTTCGCGCTCGTAGCGGGTCGGAACGACCGCGCCGGGAAAGGTCACCAGTACATCGCCGAACGTGCCGTACGACATCTGCCGCAGCGGGCGGGCCATCACCTTCGCGCTGGCCAGTTCCGTGGCCTCGGTGAACCGGCCCTCATTCAGCAGGCGCCGGACCTCGGGCAGGGCGGCGAGCGCCTCGGGATTGTCGGGCGTGTAGGGGCCGCCGGCCCACAGGGTGTCCTCGTTCAGCTGCAGCCGTTCCTGGGCTACGCCCCCGAACACCATGGCGCCCATGCGGCCGTTGCCGATCGGCAGGGCCTCGTCCCAGATCGCCGCGGGCTGGCGGTACCACAGCCGACGGACGGCCTTCCCCGTTTGCCCCGCGTTCGCCGCCGTCGGCAGCAGCGTCAAACCGGCCGCGCCCGCAAGGGCGAATCGTCGCGTGATGTCGAACAGGCTCATGTGTCTCTCCCTGCCGGTAGCGCTAACATTTTTTGCGGCGCTGTTGCTAGCAGTCGCCCTTCAGGGCACTGGCGCTCGGGATAGCTTGGCCGTATGGACGCCTTCGGAGCCCTCGCTGAACTCGCCGAAAAACATCCGCGACCCGTGGCGTCTGCGCTCGTTCGAAACCGCCTGCCCGAATGATTTTTTCGGCTTCCGGCAACAGGAGGGGAACTTGAAGGAAGCGGATGTAACCGCGACCGCCGCGGCGCGTCTTGATCTGCTGGATTCGCTTCGCGGCTTTGCGCTGATGGGACTTTTCCTGTTCCACTCGGTCGAGCTGTACGAGCTGTTCTGGTTGAAGAACGACTACGGCGCCGTCTTCACCTGGTCGGCCGGTCTGTTCTCCGGAAAATCCTACGCCCTGATGTCGCTGTGCTTCGGCGTCAGCTTCTTCCTGATCATGCAGGGCGCCGCCCGCAGGGGGCAGGATTACCGCGGGCGCTTTGCCTGGCGGTTGACGATCCTGCTCGGGATCGGACTGCTGCACGGCCTCGTCTACCGCGGAGACATCCTGCAGGTGATCGCCGTGCTCGGCTTCGCGATGCTGCTTCTCGACCGGATCAGGAGCAACCGCACCCTTCTAGTATTGGCCGGCGTCTGCTTCCTCCAGCTTCCGCTCCTCCTGCGCGCCTGGGCGGCCTCCCAAGGATTCAGCTGGGGCCTGACGCCCCCGCTCTACTTCGCAGACCAGAGCCTGCTGGTGCTCGCCAACGGGGCGCTTCTGGAGGCGGTGCGCGCCGGCGCGACCGAAGGCTTCGTCGCCAAATGGTCGTACTTCATCGAGGCCGGGCGCGTCGTGCAGATGCTCGGGCTGTTCATGGTCGGCCTCGTTCTCGGCCGCATCGGCTTCTTCGCCGAGCCCGGGCGGTTCAGGAAAGCGCGACGGCTGTTGCTCCTGGTCTCGCTGGTGGTCGCGCCGATCCTCTATTTCCAGGCCTATGGCCTGCTCGACGCGGCGGTGGCCGACGGCCCCGTGCGTCAGAACCTTCGGTCCCTGCTCGACAACTGGACCGGCCTCGCGATCGCCACCGTGCAGTTGCTGCTGTTCGTCGAGCTGTATGAAACCGCCGCCCGACCCCTGCTGCGGGTGTTCGCCGCGCCGGGCCGGATGACCCTGACGCTGTATGTCGGCCAATCGATTGTGTTCGTACCGATCTACTACGGCTTTGGCCTCGGCTTGTACGACGATCTCGACGCCGCCCGGTCGCTGACCATCGGGATCGCGGCCTTCGCCATCCAGACCATCGTCGCCCACGTCTGGTTTCGCCATTTCCACTATGGTCCGCTCGAATGGGTGTGGCGCGCGGCGACGCGCACCAGCCTGGAGGTTCCGTTCGTCAAGGTTCCTGCGGTCGCGGCGGCCCGGGACTGAGTTCCGGGGGAGGGGGCGCGGTTGGGGTTGGCCCATTCTCCTGCTGATCCGACGACGAGAAGTCGCCGGGTTGGAGTCGACCGGATAGGACGGCGCAAGGAGCGCAGATGGAAAAGCTCGACCTGAAGAAGGCCAGGAAGGCGCTGTTCAGCGCTCCGCTCGATCGATTCGTGCTGATCGAGGCGCCCCCGGTCGTCTGCCTCATGGCGGACGGGCATGGCGATCCGAACGCCGTTCCGGAATACAAACTCGCCGTCGAGAGCCTGTATTCGACGGCCTACGCCATCAAGTTCATGTGCAAGGCCGGGGGGCGCGACTTTGTGGTGTCGCCGCTTGAGGGGCTGTGGTCGGCCCCGGATCCCGAAAGCTTCACCGCGAGGCGGAAGGACGAGTGGGCCTGGACGATGATGATCATGGTCCCCGACTACGTTGACGAGGCGACTTTCCAGGAGGCCAGAGCCCGGAGTCAGCGCAAGCTGGGCCAGCTTTCCGCCACCCTCCGCCTCGAGACCCTGGACGAGGGGCTATGCCTTCAGGCGTTGCACGTGGGGCGCTACGATGACGAAGGACCGCTGCTCGCCAGACTGCACAATGAGATCATGCCCGAGGGCGGGTACGGCTTCGCGGGGCGGCACCACGAGGTCTATCTCAGCGATCCCCGAAAGACCCCGGCGGAGAAGCTCAGGACCGTGATCCGTCAGCCCGTACGGAAGACCTGAGCCTCAGGTTCACCCGGCTCCGGCAACCGTCCGCCGCACGTCCGCGTCCACGGCGCCGAGCCGCACGCCGCGCCGGCCCGCGAACACCAGCACCTCCATTTCCGGCGCCGCCGCCCAGCGCCGCAGCGTCGACTGGTAGGGTTCGCGCCGCCAGTCGTGCGGCCGGGCCGGATCGGACTCGACGATCAGCCGCGCTCCGCCCTTTTCGCTGTGCAGCACGAAGCCGGCCGTGGTCGGCTTCCAGCGCTCGTCCAGCGCCTCCGTCAGCAGCCAAAGGCAGTTGAACACCCGGCAGTCCCCGGGCCGCGTCTCATAGACGGCGCAGCCGCCGGCCCTGCTGAAGTGACGGCACCATTTGCCCGCGGGCTTTTCCAGCGCCGTCACCCCCATCAGCTTGCAGCACAGGCCGCAGTCGCCGCAGCTCTTGCCGCGCGGGATCAGGTCTCCGACCACACCGCCAGCTCGTTGCCCGCCGGGTCGCGGAAATGGAACCGCCGCCCGCCGGGGAAGGCGAAGATCGGCTTGACGAGGGTCCCGCCCGCCGCCTCGACCTTCGCCGCCATGGCTTCCAGATCGTGGGCGAACAGCACGGGCAGGGGCGTGCGCACGCCACCCGCCTGGGCGTCGAAACCGCCGTCCAGTCCCTCGTCGAAAGCCGCGTACTCCGGCCCGTAGTCCACGAATTTCCAGCCGAAGGCCTGGCTGTAGAAGGCCTTGGTGGCGGGCAGTTCGCCGCCCGGCAGTTCGAGATAGTCCAGCTTGCCGTCTTCACGCATGGGTGATGCTCCTGTCAGGTCGCCACCGACATTCGGCCTTGCCATGCCCATTCTCCCCACGCAATCTGCGAACGATTCTCAACTAAAGGAGTCGGGGATGATCGTGCTGATGGCCGGAGACGCCTCCCTCGCCGGGCTGCTGCGCGAGAGCCGGACCGGCTCACAGCACCTCGCGCCGGCTCAGGTGGACGAGGGCGGCGGCCATGACCACCGCGCCCAGCCCAAGTCCCAGGCCGAGCGCCGTCTGATACCGCCACGCCTCGGTGGCCAGCATGTTGACCGGCATCTGCCACGGGAAGAAGACGCCCTGTTTCGCTGATGTCGCGACCACCGAGAAGAAGGTCCCCCCGATGCCCACTGCCAGCGCCGGCACGAAGCTGGCGTAGCGCAGGGCGACCCACAGCTGGATGGCGATCATCAGCAGGGCGGCCAGAAAAATCTTGCCGAACAGGCCGGCATGTCGCGCCAGCTCGAACACGCCCGTCGGCTCCAGCTGCGGCTTGATCGCCGCCGCCAGCGTCACCGCGCCCCAGCTCATGAACAGCACCGCCGCGCTCATCAGCGCCACGAGGGCCAGTACGCAGACCGCTTTGGCCGCATAGATCCGCCAGCGGGGCAGGGGCAGGGCGCGCAGGTGGTCCCAGGACTTCGGTCCGTGCTCCATGTGCGCCACCAGCGCCGTCAGGGCCGTGACGCTCATCGGCAGCATGAAGAAGGCCCATATGCCGGCCGCGTTCATCATCCACATCTCCCATGGCATCGCCTCCCTGCCGCGCAGCACCATGAAGAAGGCGAAGATGGCGATCAGCGCCGGCGCCGCGACGGCCAGCACGACCGCCAGCGAGCGGTTCAGCTTGCGCGCCTCGACGAACAGCGGCGCGAGCAGGGGCGTCTTTGGGGGAGAGGCGGTCATCAGGCGAACTCCGGCTGCGGCTTGGCAGGGGTGACGGGAGAGGGCGGCGAGACTTCGCGATAGATGCCCTCCAGCGAGCGCGACCGCGCCCCGATGGCGAAGACGGCGATGTCGGCCTCGATCAGGGCCCGGTTCAGCGAGGCCGAGGCGGTGCGGGCGTCCTCGCCTGGCTTCAGTCTTGCGACGAGCCCGTTGTCCATGGCCAGCACATCGAAGCCCCGCGCCCTGGCCAGCGCCGTGGCCCGCGTCGCGTCATCGGTCTGCAGGGCGATCTCCGGCGCCAGGTCGGCCTTCAGCCGCCTCAGCTCCCCCTCCAGCACCAGCTTGCCCTGGCTGAGGATGCCGATGTGGGTCGCGGTCTGTTCGATCTCGCCCAGCAGGTGGCTGGACAGCAGCACCGTCGCCCCCGTCCGTTCGGGCAGGGCGCGCAGGAAGCGGCGCATGTCGGCGATGCCGTCGGGATCCAGCCCGTTGGTCGGCTCGTCCAGCACCAGCACCGGCGGCGCGCCCAGCATGGCCCGCGCCAGCCCCAGCCGCTGGCGCATGCCCAGCGAATAGTCCGAGACCCTGCGCCGTGCGTGCTCGCGCATCTCGACCACCTCCAGCACCCGGTCGATCTCGCTCTTGGGCAGGCCCAGCAGGCTGCGCGTCAGGTCCAGGTTTTCGCGCCCCGACAGATTGCCGTAGAAGCCGTGCGCCTCCAGCAGGGCGCCGACCTCGCGCGCCGCGCCGATCCGGTCGCGAGCCACATCGACCCCGCCAACCAGCGCCGACCCGCCGCTCGGCCGTATCAGCCCAAGCAGCATCTTCAGGGTCGTGGTCTTGCCCGCTCCGTTACGGCCCAGGAAGCCATAGACCGCCTGGTCCGGCACCGTCATCGACACGGCGTCGACGGCCAGCTGACGTTTGAAGCGACGCGTCAGGTCGCGGGTCTCGATGGCGGCGGGCATCGGCGGCGCTCTCGTTCGTTTAAGTAAGACATAAAGTTGCAAACGTCCCGTCTTTAAGTCAAGATTAAAGATCAGACAGCTTTCCCGACCCGGAGATTCACTCGTGAGCCAAGCCGCCACCGACCGCTTCCGCCGCCGCTGCGCCCAGTTCCGCTGGCTCGCCGTCTTCATGGTGGTCAGCGTCGGCGCCCTGCTGGCGCTGATCCATGTGCTCGCGCCCGGCATCCTGATGGCGCGGGGCGACTACACCGGAACCCCGACGAGCTGGCTGGCCCAGTTCGTCTGGGCCCTGCCGACCGCCTTCTATCTGTTCGCGGTCTGGTCGATCGGCGCGGCCATGGGCCAGCTCTCCAGGGGCCGCCTGATCCAGCCCACCCTCGTGCATGCCCTGCGCCGCGTCGGTCTCGCGCTCGGCTTCGGCGGCCTGCTCAGTGTCTTCGGCGTCACCAACCTCGTTCGCCTGGTCGAGAGTGGCCGCGGCGGCTGGGCCTATTTCGACGTGCCCGGCATGACCCTCGGCATGATCGGCGAGGCGTTGTTCCTGCTCGGCGGCGTGGTCGACCAGGCCGGCAAGGTCCAGGCCGAGCTGGACGAGATGATCTGATGCCGATCCGCGTCACCCTCGACCAGCTGATCGTCAGAAAGGGCCTCAAGGCCCGCGACCTCGCCGCGGAGGTCGGCCTCAGCGAGACCCAGCTGTCGCTGTTCCGCTCGGGCAAGGTCAAGGGCATCCGCTTCCGCACCCTGGCCAAACTCTGCGCCGCGCTGGAGTGCCGCCCGAAGGACCTGCTCGACTACGACTTCGACCCCGCCGACCTCGCCGCGGCGGACGAGGACTAGAACGTCACCGTCTGCGCTTCCGAGCCCGGCCGGAACACCATCGTCCGCGTCACCCCGCCGACGCGCACATTGACCTGCTGCTCCTGGTCGTCGTGGACGCCGGGGAAGAAGTCGAGATCGATGGTCACCGCCTCCACGTCCCCGTCGGCCGTCTCGCCGCCGAACTCGACTCGGACATGGTCGCCGGCCAGCGCCGTGCCGGCATGGCCGACGGGGACCGCCGCCCCGTCGATCGCCATGCGGAATCGGGCCCCCAGATGCGTCTCGAGATCGGCCACGGCGCGCGGATCGTCGAGGCTCGGCTGGGCCTCGGGCGCGATGCTCGGCAGGGCCGGCTCGACGTCGTGCGCCGCGAACCGGTGCGTCACGTGGACCGCGCCGGAGGCCGGGTCGATCTCGACCACCGTCAGCCCGCCGTGGCCGCGGTGGGCCAGCGCGGGCGAGGCCAGGCCGGCGATCAGGAGGGCGGTCAGCAGCGTACGCCTGAACATGGTCCCGGATCCTACTGTCGACGCACGCGCGCGGCGGTCGAGTCGGGGCTGACCTCGACGTCGGACTCGCGCATGCGGTTCTCGCCCGGCGGCGGGGCCGGCGCCAGACGCAGCGAGCGCTCGTCGATCCGGCGCGGATAGTGGTTGTTGCCGCGGTTGGCGTCTGCGGTCTCCCACAGCGGATCGATCTCGGCCCCCGTCAGCGTCTTCGACGACACGTGCTGCCACACCACCTGCTGGCTGTTGCGCCGCCACACCTCGGCCGGGATGCGGATCGTCTCCTCCGAGCCGTCGCTGTAGGTCAGCTTCAGGATCACCGGCATCACCAGCCCGCCCACGTTTTTGAACGTGAAGCGGTAGATGTTGTCGTCGAAGCCCTGGGCCGCGCGGCGCTCCTCGTCGGCCTTGCGGGCGGCGCTCTCGGCGTCGCGGCGCTGCTGGGCCGTCACCGTGAACCGGTCGGTCTCGTTGTAGAAGTCCCGCGTCGCCGGGTCGCGCTCGACCACCGTCTCGAGGCCCTCGTTGCGGGTGACCGTCAGCGGCTCCGGCTCGGCCTCGAACCGCTCGCGGGCGGCGCGGGCGCGCACCTCCGGATCGGCGCTCTCCAGCCGCGCCGCCGTCACGCCTTCCAGCGAGATGTCGACGTGGTCCGTCGAATAGAACCAGCCCCGCCAGAACCAGTCCAGGTCGACGCCCGAGCTCTCCTCCATGGTGCGGAAGAAGTCGTAGGGGGTCGGCCGCTTGAAGGCCCAGCGCTGCGAATACTCGCGGAACGCCCGGTCGAACAGCTCACGTCCCAGCACCGTCTCGCGCAGGATGACCAGCGCCGTGGCCGGCTTGTTGTAGGCGTTGTTGCCGAACTGCAGCAGGCTGTCCGACTGTGTCATCACCGGCACCTGGTCCTGGCTGACCATGTATTCGACGATGTCCCTCGGCTCGCCGCCGGCGGGGAAGTCGGCGTCCCACAGCTTCTCGGCCTGGAATTCGAGGAAGCTGTTCAGCCCCTCGTCCATCCAGGTCCACTGCCGTTCGTCCGAGTTGACGATCATCGGGAAATAGGTGTGCCCGACCTCGTGGATGACCACCCCGATCAGCCCGTTCTTGGCCCGTTCGGTATAGGTCAGGCTCCCGTCGTCCGCCCGCACGGGTCGGGGCCCGTTGAAGGTGATCATCGGATATTCCATCCCGCCGACCGGCCCGTTGACCGACTGCGCCGTGGGATAGGGGTAGGTGAAGGCGAACTGGTTGTAGACGTCCAGGGTGTGGGCGATCGCCTTCGTCGAATAGGCGTCCCACAGCGGCCGGGCCTCCTTCGGATAGAAGGACATGGCCATGACCACAGGATGCTCGGCGCTCTCCTGCTCGACGCCCATGGCGTCCCAGATGAATTTCCGGCTCGAGGCCCAGCCGAAGTCGCGCACATTGTCGGCGCTGAAGTTCCAGGTCCGCGTTCCCGAGCGGGCCGGCCGCGCCTCGGCGGCGGCGGCCTCCTGCGGCGTCACCACATAGACCGGTTCGTCGGCCGTCCGCGCCCGGTCCAGCCGCGCGCGCTGTTCGGCGCTCAGGATGTCGGGATTGGTCAGCACCCCCGTCGCCGCCACCACGTGATCGGTCGGGGCGGTGATCGAGACGTCGTAGTCGCCGAACTCCAGCGTGAACTCGCCCGAGCCGAGGAACTGCGCGTTATGCCAGCCCTCATAGTCCGAATAGACCGCCAGTCTCGGAAACCACTGCGCCGCCAGGAACAGGCAGTTTCCGTCCTCGTGGGCCTTGGTGAAGCATTCGTAGCCGCTGCGTCCACCGACCACCCGGGTCTCCGGCAGGGGCAGGGTGAAGTCGATGGTGAAGGCGAAGCTCTGGCCCGTCGCCAGGGGCCGGGGCAGTTCGATCCGCATCATGGAATCGACGATGGTGAAGGGCACGGCCTGGCCGTCCGGCCCGGTGATCCGCAGGTCGTTGAACCCGCCCTCCCAGTCCTGGAAGCGGCGGATGCGGCTGATCTCGTTGACGCTGACGGTCTCGGCGCCGCCGTAGGTCCGGCTGCGCTCGGCCAGCGAGTCGCGGCGGTAGTTCTGCTGATCCAGCAGCAGCCACAGATAGCCCAGCGCGTCCGGCGAATTGTTGGTGTAGGTCACCGCCTCGCGGCCGGTCAGGGTGCGCCGCGCCTCGTCCAGCGACACGTCGATGTCGTAGTCGACCTGCTGCTGCCAGTAGCGGTGCCCCGGCGCGCCCGAGGCGTTGCGGTAGTCGGTCGGCGTCGGCCAGTCCTCGCCCTCGAACTGGCGGAACTTGTCCTCGAACGCCCCCTTGCTCTGGTCGACCGGTCCCACGCTCTGCTGGGCCAGCGCCGCGGACGCCATGAGGGAAACGCCGGCGACTGACGCCAGCAACAGTCCGATACGCATGGAAGGTCCGCCCCGATGTTATAAAGTCCGCGGGGACCTTACCGGGCAGGGGCGGGGGTGCAAGGCGGCGGAGATTACACCTGTGTAATCCACCCGTGCCGGGCCCCCCACGCCAGCGCCAGCTGCGGCCAGACGGCGGCGGGCCGCCCCGCGATCAGCCGGATGGCGAACCCGTGCCCGCCCTCCTGGAACAGGTGCGCCTCGGCCGGAACGCCGGCCGCCCGCAAGGCCGACAGCAGCTGCAGGCTGTTCTCCACCGGCACCGCACCATCGTCGATGGCGTGCACCAGGAAGACCGGCGGCCAGCCGCTCCAGTCCATTTGTTCCAGCGAATAGCGGGAGATGGCCTCGGCCGTCGGCGCCTCGCCCAGCAGCTCCCGCCGCGAGCCGGCGTGGACGAAGGGATCGGCCATGGTCGCCACCGGATACAACAGGATCGACAGGTCCGGCCGGAACGACGCCGCGTCCGCCTCGTCCACCGGCGCATAGGTCGCGTCCGTCCGGGCCGTCAGCATTCCGGCCAGGTGCCCGCCGGCCGAGGCGCCCAGCACCCCGATCCGCGCCGGATCCAGCCCGTCCCCGGCCGCCCGCGCCCGGATCAGCCGCAACGCCCGCTGCGCGTCCTGCAGCGGCGCGTCCGCCCCCGCCGCCCAGCCGTCGCCCGGCAGGCGGTAGCGCAGCACGAAACAGGTCACCCCGGCCGCCGCGAACACCCGCGCGCAGTCCATCCCCTCCTTGTCGACCACCGCCCATCGGTAGCCGCCGCCCGGGATCAGCAGCAGCGACGCCCCGTTCGGCCGCGTCGGCCTCAGCACGGTCAGGATCGGGTCGGTGGTGTACTGGGCGAAGCGGTCATGGAACGCCGGATCGGTCGAGCGCTCGGTCACCTTCGCGGTCACGCTGACCCGCTCCCCGCCCGGCGCCGCGCCCGGCCACAGCCGGATGGTCTCGGTCGGATCCGGCGGGGCGACGGCTTGCGACACCGGTGTCATCGTGGCGGCGGCGGCGAGCCCGAGGGCGGTTCTGCGGTTCATCGTCATGGAAGGTCTCCTGCAGGAGAGGCTAGGGCGCCGTCGATGGGTTCGGCAAGCTATCCCCCGTCCTTCTCCCCTTGAGGGAGAAGGTGGCCCGGAGGGCCGGATGAGGGGTAAGCCCACCACGGACTGGCTGGCGGCCAGGTTGTTTACACAGCCCCCTCATCCGAGCGGCTTCGTCGCCCACCTTCTCCCTCAAGGGGAGAAGGAAGACGGAGGGGGCAGCGCCGGCGCCATGACGCTGTGCTGACAATCCGGGAACTCATAGTCGGGTTCAGTGGAAAACCTCCGGCGACATCAACGCCCTGAGCTTTTCCCGACCCCTTCTCCTGCACACACTTTCCAGCGAGCGCAAAATGCGTCCGTCCCGTCACCGGGGGCCGAACCGCCGGTCTTTGACAATCGAACCCCGTCCGCCCCGCCGCAAGGGTGCGGGACCAAACCGGTCCCTCAGACTCTTCAGACTGTTCGGACCATGTTTTTCGTCTGAACAGCCCCGGCTGGAGACGGCCCGGCGAATCATCCCGTCAGCAGGCGCGGGCGATTGCCTCAGGCCAGCTCCACCGCCATGGCCACGGCCTCGCCGCCGCCGATGCACAGGCTGGCCACGCCCTTCGTGCCGCCGCGCGCCTGCAGCGCCGCCAGCAGGGTCGCCAGCACCCGCGCGCCCGAGGCGCCGATCGGGTGACCGAGCGCTGTCGCGCCGCCGTTCACATTGAGCTTCGCGTGATCGATGCCCAACTCCTGCATGGCGATCATCGGCACCACGGCGAAGGCCTCGTTGATCTCCCACAGGTCGACATCCTCGACCGACCAGCCGGCCTTCTTCAGCGCCTTCTGCATGGCCGGCACCGGGGCGGTGGTGAACAGGCCCGGCTCATGGGCGTGGGCCGAATGGCTGACGATGCGGGCCACGATCGGCAGGCCCAGGGCCTTGGCCACGCTTTCGCGGGTCATGACCACGGCGGCGGCGCCGTCCGAGATCGAGGCCGAGGACGCGGCCGTGATCGTGCCGTCCTTCGCGAAGGCCGGCTTCAGGGTCGGGATCTTCTCCGGCATGGCCTTGCCGGGCTGCTCGTCCTCGCTGACCGTCTCGACGCCCTTGCGGGTCGTCACCTCGACCGGCGTGATCTCGGCCCTGAAGGCGCCCGAGGCGATGGCGTGACGCGCCCGGGTCAGGCTCTCGACCGCATAGGCGTCCTGGGCCTCGCGGCTGAACTGATAGGTCCCGGCCGTGTCCTCGGCGAACGAGCCCATCGGCTTGCCGGGCGAATAGGCGTCCTCCAGCCCGTCCATCATCATCGAGTCGACGATGACGTCATGGCCGATCCGCGCCCCGCCGCGGTGCTTGTTCATCAGATACGGCGCGCCGGTCATGCTCTCCATGCCGCCGGCCACGATCACATCGGCCGAACCCGCCATCAGCGAGTCCGAGGCCATCATCACCGCCTGCAGACCCGAGCCGCACATCTTGTTGACCGTCGTCGCCTCGACGTGGCGGCCGAGCCCGGCGCCGATCGCCGCCTGCCGCGCCGGCGCCTGGCCCAGCCCCGCCGGCAGCACGCAGCCCATGTAGATCTGCTCGACCTTCGCCGGGTCGATCCCGGCCCGCTCAACCGCCGCCTTCACCGCCGTCGCGCCCAGTTCGGTGGCTTTCACACCGGACAGCGCGCCCTGGAAGCCGCCCATCGGGGTGCGGGCGAAGGAGCAGATGACGATCGGATCGGACATGTCGGAACCTTGGGGGACGCTCTGGAAATTCGGACGGCTGGATGGGCTCTTTGCGTGCGGCGCGCAAGCGTCAGCCTACTGGGGGGTCATCGGGCCGCGGCGGACCTCTCCGCCGCCCCAACTGCGCGAGGCCGGGACGAAGCCGAACTCCGGCAGGCGGTCGCGATGGGCATGCGCCGGCGTGCGCATCAGCGCCCGGGCCAGCTTGTTCAGCGGCCCCAGCGGCGTCTCCGTCTCGACCCGCTCCAGCCAGGCCGCCAGCTTCGGCCAGCGGGCCGGATCGACATTGACCTGCACCGCGCCGGCGTTGACGAAGGCCGGGGCCACGCTCAGGTCGGCCATCGACAGCGCGCCGAACAGGAAGCCGCTCTCCGGCACGACGCCTTCGAGATAGTCGAGAATACCGGGCAGTTCGACGTCGCGGGCGTGCTCGACCTTGGCCTGGTCGATCTCCTCACCGAAGAAGCGGGGCTTGAGGGCGATCTCGAAGAACAGCCGCCAGCCCAGCACGTCGAACAGCCGGGTGTCGGCGAACTCCTCGAGCCAGCGCGCCTTCGCCCGCTCGACCGGATCGGCCGGCCACAGCGACGGCCCGGGCCGGGTCTCCTCGATGTACTGGACGATGACGCTGGAGTCGCACAGCGTCACATCGCCCTCGACCCACACCGGAATCCGCCGCAGCGGGCTGATCCGGCCGAAGTCCTCGTTGCCCATCAGCCCGACGATCGGATCCAGCTGCACCTCGACGCCCTTCAGGGCGCAGGCCGCCAGCACCTTGCGGACATAGGGCGAGACCGGATTGCCGACGATGGTGACCGGGTCCATGGCTCAGGCGGCCTCTTCGTCGGCGCGGGGCATCATCTCGCCGACCGTCGGCCGGTTCTCGGACAGGTTCAGCTGGATGTCGCGCGGCTTGACCAGTTCGCCGCAGCAGCCGCAGGCGATGCGCGGCGTCAGCTCCTGGCCGCAGGTCTTGTGGGTCATCGAGATGCCGGCGTCCTCGCCGCTGTAGACGTGCTTGGCGCCCCAGCCGTGCAGGGTGACCAGCACCCCGTACAGGTCCTTGCCCTTGGCGGTCAGCCGGTACTCGTTGCGCGGGGGCCGCTCGGAATACAGGTGCGGCTCCAGCACCCCGTGCTGCACCAGCGACTTCAACCGGGCCGCCAGCACGTTGCGGGCGACGCCCAGACGCTCCTGCCACTGCTCGAACCGGCTGACCCCGTTGAAGGCGTCGCGGATGACCAGCAGCGTCCACGGATCGCCGATGACCTCCAGCGTCGCGGCGATCGAACAGCTCTGGCGAGAATAGTTTGCGGTGCGTCCCATGGCGCCGAAAGTGACCCCGCGTCAGGGTTTTGGCAAGAGGGTTGCCAATCTGAACGGACTAGGTCAGTCTCGTTTAGCTACGGACGCGCGGCGAGCCCGCTCGCGGCGTTTCCGGATCCCTCGCCTCGGGCGGAAGGTTTCGGCCTTCCGCCCGTCCTTTGCCCGCGATACTCCCGACGCATGACCCAGCAGACCCTGGCCGAGGCCCTGACCCTGACGAACGACGGCGCCGGCGGCCTGACCGCCCGGCTGTCCGGCGACTTCTCCAATGCGCCCCTGTCGGCGCCGCAGGAGAAGGGCGCGCCCTTCGGCGGCCTGATGGCGGCGCTGGCGGCCGGGGCGGCCCGGCAGGGGCTGGGCCTCGAGACCCCGCTCAAGACCCTGACCGTCCAGTATCTGGCCGCCGCCCGGTTCGAGGACGCCAGCTTCGTCCCGACCCTCACCCGGGGAGGGCGCAACGTCGCCTACGCCGCGGTGCTCGGCGGTCAGCCGGACCGTCCGGCCGTGCAGGCCCTCGCCACCTTCGGCCGCGAGGTGGAGGGCCCCGCGCTGACCCCGCTCATGGCCGCGCCCCGCCCGGTCGCCGATATCGAGCCGACACCGCTCGATCCGCGTTTCGGGCCGTGGTTCACCCGCTATATCGAGCACCGCTTCGTGGCCGGTCCGAAACTGTTCGGCCAGAACGCCGGCGCCTCGCCCGAACTGGGCTGCTGGATGCGCACCGTCGACGGCGCCCCGCTGGACGAGGCCCGGCTGCTTTTCCTGCTGGACGGGGTCTATCCGACCTACTGGACCGCCCTGCCGGCCCCGCCGGTCATTTCCGCGAGTGTCGACCTGCGCGCCGACCTGCTGGAGGCGATCACCCCGGACACCTCGCCCGGGGGCTGGGCCTATTTCCACTTCACCAGCCGCGACGTCGGCGGCGGCTGGGCGGTCGAGGACGGCGTCGCCCATGCCCCCGACGGCCGCCCCATCGCCCTTGTGCGCCAGCGCCGCAAGCTGATGCCGACGCGCGGACCGGGCGGCGCCTGACCGCCCGGTCCGTTCGGCCCTATTTCCGCACGTACCGGTTCAGGAAGGTCAGATACGCCTCCTGCGCCGTGATGCGGTTGTCGCGCCGCTGGAAGCCGTGACCCTCGTCGGGGAACAGCACATACTCGACCGGCACGTCGTT
The DNA here is from genome assembly GCF_035626975.1 of Brevundimonas sp. Lineage (GTDB taxonomy): Bacteria > Pseudomonadota > Alphaproteobacteria > Caulobacterales > Caulobacteraceae > Brevundimonas. Next base: position 16,678 of record NZ_DASPMQ010000027.1, read on the forward strand.
GGCGCGGATAGCGGCGACCAGTTCGTCGCTCTCGACCTGCAGCACCCGCGGGTCGTTGGCCCCCTGCACCACCAGCATGGGGCGGGTGATGTTCGAGGCGTGGAACAGCGGCGAGATGCGGCGATGGCGCTCGCCGTCAACGGCCGGATCGCCCATCTCGTCGAACAGGGCGTCGCGCTGCGCGCCCCACCAGGCGGGAATCGAGTCCAGCGTGCGCACCCAGTTGGTCACGCCGAAGATGTTGATCCCGGCCTCGAACGCGTCCGGGTGGAAGGCCAGGGCCGCGGCGGTCAGGAAGCCGCCATAGGATCCGCCCATCACCGCCACCTGGTCGTCGGCCACCCAGTCCTGCCCGCGCAGCCATTGACCGGCGTCGACGATGTCCTGCAGGTCGGCCTCGCCGTGGGCGCGGTCGTCCATGTGGAAGAAGGTCTTGCCGTAGCCGGACGAGCCGCGATTGTTGATCGCGTAAACGGCATAGCCGTTGTTGACGAGGTGCTGGATCATCGCCGAATAGCCGCGTCGGCACTGGCCGCCGGGGCCGCCGTGGACGAGCACGATCGCCGGCACCGGGTTGGACGCGCTCGCCTCGCGCGGCCGGTAGAGGATGCCGGGGATTTGCACTCCGTCATAGCTGGCGAAGCGGACCACCCGGCCTTCGACCAGCTGGCGCTCGTCGATGCGCGGGCTTAGCGCCCGGGTCAGCCGCCGCGCCTGGCCGGTGCGAAGGTCCGCGACGAAAATGTCCGAAGGCGAGGTGTCCGACGCCACCGTGAAGGCGATCTGAGTCTCGTCCTGATTGAAGCGGATGCCGCCGAGATCGCCTTCAGGGATGCCGCGCAG
>NZ_DASPMQ010000028.1:0-52965 GCF_035626975.1 Brevundimonas sp.
CTGGGCGGTGCCATCGGCGCGGCCGTGGCCGGACGTGAGGACCGGGAGGCGGGCGCCGCCATCGGGGCCGCCGCCGGCTATCTGATCGGCCGCGAACTGTCCGAGGAGGACGATCCCTGCGGCTACGGCTTCGGCGGCTACAACCGCGACTACCGCTATGGCCGCGAGCGGGTCTACTGGCGCGACGACGACCGGCGCTGGTGAGGGACGCCGCCCCGGTAGCGACCTAGGGGCCGCCGGCCACCGCGCCGACGACGGCCATCGCCAGGGCCTCGAGATCGACGACGCCGTACACCGTCAGGGCGCCGTCGGCCTGGGTGACGATCAGGGTGTTCGTGGCCTCGGCCTGGCGCTCCAGTTCGGTCCGCAGCGCCTCCACGACCTGTGCTTCCATATCCGCCATGGGCTCTCCTCCGGCGCCCGGGCCGCTGGAGGCCGGGCGGGTTCCGGATAATCAACGCTCCGGGGACGAACCGGGTCCGGCGAGCGGGCCACCAGGACCCCGGCCGGATGCGCGATGACCGGGCCCGGGCGCGTGCGGCCGCGCCGCGCGGTTCTCTCGCCAGCATCGGCAAACTGTCCTAGGCTCGCCCCGGCGGGGAGGGGGCTCGATGTCGCGAATAGCCGTATACGAGCCGACCGTCGGGTCCGAGGAACTGGCCAATCTGGGTGAGGCGCTGGCCGCCGGCGAACTGATCCGCGGACGGTTCGCGACCCGGTTCGAGGCGCAGATCGCGGACTATGTCGGGACGCGCTTCGGGGTCGGCACCAACTCGGGCACGGCGGCGATCCACACGGCCCTGATGATCGCCGGCGTCAGGGCGGGCGACGAGGTCCTGATCACCACCCTGACCTTCATCGCGCCCGCGAACGCCATCGCCTACTGCGGGGCTCATCCGGTGTTCGTCGATGTCGCCGAGCATCACTGGCAGATGGATCCCGAGGCCACCCGCAGGTTTTGCGAGGAGGCGTGCCGGTTCGACGGCGAGCGGCTGATCAACCGGACCACGGGCCGGCCCGTGACGGCGATCGTCCTGGTGCATTTCCTCGGCATGCCGGCGGATGTCGAGGCGTTCCAGGCGCTGGCGGAGCGCTACAATCTGATCCTGATCGAGGATGCGGCCCAGGCGCTGGGCACGCGCTTCGGCCCCCGCATGGTCGGGGGTTTCGGGCGGGTCGGCTGCTACAGTTTCTACGGCAACAAGCTGATCACGGCGGGCGGCGGCGGCATGCTGGTCACCGACGATCCGGCCCTGGCCGAGCGCGCGCGCTATCTGATCAACCAGGCCAAGGACGATCCGGTGGAAACCCTGCACCGGACCATCGGCTACAACTACCGCATGACCAACATCCACGGCGCCATCGGCTGCGCCCAGTTCGACCGCATCGACCATCATGTGGCGCGCAAGCGGCAGATCGCGCAGCGGTACCGGGACGGGCTGTCGGGCCAGCCGGGCGTCACCCTGCCGGACGAGCCGGCGGACCAGTTCTGGACCTTCTGGCTGACCTGCATCCGGATCGATCCGGACCTGTTCGGCCTCGACGCGCGCCAGCTGCTGCGGCAGCTGGGCGAGCACGATGTCGAGACCATTCCGCTCTATCAACCGCTGCACCAGTCCGAAGCCCATGCCGGAGCGGTCCGGGTCGGAGGCCGGGTGGCCGAGGCCCTGCATGCGCAGACCCTGACCCTGCCCAGTTCGATCAGCCTGGGCGCCGACGACCAGGACCGCGTCATCGAACTGATCGTCGACGCGGGACGGCGGGCCCGATCCGCCCCGTCCTCCAGACGGTCGGCCTCGCCTTGAATCTGCTGTTCCTGTCCAATTGGGAGCGGACGGAGACGTGGATCGCGGCCGGTCGCGAACTCGAGCGCCGGGGTCACAGGGCGTTCTTCGCGGTCACGCGGGACGAATACCGGCGCAAGGCGCTGGCCGCGGGCTTCGCCGCCGACCGGATCCTGTGGCTGACCCGCCAGGGGGCGCGGGCCGCGGACATCGCGGCCCCGCTGGAGGATCTGGCCCGGCTGGAGGCGACGGCGGACATCCGCGTCTCCGACATCATCCTGATGGACCGGTTTCTGCGCTCGGAACGCCAGGACTTCGCGCTCCGCTACGCCGCCTATGTGCACGCCGAGCTCAAGGCCTTCATCGACCGGCACGACATCGGGCTGGCGATCGGCCAGCCCGACAACGTCCCGGACCTGCTGGCCGAGGCGCTGCTCAGGACGCGTGGCGGCCGCTATGCCGCCCCGTTCGAGTTCCGCATGCCCACTCGCCGATTCATGCTGTGGGACTCCCGGATCGAGGCGCGTCCGCACATCACCGGCGCGCCGACTCCGGCCGATGTGACCGGGGCGGAACTGGCGGAGGCGCGGGCGATCCGGGATCGGGTGACGAGCGGCGCCAAGATGCGCCAGGTCGAGGCCAGGAGCGGCCCGCCGGCGATCGGCGCGGGGTTTCTGAAGCGGCTGGCGCGGGGCTTCCTGCACCGGGCCCTGATCGTCTCGCGCCACGACGTCTACATGTACACGCTGCGAAGCGCCCTGTTCGACCTCCGCTACCACATGACGCCGATCAATCACCGCCGGCTGGCGCGGGTCTGGAACCGGCTGTTCGAACAGCCCCGTCCCGGCGAGCGGTTCGTCTTCTACGCGCTGAACTATGAGCCGGAGCATACGCTGGACGTCGAGGCGCCGCACTTCGTCTCGACCCACGAGACCGTCCGCAACATCGCGCGGTCGCTGCCGCTGGGGGTCAGGCTGTATGTCAAGGAACACCCGACCGGCCTGGGCCTGCGCGGACCGGCGGCGCTGGAGCGGATCAAGCGCCTGCCGGGCGTGCGCCTGATCGATCCGTGGGTCGACAGCCACGCCCTGATCAAGGCTGCCGAGCTGACGGTGTCGCTGTCGGGGACCGTGTCGCTGGAGGCCGCGATGTACGGACGGCAGACGGCCATCCTGTCGGACATCTTCATCGCCGGCTTCTCGACCTGCCGCAGGCTGAACGCGCCGTGGGAGGTCGGAGCGGCCCTGGCCGCGCCGCCGCTGGAGCACCAGCCGGAGGCGGATCTGCGCTATCTGGCGTGGCTGATCTCGAACAGCCATCCCGGAACGGTGATCGAGCCTCTCGTCGACCCGACGTCGCTGGATCCGGAGAACGTCGCCCGGATCGCCGACGCGATCGGCAAGATGATCGATCAGGCCTCGGCGAGCAGCACGCCGACCACCCGCCGCTCGCCGGACTGAACCATGCCGCCCCGGTGCACGCCGTCGGGATCGAACAGAATGGCGTCGGCCTCATCGGTGGTGAACCGGGTCTCGGCCCGCAGCAGCGCCGCGGCCATGGGGTGGTCGTCGCGCAGATCCGGGCCGAAGGCGGCCTTGCGCTGCAGCCAGGCGGGCAGGGCCGCGAACAGGCTGCGGGCGGCCGGTCGCGTCGACGACAGGCCGGCGTAGTCGTTGGCCTTGCGGATCAGCCGTCCCCAGAAGCGGTCGCGGGCCCGGTGGCTGCCCCGGACATAGCTGAACGGGCCGGTGGTCTGACCGACCTCGCCGACGTAGACGATCATCTTGGCGATCCCCCAGGCCGTGTCGACGTGACAGTAGTTGCAGGCCGGATCGGGCTCGCCCACGTCGGCGAACTGGCCGGTCCAGAAATCCGTCGCGGGGGTGTTCATCTGGGGGATCAGGTGGGCCACGGTCACCGGCCGGCCGAGCCGGGCGGACGCGGCCGCGATCACGCCGCTCCGGTCCATCAGCGCCCGGAACCAGGCGTAGACCTCGGGCGACGCCTGTTCGTCGATCCACAGGCGGTTGTCGTCGAAATGCCGGACGCCGGCCGAGACCGTCTGGCGCAACTGCTCGAACCAAGGCCGGGTCAGGGCTTCCAGCCGCGCCTTCTCGTCGTCGGTCAGGCGGAAGGCGTGGACGCCGTCGCGCGCGAGTGTCCCGGCGATGTCCGCGCCCGGGCCGGCGGCGAGGCGGGGCCCGGACGCACCGCCCAGACGGCGCAGGTTGTGGCGGACGGCGCCCGCGGCCAGCCGGTGGGCGTTGCGGGCCAGCCAGCGGCGGCGATCGGCGCCCGACGGCGGCTTGGGAAGGTGCTCAAGGTCGATCAGCCAGCGCCCGAGGGCGATCCCGGCCCCGCGGACGAACAGGGCGAGGGCGGCGAGGCGGGAGCCCCGCCCGCGATAGGCGGGGTGGCGGCCGTAGTCGATCCGCGGCAGCCGGTCGTGATCGAAGCGGGCCGGCGTCGTCATCGGACCTCGGTTACATCCAGCCCCTTGCCCGGTCTGGCGGAGAGCGTCAGTAATTCACCCGCAACGGTGGAGCGCAACATGAACCTTGTCGACGACGCCCCCGGCGAGCCCATGACCCATGTGGTGATGTGGCGGCTGCTGGAGACGGCGAAGGGGGGCTCGGCGGTTGAAAACGCGATCCTGCTCAAAGCCCGGCTGGAGGCCATGCGGGGACGGATTCCCGGCATGAGGCGTCTCGAGGTCGGAATCGACACGCGGCGGCGGGCGAACTCGTTCGACGTGGTGCTGATCTGCGACTTTGAAAGCCGGGCGGCGCTGGAGGCCTACCACGACCATCCCGTGCACACGGCGATCACATCCCTGGTCCAGGCCATCCGCGACGAGACCGTGATCGTCGACTATCCGACCGAGGCGTCCTGACGGCCGTTCCTACCCCATCCGCCGCCGGTGGTCGGCGCTGCGCAGGGTCGAGCGGATGAAGTCGGCCGGGGGGTCGGTTTCGGCCAGCACGGCCTCCTTGATGGCGCGGGGCTCGCCGAACAGGTGGCCCTGGCCGACGGAGATGTCGAGTTCGAGGATGTCGACGACCTGGCGTTCGCTCTCGACCTTTTCGGCGATCAGCTCGATGCCGTAGCGGCGGGTCAGGCCGGCGAAGTCGGCGGCGGAGATGTCGCGCAGGCTGGGCAGGGCCGAGGCGGCGTCGGTGTCGAGCAGGGTCTCGATCAGCAGGTCGGCCGCGACCTTCATGAACTTGACGTCGGAGCGCTGCAGGTCGGCGAAGTCGAGGTCGAGGGTCTGGACCTTGTCGATCGAGAAGCGGAAGCCGAGGTCGGCCAGCTTGGCCATGTTGCGGGCCTCGACGGCGCCGCGGGCGTCGAAGGTGGCCTGGCCGAGCTCGAAGATCAGGGCCTGGTTGAGGTCGCGGTTCTCGCTGAGGAAGTCGAGGAACTGCGGGAAGAAGGTCTCGTCGCCGAGCGAGGACAGGGCGACGTTGCAGAAGACGCCGACCTTGCGGTCCTGACGGGCGAGGCGGCGGACGATCTGGGCGCAGCGGAACAGCAGCAGGTTGTCGATGGCCGGGACCAGGCCCTCGCCCTCGGCGGCGGACAGGTATTCGGCCGGCATCATGACGCGGTCGTCGGCGGCGCGCAGGCGGGTGAAGCTCTCGTAGAAGATGGTCCGGCGCTGGGGCAGGGAGACGACCGGCTGGAGGTAGAGGTCGACGCGGTTCTCGGCCAAGGCCTCGTGGATGGTCTGGAGCAGGACGTTCGATTGCTCGCGGTGGCGGGCCTCGAAGGTGTTGGAGGGCGTCGGCTGGGAGACGCGCTGGTCGATCGACTCGCTCATCTGCTGGATCAGCGATTCCAGCATGCGGACCTCGCCCGACAGCTGTTCGGTCGAGGACAGGGCCCCGGTCTCGATGGCCTGGGCCAGTTCGGTGAGCGCGCCCTGGGTGGACTCCATGGCGTCGGCGAGCAGGCGGTGGGCCTCGCGGACCTGGTCGATCTCCTTCTTGAGCGAGGCGCGCTCGGCCTTGCCGGAGACCCAGGTGTGGATGGCCGCGAGCAGGCCGAGGGCGGCGATGCCGGCCGCCGCGCCCGCGCCGGCCCCGAGGCCCGCGCGCCACACGAAGGCGCCGACCGTCATGGCCAGGAACAGATAGCCGAAGAACAGGAAGCCTTGAGTCAGGGCGCGCATGGAAACGGTTGTTCCGCCTTCCCGGATGGAATCGCCCGAGTATCGGGGTATCACGACAGATCGCCTAGGCTTGGTGCACGGATTCTCCCCACTCTTCGAGGTTAACGATGGAATTGTTCGATCTGACCGGCCAGGTCGCGGTGATCACCGGCTCCTCGCGCGGCATCGGCAAGGCCATCGCCGAACGGCTGGCCGAGCATGGGGCGAAGGTGGTGATCTCGTCGCGCAAGCCCGGGCCGTGCGACGAGGTCGCGAGCGCGATCAACGCGAAGCACGGCGCCAAGGACGGCGAACCGCGGGCCATCGCGGTCCCGGCCAACATCGCCTCGAAGGCGGAGCTGCAGCGGCTGGTCGACGAGACCAACGCCGCCTTCGGCCGGATCGACATCCTGGTCTGCAACGCGGCGACCAATCCCTATGCGGGGCCGATGGCGGGGATCAACGACGAGCAGTTCGGCAAGATCCTGCAGAACAACGTGGTCTCGAACCACTGGCTGATCCAGATGGTCGCGCCGCAGATGCTGGAGCGGAAGGCCGGGTCGGTGATCATCGTCTCGTCGATCGGCGGCCTGCGCGGCAACGCCCTGATCGGGGCCTACAACATCTCCAAGGCGGCGGACATGCAGCTGGCCCGCAACCTGGCGGTGGAGTGGGGGCCGTCGAACGTGCGGGTCAACACCATCGCGCCGGGCCTGGTGCAGACCGACTTCGCCAAATACCTGTGGGAGAACCCCGAGCTGCTGAAGCAGGTGACGGATCCCGCCCCGCTGAAGCGCATCGGCCAGCCCGACGAGATCGCCGGGGCGGCGGTCTATCTGGCCTCGAAGGCGTCGAGCTACATGACGGGCCAGACGCTGGTGGTGGACGGCGGGATCACCATTGCCTGGTGAGGGTCAGAAGCCGGTCGGGTTGCGCCAGGATCTGATCTGGCGGCTGGAGGCGGTCGGGTTCGCGGGCTTCATCGGCTTCATGCGGCTGCTGGGCGTCGAGCGGGCGTCGGGGCTGGGCGGCTGGCTGCTGCGGACGCTGGGGCCGAGGACGGGGACGCAGCGGACGGTGATGCGGAACCTGCGTATCGCCTTTCCCGACATGGCGGCCGACGCGCGCGAGCGGCTGGCGCTGGCGCAGTGGGAACAGACCGGCCGCGCCTTCGCCGAGACCGCGGTAATGGACCGGCTGGTGGCCGAGAACCGCATCGAGGTGGTCGGACTGGAGCGGCTGCATGCGATCCGGGAGTCCGGGAAGCCGGTGGTCTTCGTCGGCGGGCATTTCGCCAATATCGAGACCCTGGCGGCGACCATCGTCGGGGCGGGCGTGCCGTGCCAGATCACCTATCGGGCGGCCAACAACCCCTATGTCGACGCCCAGATCATCGCGGCGCGGGCGCGGTACGGGGTGAGGCTGTTCGCGCCCAAGGGCGGGGACGGCGCGCGCGAACTGCTGGCCGGGATGGCGCGGGGCGAGTCCGTGGCGCTGATGAACGACCAGAAATTCTCGGAGGGGCCGGAGGCGACCTTCTTCGGCCAGCCGGTCAACGCGGCGCCGGGACCGAGCCGGCTGGCGCTGCGTTTCGGAACGGTGCTGCAGCCGATGTCGGTGGTGAGGCTGCCGGGGGTGCGGTTCCGCCTGACCGTCTATGAGCCGATCGCGCTGGAGAACACCGGCGACCGGCAGGCCGACATCGCCCGGGGCGTGCAGGCGATCACGACCTTCATCGAGGACCGGGTGCGCGAGAGCCCGGTCGACTGGTTCTGGGTGCACAAGCGCTGGCCCGACCGGGTCTATGCGGCGCTGAAGGCCGAAGAGTAGGGCCCGTGCTCACTTTCCCCGTCATCCTCGGGCTTGACCCGAGGATCAGACCGTCCGGCGCCCGGTGGAAGGCCTGCGGTCACGCTCGCGGGGCCGTCTCTATCGCACAGTCCCGCCCTGCATCTTATCCTCGGCTCAAGCCCGAGGATAACGGAGGTGGACGCTAGATGGTGACGATGTTCGCGGTGTCGGCGGCCTCGCGCGCGGCGTCGATGGCGCGGCGGAAGGGGCCGCGGTAGCCCGGCGCGGCGACGCGGCGGCGGTCCGGCCCGAAATAGCCCTCGGTCTTCACGAACGGCCGCGGTTTCCAGATCACCGACTGGATGCGGTCGAGCACGGCCTTGGCGGTGATCGGCTTGACGAGGAATTCGGTGACGCCCGCGTCGCGCGCCGCATAGACGCGCTCCTTGCCCGAATGGCCGGTCATCATGATGATCGGCAGATAGGGGTTGGCGCTGTCGGGGCTGTTGCGGACCAGGCGGGTGAACTCGACGCCGTCGAGCGGGAACATCTTGTAGTCGACGATGGCCAGGTCGACGGCATGGTGGCGCAGCATCTCCAGCCCTTCGCCGCCGTCGGCCGCTTCCACGACCTTGCGGATGCCGGCGGACTTGAGCACCGCCGAGGCGATGGCCCGCATGTGCTGATTGTCGTCGACGAGGAGGACCTGGATGGCGGCGAGGGATGGCATGAGGGCTGGCCGGATAAGCGCCCTGCGGCGCGCGAATGGCGAAGCCTAGGGGCCGATTGCTTACCGGTCCATGACTGACCGGCGATCAGGGAACCGCGTAACCGCTTACTCGCCCTCAGATTGCGACAAGAAGCGACGGGTCCAGGTTGCGGTTGCGCCATTTCATGCGCCAGCACAGGTGCGGACCGGTAGCGCGGCCGCTCATGCCGACGCGGCCGACCGAATCACCGCGCCGCACGTCCTGCCCCGCGCGGACGTCGAGACGCGACTGGTGCAGATAGGCGGTGATCAGGCCCTGGCCGTGGTCGATCAGGACCAGGCCGCCCTCGAAATGCAGATCCGGCTCGGCCAGGGTGACGCGGCCGGCGGCGGGGGCGCGGATGACGGTCCCCGCCGGCGCGGCGAGGTCGATGCCGTAGTGCGGCCGGGCCGGCGTGCCGTTGAGGACGCGCTGCGCCCCCCAGCGGCTGGTGACGCGGAACGCCGAAAGCGGCCAGACGAAGCCGTCGCGGAAATGATCGGCGTCGAGGCGGCCGGCGAAGCCCGCGGCCTTGAGCTCGGTCTCGCGGGCGATGCGGGCCAGCAGGGCGGGGTCGGACGGCTCGACCGTGGCGGGCGGGAGACCGTCGACGCGCGTCATGGGGAAGACGCCCGGCGCGATCTCGAGCGTGCGGCGCGCGGTGCGGCCGTCGGCGCGGGCCTCGATCTCGACGCTGGCGGGGGCGTCGCGGTCGAAGCCGACGACGAAGGCGCCGCCGGCGGAGGCGGCGGTCAGGGCCTCGCCGTCGACGAAGACGAGGGCGCGGGGCCAGGTGCGGCCGAGCGCGTGGCCGCCCTGGACGAAGCGGCCGGTCAGGACGAGGTCATCGGTCTGGCGGGCGGGGGAACGGGCGCGCGCGGCGCCCGGGGCGGCGAGCGCCGCGGCTCCGGCGAGGAGGGCGCGGCGGTCAGGGGTCATCGCGCCGGCATCAGCCGCTGCAGGGCCTGATCGGCTCCGGCGTAGGGCTCCTGCAGCGCCACCGACCAGTAGCGCAGGACCTCCAGCGCGATGGGCTTGCCGCTGACGGCGCAGATGACGAAGCGCCCGGGCTTGAGCACGGCGAATTCGCCGTCGCCGTAGTGGAGGGTCGCGGGTTCGGCTGGGGTGTCGCTCATGCCGTCAGGCTAGCCCGCTCGCGACGGCGGCGCCTAGAGCTTTCGCCTGTCAGAACAGGTCGCCCTGTCCGGGCGGCGGCGCCTTCGGGCGGAGCGGGGCGGCCGGCCGGGCGCGGACGGGCGGCGGACCGTCGCTCTCGCCGTCGATGTGGGCGCCGCGCGAGCCGTCGGCGAAGACGAGACGGACGGCCTGGCCGGGCTGGAGGGCGGCGGCGGCGGCGATCATGGCCCCGTCTTCCGCGTCGACGCGGGCGAACCCGGGCTTGGGCGTTCTCGGGTTGAGGCTGGACAGCGCGCGGGCGAGGGCGGCGAGGCGGTCGCCGTCGCGCTCGAGCCGGCGCGGCAGGGTGGGGGTGAAGCGGGCGGCGGCGGCGCCGAGGCGGTCGCGGCGGCGTTCCAGCGCCCGGTCGAGCACGGCGGGCGACAGGCGGCCGGCGACGGTGATTAGCTGGCGCTCGTGCACGGCGACGTTGCGGTGCAGGGCCGAGCCGAGGCGGCTGCCGGCGTGGTCGAGCCGCTGGCGGGGCAGGGCCAGCAGGTCTTCCGGCCGGACGGGCAGGCCGCGGGCGATCGAGCGCAGCCGGGTGCGGCGCTCCTCGATCAGGCGTCCACCGGCGCGAACCAGCCGCCGGTCGAGGTCGAGGACGGCGGCGCGCAGATCAGCCAGCACCGGGGTGGCCATCTCGGCGGCGCCCGTGGGCGTGGGCGCGCGGCGGTCGGAGACGAAGTCGATCAGGGTGGTGTCCGTCTCGTGCCCCACCGCCGAGATGATCGGGATGGAGGCGGCGGCGACGACGCGCGCCAGGCCCTCGTCGTTGAAGCACCACAGGTCCTCGACCGAGCCGCCGCCGCGGGCGACGATCAGCAGGTCGGGGCGGGGGATGGGCCCGCCGGGCTTGAGGGCGTCGAAGCCGCGGATGGCGTTGGAGACCTGGCCGCAGGCGGCCTCGCCCTGGACCACGACCGGCCAGACGATGACCCGGCACGGCCAGCGCTCGGCGATGCGGTGCAGGATGTCGCGGATCACCGCCCCGGTCGGGCTGGTGATGACGCCGATGACGGCGGGGAAGGTCGGGATCGGGGTCTTGCGGGCGGGGTCGAACAGGCCCTCGTCCCGCAGCTTGACCTTGAGCCGGTCCAGCTGGGCCAGCAGGGCCCCCGCGCCGGCCGGCTCCATGGTCTCGATGACGATCTGGTACGACGACCGCGCCGGATAGGAGGTGATCTTGCCGGTGACGATGACCTCGAGCCCGGTCTCCGGCCGCACGCCGAGCCCGCGCGCCTGGCCCTTCCAGACCACGCCGTCGATGGCGGCCTTGTCGTCCTTGAGCGTCAGATAGACGTGGCCCGAGGCGTGGTGGTTGACCTTGGAGATCTCGCCGCGAAGCCGGACGTGGCCGAAGCGGTCCTCGAGCGTGCGCTTGAGGGCGAACGACAGCTCGGAGACCGTCTGGGGCGGATTGTTGTCGCGGGGCGCCGCCGGTTCGTCGGCCGGGCCCTCGAAGACGTAGGAGTCGTCGCTCATCGGGGGAGACTAGCGGGGGCGAGGGGCGGGGGAAACGGCCGTGCCGGCCATTTCGGTGGCCGCCGCAATGCGGGTGCGTCAAGCCTTGGCGGATCGAGGGAGATTGCCGATGCGTCCGCTGGCGATCGCACTGCCGTGCCTGGCCCTGCTGGCGGCGTCCTGCGCCTCGGCCCCGCCCCGCCCGTCGTCGATACGCCGCCCTCGCCGGCGACCCCCGCCGCCGCCGGTTCGATGATCATCACCGGCGTCCCCCCGGGGTATGAGGCGGATGTGCTGCTGCTGGCGCGCAACCCGCTGACACGGATCGAGAACAGCCGCAGCATCGTCGCGGTGATCGTCGATGGGGAGCGGGTGTCGAACGTGGTGTCGGCGGATCAGGCTGGCGAAGCCCCCTGATCCCTGGCGGCCGTTGCGAGGGCGGTCAGCGGACTCCGGGTCCGGAAACCCCTTACCGACCGTTCGAGAACGCGATGCTGACGTCCACACGATCGCCTTCCGTAGGGCCGTCCGCAGACATTTCTATCCGGGCGCCCCGATGCATGGCGGCCATCGCCGCGCTGCCGAAACCGTTCCCTTTGGGCGTCTCGGTCTCGATCTGGCAATCGCTGAACGCGCCCCTTGCCGTAACGGTGCAGATCAACCGGGCCTCGCCCCGGCTCGACCTTGCCCGGGTTGGAAACTCGGGTTGCGGGCGCGCCAGAAAGGTAACCTCATCGCCGGTCCAAAGTCGCGGCGCGGCGGCCTCCTGAGGCGGATCGCCCGCCAAGGCGAACAAGACCATCAAACTCGCAAACATGAATATTCCCTCCGGATTCCCGGAAGGATTGTCCACTCCGCCCAAGTCCGCAATAGGCGAAAGCCGGCCTACAGCTCCAGCCCCATGAACACCGTCCCCTCCGGCGTCGGCGCGTAATAGGGGGCGATCCGCTCGAAGCCCATCTTGCCGTAGAGCGCCTGGGCGGCGGTCATGCTGGCGAGGGTGTCGAGGCGGAGCTCGCGGTAGCCGAGCGCCCGGGCCTGATCGACCACGGCCTCTGTCAGGGCGCGGCCGAGGCCGAGACCGCGGGCGGCGGGGAGGAGGAACAGCCGCTTCATCTCGCAGCAGCCGTCGTCGGCGAGGGGGCGCAGGCCGACGCAGCCGAGCGGGGCGCCGTCGCCGTCGCGGGCGAGGAACAGCTCGCCGGCCGGCGGGGCGTATTTCCCGGGCAGGGCCGCCAGTTCGCCGCCGAAATCCTGGTAGCCAAGGTCGACAGGCAGGGAGGCGGCGTAGCCGGCGAACAGGTCGGCCGTGGCCTGCAGGTCATCCGCGGTGCGGACGGGGAGGATGCGGAAGCCGGCGGTCATGGCCTCAGGGAGCAAAGTTCCGCACCGCATGCAATCGGGACGCCGCCGCCACATTGATTACTCCGGGTGTTACCGCTACCACTGGTCAAAATACGATCATTTGTAAAAACCTGGAGGGGCGCGTGGCTGTCATGACAAGGTTGTTCCCGGGCCTCGCCGTCGCCCTCGCGCTGGCCCTGCCGGCGGGAGCCGCGTCCGCGCAGACCCTGAATGCGAGCGGCGAACTGCGGCTCGACCAGCCCGGGCCGGTGATCGCGCCGGAGGTCTATGGCCAGTTCATGGAAGAGCTGGGGACCGGGATCGCCGAGGGGATCTGGGTCGGCGAGGGCTCCGACATCCCCAACACCCGCGGGTTCCGCAACGATGTCGTCGGGGCGCTGAGGGCGCTGAAGGTCCCGGTCGTGCGCTGGCCGGGCGGCTGCTACGCCGACATCTACCACTGGCGCGACGGGATCGGACCGCGCGACGAGCGCCCCGTGACCCTGAACCGCTGGTGGGGCAACAAGGAGGAGAGGAACGCCTTCGGCACGCACGAATTCTTCGAGTTCGCCGAGCTGATCGGGGCCAAGACCTATCTCAGCATCAACGTCGGTTCGGGCACGCCGCAGGAGGCGGCGGAGTGGGTCGAATACATCACCTCGAGGAGCCGCTCGCGCCTGGCCGAGATGCGCCGCGCCAACGGGCGGGAGGAGCCGTGGAAGATCGACTACCTCGGCATCGGCAATGAGCCGTGGGGCTGCGGTGGACGGATGAAGGCGCCGTTCTACGCCGACCTGATGCGCCAGTATGTCGGCTTCGTCACGCCCAGCGAGTCGGGCACGACCGTCGTGGCCGCCGGCCCCACCTCCGATGATGTGGAGTGGACGCGCACCCTGATGGCCTCGGGGAGCGGCAATTTCGACGCCCTGTCGCTGCACTACTACACCCTGCCGACCGCCGACTGGGCGGCGAAGGGGGCGGCGCTCGGCTTCGACGAGGCCGAATGGGCGGCCACCTTCGTCCAGACCTACCGGATCGAGGGCATGATCGCCGCCCATGACGCGGTGATGGACCAGACCGATCCCGCCGGGAAGACGGTGCTGGCCGTCGACGAATGGGGCTCCTGGTACGACCCGACGCCGGGCACGAACGCCGGCTACCTGCAGCAGCAGAACAGCCTCAGGGACGGGCTGCTGGCCGCGGTGAACTTCAACATCTTCCACCGCCACGCCGACCGGGTGCGGCTGGCCAATATCGCCCAGATGGTCAATGTGCTGCAGGCGATGATCCTGACCGACGGGCCGCGCATGGCGCTGACCCCGACCTATCACGCCTTCGAAATGTACAAGCCGTTCCAGGGCGCCACCGTGCTGCCGCTGACTATCCAGTCGCCGGCCTACGGGTCGCTGAAGGCGGTCGACGGCACGGCGGCGCGGGGGCTGGACGGCAAGATCCATCTGGCCCTGGTCAACCTCGATCCGGACCAGGCGGTCGAGCTGTCGGTGTCGGTCGCGGGCGGATCGGCGCGGACGGTGTCCGGCCGGGTGCTGACCGCCGACGCCATGGACGCGCACAACAACTTCGACGCGCCGCGGGCGGTGGAGCCGCGGGCGTTCCGGGACGCGACCCTCGCGAACGGCCGGCTGACCGTGCGGCTGCCCGCCAAGGCCCTGGTGGTGCTGACGCTCGAATGAAGGGGGGCCGGACGCGTTTGCGCCGCGGCTTCGCCCAAGGCGGCCGCGGTAACGACCGGTTGATCGCGCTCGGCGCTTGACCGCCTTCGCGGGTGCGGTCATTGCCCGGGGGATGAATATCCTGCTGGTGGGATCGGGCGGACGCGAGCACGCCCTGGCGTGGAAGATCGCCCAGTCGCCCCTCGTGCGGCGGCTGGTCATCGCCCCGGGCAACCCGGGCATGGACAGGCTGGGCGAGCGGGTCGCGCTGAAGGTCACCGACGCGGACGGCCTGTGCGCCCTGGCGCGCGAGATGAAGGCCGATCTGGTGGTCGTGGGGCCGGAGACGGCGCTGGAGGCCGGGCTGGCCGACCGGCTGGCGGTGGCCGGCATCCCCTGCTTCGGCCCGACGAAGAAGGCGGCCCAGCTGGAGACGTCCAAGGCCTTCTCCAAGGCCTTCATGGAGCGGCACGAGATCCCGACCGCCGGCTATGGCGTCTATGAGCGGCTGCACGAGGCGCGGCAGGCGCTGTCGGTGTTCAAGCCGCCCTATGTGATCAAGGCCGATGGGCTGGCCGCGGGCAAGGGGGTGGCGATCAGCCCCAACAAGCGCGAGGCCGAGGGCGAGATCGAACGGATGCTGGGCGGGCGCTTCGGCACGGCCGGCGCCCGGGTGGTGATCGAGGAGTTCATGGACGGCGAGGAGGGCTCGCTGTTCGCCGTCTGCGACGGCCAGCGGGCGCTGCTGCTGGGCGGGGCGCAGGACCACAAGCGGGCCTATGACGGCGACCTGGGACCCAACACCGGCGGCATGGGCAGCTATTCGCCCGCGCCGGTGTTCACGCCGGAACTGGTCGAGGCGGCCGAACGGACCGTCGTCGAGCCGGTGATGAGGGGCATGGCGCGCGAGGGCATGCCCTACCGCGGCGTGCTGTACGTCGGGCTGATGGCCACGGAAGCCGGGCCCAAGGTGGTCGAGTTCAACGCCCGCTTCGGCGATCCGGAGTGCCAGGTGCTGATGATGCGGCTGGACGGGGACATCGTGCCCCTGCTGCTGGCCTGCGCGCGCGGCGACCTGAGCCGGGTCGCGGCGCCGGGGTTCCGCCCCGAGACGGTGATCTGCGTGGTGCTGGCCGCCAGCGGCTATCCCGACAGCCCGCTGGAGGGGTCGATCATCCGCGGGGCCGAGCAGGATTTCGGTCCCCACGTGCAGGTGTTCCACGCGGGAACCCGGCGCCGCCACGACGGCCAGCTGGTCGCCGCCGGGGGGCGGGTGCTGAACGTCTGCGCCCGGGGCAAGGACATCGCCGAGGCGCGGCAGCGGGCCTATGCGGCGGTCAAGAAGATCGACTGGCCGGGCGGGTTCCACCGGACGGACATCGGGTGGCGGGCGATGGAGCGGGAGTAGGGGCTCACGCCCAGGCGAACAGCAGGCGCCCTTCGCCCATGCGTTCGCGCAGCACCGGCAGGTCGTGGTGGGCGACCGAGAAGCAGCCGTAGCTGCGGCCCAGCTTGCCTTCGCGGGCGAGGAAGGCCGGGTCGGCGTAGTCGGCGCCGTGGACGATGATGGCGCGCTCGCGGGCCAGGTTGTTGGTGTATTCGAGCCCGTCGAGCAGGACGTTGGGCCCCTGCTGGGCGCCGTAGCCCGCGCCGGCGGTGACGTAGGCGCCGACCGAAGACATGTAGCTGTCGGGGGTGTTCGAGAAGCGCTCGGCGAAGCCGGTGTGGGCCGGGTCGGAGCCGCGGCCGTGGCTGGTGCGCATCAGGGTGACGGCGCCGCCGTGCAGGTCGACCTCGTACAGGCGCTCGTCGCCCGAGAATTTCTTGAAGTCGACCAGATACATCCGGTCGCGTTGGGTGATGCGGTCCCTGTGGATGTCGAGGGCGGCCGTGGCCCGCTCCATCAGCTCCCGGCGCACCGACCCCCGCGGATCGAGCGGGCGGGTGGAGTTGAGCTGGGAGGTGATGACCTGGGGCGCGCGCTGGATCTGGACAGCGGGGGCCTGCGCGACCTGGATCGGGACGAAGCCGGCGGCCGGACGGGCCGCCGCCGTGGCGCACCCCGACATCAGAGCCGCGCCGCCCAGAATGAATCCACGTCTCGCCAACTGCATGCGACGCCCCTCGCACGTTCAAGAAGTCACGGGTTGTTTCAAATCATGACGTCCGGAGCAACCTGAGCCTTGGCGGAAACGGACAGCCGTCTAAGGTGCAAGGGTTGTTCCGGAGGGGTTTCGTGAAGTCGATCACATCGCTGTTGGCGGCGACCGCCGTGTTTCTGGCCGGGGGCGTTGCAGCGCAAACGCCCGCCGGCGCCCCTGTTTCTCCCGCCGGGGGAACGACGTTCGTGCAAGTGGGGCGGCTTTTGGCCGATCCCCAAACCGGCGTTGTGCAGCGCGATAAAACTCTCGTGATCAGAGGGAACCAGGTCGTCGAAGTGCGCGACGGCTTCGTTTCGGGCGACGGGGGCGAGGGCCGGATCGTCGATCTGCGCGACTCCTTCGTGCTGCCGGGGCTGATCGACAGCCATGTGCACCTGACCAGCCAGCAGAACCCGAACGGCCGGCTGGAGACGGTCACCCAGTCCAACGCGGAACGGACGATGGTCGGCGCGCGGCATGCCCGCCGGACGCTGCTGGCCGGCTTTACGACCGTGGCCGACCTGGGCGGGACCAATGAGTCGGTGTTCGCCCTGCGCGACGCCATCCGGCGCGGCGACGTGCCGGGGCCGCGGGTGATCGCCTCGGGCCAGTCGGTGTCGATCCACGGCGGCCACGGCGACATCAACGGTTACCGTGAGGACGTCATGCATCTGCTGTCGTCCGAGAGCGTCTGCTCGGGCGCCGAGGACTGCATGCGGGCGGTGCGGCTGCAGGTGCGGTCGGGGGCCGACATCATCAAGATCACCGCCACCGGGGGCGTGCTGTCGAACACGGCGGCGGGGCTGGGGCAGCAGTTTTCGGACGCGGAGCTGGCGGCCATCGTCGACGCGGCCCACCGGATGGGCCGGCAGGTGACGGCGCACGCGCACGGCGGCGACGGGGTCAACAGCTTCCTGCGCGCCGGCGGCGACTCGATCGAGCACGGGACCTATCTGGACGACGAGTCGATCCGGCTGTTCCGGCGCGAGGGGACGTATCTGGTGCCGACCCTGCTGGCCGGCGATTTCGTGGCGCGGGTGGCCTCGGGGCCGAACAATTTCTTCACCCCGGCCCAGACGGCCAAGGCGCTGGAGGCGGGACCGAAGATGCTCGATATGGCCCGCCGGGCGCATGAGGGGGGGGTGCGGATCGCCTTCGGCACCGACAGCGGGGTTTCAGCGCACGGCGACAACGCCCAGGAGTTCGCCCTGCTGGTGCGGGCCGGGCTGACGCCGCTGGAAGCGATCCAGTCGGCGACCGTCGGAGCCGCGGCGCACCTGCGCATCGACGGCGAGGCGGGGCGGATCGCGGTCGGCATGCCCGCGGATCTGATCGCGGTGGCCGGCGATCCGCTGGCCGACGTGACCGAGCTGGAGCGGGTGCGGTTCGTGATGAAGGGCGGCGTGGTCCACCGGGCCGATTGACGGGCGCCAGCCGGCGACCGCGGGGAACCGTTGGAGAACGCCGGTGTTGGAAGGGCGCAGGCCGCAGAGTCCTGCGCGTCATGCCAATAGCGAGGACGCCATCATGACCCCCGACTCCCCTCCGTTTTCCGGCCGCCGCCTGGCCATCCTTGCCGTCGCGGCCCCATCGCTCCTGCTGGCCGCCTGCACGTCGGCGGACCTGGGCATGGACGGCTCCACAGTCCTGACGGCCGCCATGACGGGCGCCGCGGAGGCGCCGGGGCCGGGCGACCCCGACGGCAGCGGTTCGGCGACGATCCGCATCGATCCGCTGGCGGCGGGCCGCGTCTGCTACGACCTGTCGGTGACCGGGGTCGCGCCGGCGACCGCGGCGCACATCCACCGGGGCGGCCTGGGCGTGGCGGGACCCGTGGTGGTCACGCTGACCGCGCCGACAGCCGGCTCGAGTTCGGGATGCGTTGACGCCGCGGCGTCACTCGGGGCGGAGATTCTCGCCATGCCCGCCGCCTTCTACGTCAACGTCCATAACGCCCCCTATCCGAACGGCGCGGTGCGCGGCCAGCTCGTCAACTGACCGTCAGCCGGCGGCCAGGGCCGCCCGCAGGGCCGCAGAGACGGCCGCCGGGTCCTCGAATGTCGCCTTGACGGGCCAGCTGATCACGCGCGCGCGCCACGCGGGCGGCAGGCGGGACCAGTCCTTCTCGGTGGTGATCAGCCGGGCGCCGAACTGCTCCGCGCGGTCGGCGAGGAAGCGCAGGTCCTGTTCGCGGAAGGCGGCGTGGTCGGGGAAGGGCGCGAAGTCGACGAGGTCGGCCCCGGCCGCCTTGAGCGAGCGCTCGACCTTCCACGGCTTGGCGATGCCGGCGAAGCCGATGAGCGGCCCGGGCGGCGGCGGCGCGGCGGGCTGGAGGCGGGCGATGAAGACGGGCAGGGCGCCGAACGCGGCGATCAGCTCCGGATCCGCCCCCGGCGCGTCGGCGGGGAGCAGGACGACCACGGCGTCGGCGCGGGCGAGGCCGGCCTTCAGCGGCTCGCGCATCGGCCCCGACGGGAAGACCGAGCCGTCGCCGAACGGCCATTCGTGGTCGCGGGTCTCGCCGTCGACGACGACGAGGCTGAGCGCCTTCTCCAGGGCCGGGTTCTGATGGGCGTCGTCAAGGACCAGCGCCCGCGCGCCGGCGGCGGCGGCGGCCCGGGCCCCGGCGACACGGTCGCGGGCGATCCAGGCGGGGCTGTCCAGCGCCAGCATCAGCGGCTCGTCGCCGACGTCGGCGGCGGTGTGGACGGCGGGATCGACCCGGACCGGGCCTTCCAGCCGCCCGCCGTAGCCGCGCGACAGGGCGTGGGCGTCGACGCCGTCGGCGCGCAGCAGACACAGGATCTCGCGGGCGACCGGAGTCTTGCCCGAGCCGCCGACGGTCAGGTTGCCGATCGAGATCACGGGGACGCCCGGATCGTACGGCGCGGCGCGGGCGATGCGGCGGGCGGTGGCGGCGGCCCAGACCCACGACAGGGGCTTGAGCAGCATCCGGGTCATCGGCGCGTGGCGGCGCTCGCGGTCGTACCACCAGCGGGGGGTGTTGAGCTTCATCGCCGGCCGCTCCGGGGCGGCGCGGGCGGCAGCAGCGGCGCCAGGCCGTCCCACAGCCGGTCGAGACCGGAGCCGGCCTCGGCGGCGGCGCGGCGGCCGCGCTCGCCCATGGCCCTGGCGGCCTTTTCGTCGACCAGCAGAGGGGTGATGACCGGGGCCAGGTCCCACGGGGCGTCGACCACGGCCAGGCCGCCGGCGTCCACCAGGGCCCGGGAGACGGCGGCCCAGTTGCTCATGTCCGGGCCGGTGACGGCGGGCTTGCCGAGGCGGGCGGGCTCGAGCGGGTTGTGGCCGCCGACGGGCGGCTTCTCCAGCGCGGCGGAGAAGGAGCCGCCCATGACCACGACGTCGGCGAGGCGCAGGAACAGGCCCATCTCGCCGAGGGTGTCGGCGACATAGAGGTCGGTGTCGCGGTCGGGCTCGCGGCCGTCCGAGCGCAGGGCGAAGCGGTAGCCGTCGCGGGTCAGGGCGGCGGCGATGTCGCCGCGGCGCTCGGGGTGGCGGGGCACGAGGATCAGGCACAGGCGGTCGGCCAGTTTGTCGAGGGCGCGGACCAGGGCGATCTCCTCGCCGTCGTGGGTGCTGGCGGCGACGACCACGGGGCGGTCGCCGATGGCGGCGCTGAGGCGGGTGAAGGCGCCCGGGTCGTGCGGCGGGGCCGCGCCCGCCAGCTTGAGGTTCACATGGCCGTCGATGCGGGCGCCGAGGCTTTCGAGCCGGGCGGCGGAGGTCTCGTCCTGCGGCAGGACGCGGTCGAAGGCCGACAGGATTTCGCGCGCGGCGCCGGGGAAGCGGCGCCAGCCGTCGACGGTCTTCTCCGTGATGCGGGCGCTGGCGAGGACCAGCTTCACGTCGCGGCGGCGCGCCTCAAGGATCAGGTTGGGCCACAGCTCGCTCTCGACGAAGACCGCGGCGCAGGGCCGCCAGTGGTCGAGGAAGGCGCGGACGGCGCCGGGCGTGTCCACGGGCGCGAACTGATGCAGAACCCCGGCGGGCAGGCGTCTGGCCAGCAGGGTGGCCGAGGTCAGGGTGCCGGATGTGACCAGCAGGCCGAGGTCGGGGCGGCGCTCGCGCAGGCGTTCGACCACCGGCAGCAGGGACAGGGTCTCGCCGACGCTGACGCCGTGCAGCCAGACCAGATTTCCGGCCGGCCGGGCGGCGGAGGCGAGGCCGAGGCGCTCGTCGACCCGGGCGGGGTCCTCCTTGCCCTGTTTGGCGCGGGCGTCGAGCAGGCGCGGGACCAGCGGCTCGAACAGCCGGGTCAGGAGCCGGTAGGCGATCAGGGCGGGGCTCATGCCGTCGCCTCGAAGGTCTGGCGGTCTATCCGGTGGAGGGCGCAGCGACGGAGGTCCGGATGGGCGGTCAGCGCCGGGTGGTCGAAATCCCCGGCGGCGTCGGCGGTCATGCCGAGGCGCTCCATCACCCGGATCGAGGGCGTGTTGGCGCGGGGCGCCACGGCGATGATCTGGTCGAGGCCGTGCCGGCCGAAGCCGAAGGCCATCGCGGCGCGCGCGCCCTCGGTGGCGAGACCCTGGCCCCAGCACCGCGGATCCAGACGCCAGCCGACCTCGACCGCGGGCAGAAAGGGCGCCTCATAGGCCGGGCGCGACAGGCCGATGAAGCCGGCGAACGGAAGAGCGTCGGTTTCGACCGCCCAGAAGCCAAAACCCCAGGCGCGGAAACGGTCCTGGATCGAGGCGGTCAGGGCGTCGCTCTCCGCGGCGCTCATCAGGCCGGGGAAATAACGCATCACCCGCGCGTCGGCGTTCAGGGCGGCGAAAGCGCCCGGATCGCCGCTCCGCCAGGGACGCAGGCGCAGGCGCGCGGTCTCCAGCACCGGCGCCTCGGCGAACGCGATGTCCGGCCGCTCGCCCACCTCAGACCCGCTCCAGCCCGGTGACGGCGTCGGCGGCGGCCTCGACGGCTGTGGTGCGTTCGGTCCAGTCGGCGACGACGTCGGCGAGCTCCGCCCCCGCGGGGAACCGCGAGACGTCCCAGACCACGGCGCCCTTGCCGAAGGGCAGGGGGATCAGGGCCTTGTCCCAACTCTTCAGACGGATGGCGGGGTTGCACGACAGGCCGAGGAACAGGACCGGGGCCTTCGACAGTTTGGCCATCAGCGGCAGGCCCTCGGCCATGCTGCGCACAGGGCCGCGCGGGCCGTCGGGCGTGATGGCCAGGCCGCCGACCTTGAGCTGGCGCAGGCCGTCGCGCAGGGCCTGGGTTCCGCCCTTGTCGCGGTCGGCCTTGGCCTTGTTGGACGACGAGCCGCGGACCGCGGGGATGCCGAGCTGGGCCACGGCCTTGGCCACGAACTCGCCGTCGGCGCTGCGCGAGATCACGCCCTTGACCGGCGGGGCGCGGTCGAGCGGCCAGCTGTACGGCGCCAGCGAGGTGCGCGAATGCCAGAACACGACCAGGGCCCCGCCGCCCTGTTTCCAGACGGCCTCGGCGAGCTCCTGATTGTGGTGTTCCCAGCGGATCGTCGCGTAGCAGAAGCGCATCCACCGGGCGAGGATCCAGGCGAGGACGCTCTGGATCGCCGGATTGCGGAGCGGCCTCAAAGCCCTTCCCCCTGGAGGGGGGAAGGGTTGGGACGGGGGTGGAGGACGAAGCTGCAGGCGCGGTGTCGCTGACCTCCACCGAGCGAGGGCAACCGCCGCCACCCCCATCCCCGGCCCTTCCCCCCTCCAGGGGCAAGGGAGGCTTCCACCAATCCAGCGTGAGTCACGAAACCGCCTCCACCGTCACCGGCTCGCCGTCCAGCGACTGCTGGCGGGCGAGGCGGGCATAGAGGCCGCCCTTCCTGACCAGCGCGGCGTGCGAGCCGGTCTCGACGATCCGGCCGGCCTCGACGACGTAGATGCGGTCGGCGTTGCGGACGGTCGACAGGCGGTGGGCGATCATCAGGGTGGCGCGGCCCTGCATCAGCCGCTCGAGGGCGGCCTGGACCAGGGCCTCGCTCTCGGTGTCGAGGGCCGAGGTGGCCTCGTCGAGCAGCAGGATGGGGGCGTCCTTGAGGAAGGCGCGGGCGATGGCGATGCGCTGGCGCTGGCCGCCCGACAGGCGCAGGCCCGCCTCGCCGGCGCGGGTCAGATAGCCCTCGGGCAGGGCGGTGATGAAGTCGTGGGCGGCGGCGGCGGCGGCGGCGGCCTCGATCTCGGCCTGCGAGGCGCCGGGGCGGCCATAGGAGATGTTGGCGGCGAGGGTGTCGTCGAACAGGAAGGGCTCCTGGGTGACCAGGGCGATCCGCGAGCGCAGGTCGTGCAGCTTCAGTTCGCGGATGTCGCGGCCGTTGAGGCTCACCGCGCCGGCGGTGACGTCGTAGAAGCGCGGCAGCAGGCTCAGGATGGTGCTCTTGCCGCCGCCCGAGGGTCCGACGAGAGCCACGGTCTCGCCGGGCGCGACGGTCAGGGACACGTCCGACAGGGTCGGGGCCCCGCCCTCGGCCGCCGGGGCGTAGGCGAAGCTGACGCGGTCGAAGGCGATGGTGACCGGACCAGGGGGCAGGGGCGCGGCGTCGGGCGCTTGCCGGATTTCCGGCTGGATATCGAGGGCGCCGAACAGGCGGCGGGCCGCGGTCAGGCCCTCGGCCATCACCGTCTGGAGATTGGTCACCTGGCGCAGCGACTGGCCCGCCGCCATCAGCAGGCCGATGTAGGCGGCGAAGGCCCCGACGGTCATCGCCCCGTCGCGGGCGCGCCAGCCGGCGTAGGCCATGACGGCGGCGACCACGAACATGGCCACGAGGTTGGAGAAGGGGCCGGCGAAGGCACGGCTGTCGGCGGACTTGATCACGTGGCGCTGCCGACGGGCGACGACCTCGCCGACGCGGGCCTCCTCGGCCGCCTCGCGGTTCTCGATCTTGATCAGCCGGACGCCGTCGAGGTTCTCCATCAGGGCGGTCGACAGGTTCGAGGTCTCGACCATCGCCCCGGTGGTGGCCTTGCGCATCCGCTTGCCGAAGCGGCGGATGACAAAGGCGATGATCGGGGCGCCGAGAAAGACGATCGAGGTCAGGCGCCAGTCGGTCCAGGCCATGTAGGCGAGCACGGTGACCAGGGTCAGGGCGTGCTGGGTGTAGTTGACCACCCCGTTGGTGAAGGCCTCGCGCACCAGGTTGGCGTCGAACAGCACCGAGGAGACGAAGCCGCCGGAATGCTGGCTGCGCAAGCGGGCGAGGTCGGCGCGGATCATCGAGCCGAACAACCGCACCTGGATGTCGCCGACGATGCCGTGGCCGAGCCGGTTGACGAGGGCCGCCTGGCCGAGGGCGGCGACGGTCCAGATCAGGCCGGCGCCGATGATGATCAGGGGGATGCCGGTCAGGGCCTGGCCGGGCGGCACGGTGAACAGGCCCCAGATGGTCACCGGCTTGCCGAGGAACAGGCCGTCGATGGCCGGCTCGAGCAGCTGAAGCACGGTGGCGGCCATGACGCCGACCACGGCGGCGCAGGCGATCGACAGGAACAGCGCCGTCCGGTGATGCGAGAGATAGTCGCGCCAGATCCGGGCCAGCAACGGGCGCAGCGGCTCTCGTTCGTCGGCGGCGGGCGCGGGCGTCGTCATCGGTCCGAGGTCGGACGGGCCGGTAAGGAAGTCAAGCGGGAAGGGGCTGCTGATCCCGCTGGCCCTCCAGAGATGCCATGTTAGGGTCGTGATCTTCGATTCAGGGGAACAGGCCTATGTCGGCACGGCGTGTGAATTCCATCGGTCTCCTGATGGGCTGTTCGCTCATCGGTCTGGTCGCCGCGGCGGGCGCGGCCATGGCGCAGGACGTGCCGATCATCCAGCCGGGCGCGCCCGGCCAGCCGGCGCGGACGCTGAGCGCGGAGGAGGCCGTGCGGCTCGCCGCCAACCGCTATTCCGTCGACGACGTGCGCTTCATGCACGACATGATCGTGCACCACCAGCAAGCGGTGGAGATGGCCGCCCTGGTCAAGGACCGCACCAACCGGCAGCCGCTGATCGATGTGGCGGGCCGGATCGACGCCTCGCAGGCGGACGAGATCGCCTTCATGCAGGGCTGGCTGAGCGAGCGGGGCCAGAGCGCGGCGGCCGGGGCCGACCACGGCATGCATGGGGCGGGGCACGGCGCCGGCCATGGCGCGGGTCACGCCACGATGCCCGGCATGGCCACGCCCGAGCAGATGTCCGCCCTCGCCGCCGCCAGCGGCCCGGCCTTCGACCGGCTGTTCCTCGAGCGGATGATCGCGCATCACGAAGGGGCCGTGGAGATGGTCGCGGCGCTGCTGGCGCGGCCGGGCTCGGCCTACGATCCGGCGCTGTTCGAGTTCGCCAACGACGTCACCAACGAGCAGCAGGCCGAGATCCGGCGCATGACCGCGCTGCTCCGCGGGTTGTCGGACGACCCGCGCTCGACCCTGGCCCCGGGCTTCCGTGACGCCGCGCAGGCGGCCCGCAATGTGACGCTGGTCGCCAGCCTGCCCAAGCCGACGGGCTTCTTCGACACAGAGAACCCGGCCGGCCTGCCTCCGCCCATTCCGGCGGAGACCGCGGATGAAGCCCGCTCGGGGCGCGAGGCGCCTGAAGACCGTTTCGGCCAGCGCGGACCGTTCCTGAGCTTCGCCAACACCGACATGGCCTTCTCCGGAGACCTGCTGGCGGTGGGCAACTACCACGGCTTCAACCTCTACCGGCTGGGCGACGGCGCGGAGCCGCGGCTGATCAGCTCGGTGGTCTGTCCGGGCGGGCAGGGCGACGTGTCAATCGTCGGCGACCTGCTGCTGATGTCGGTCGAGCAGACCAGCGGCCGCGTCGACTGCGGCCGTCAGGGCGTGACCGGCGAGGCCAGTCCCGAGCGGTTCCGCGGCCTGCGCATCTTCAACATCGCCGATCCGGCCCGGCCGGCGCAGGTCGGTCAGGTGCAGACCTGCCGGGGCTCGCACACCCATTCGGTGGTCTCGTCCGACCCGCGCTCGATCATCGTCTACAACTCGGGCACATCGTCCGTGCGCGACGAGGCCGAGCTGCCGGGATGTGTCGGGGCGGTGCCGGGGGATCCCCGCACGGCGCTGTTCAGCATCGACGTGATCGAGATCCCGGTGGCCGATCCGTCGCGGGCCCGCATCATCGACAGCCCGCGCGTCTTCGCCGACGACGAGACCGGCCGCATCGCCGGCCTGTGGGAGGGCGGCGACCATGGCGAGCGAACCCAGAACACCAGCCGCACCGACCAGTGCCACGACATCACCGTCTTCCCGAGCGCGAAGCTGGCGGCGGGCGCCTGTTCGGGCAACGGCATCATCCTGGACATCAGCGATCCCAGGAAGCCACGCCGCATCGACGCGGTGACCGACCCGGGTTTCGCCTACTGGCACTCGGCGACGTTCAACAACGACGGGACCAAGGTGATCTTCACCGACGAGTGGGGCGGCGGGGGCCGGCCGCGCTGCCGTGTGCAGGACCCCATGACCTGGGGCGCGGACGCCATCTACGACATCGTTGACGGCAAGCTGGAGCGGCGCGGCTATTTCAAGCTGCCGGCGGCCCAGACCGAGCAGGAGAACTGCGTCGCCCACAACGGCTCGATCGTGCCGGTGCCGGGCCGCGATATCTTCGTGCAGGCCTGGTACCAGGGCGGCCTGTCGGTGATCGACTTCACCGACTCCGCCAACCCGGTGGAGATCGCGTATTTCGATCGCGGCCCGGTGGATGCGGAGCACTCGATCCTGGGCGGCTACTGGTCGACCTACTGGTACGGCGGACGCATCTACGGGACCGAGATCGTTCGCGGCCTCGACGTGCTGACGCTCCAGCCCGGCGAACATCTGACGGCGACCGAGATCGCGGCCGCCGCCATGGCGGACCAGGGCGGGACCTTCAACCCGCAGCAGCAGAACCCGGTGCGCTGGCCCGCCCACCCGACGGTGGCGCGCGCCTATGTCGACCAGCTGGAGCGGAGCGGGACCCTGCCGGCCGCCACCGTGGCCGAGTTGAGGACGGCGCTGGACGCGGCGGAGCGGTCGGACGCCGGCGCGGCGACGACGCTCACGGCGCTGGCGGGCCGCCTGCAGGCTCCGGCCGGCGACGCGGTCGCGGCCCGGCGGATCGCCTCGCTGCGGGAAACCCTGACCGGGATCGCCAACGCGCTCCGTTGACGGCTGGGGACCCGGTTCGCCGCATGTCGAGGGTGTCACGCATGTCCCGGATGTCGCGGGCGCGATTGTCGCGCGTGTCTCGCCCTGAATGTATTGCCTCGCCCGGTGGCGTTCGGAGGCGTCGGCGGCTATCTCCGGAGCCATGACGCGCTACGACCTTTCCACCCGCGCCGGCCGGTTCAAGGCGCGGTGGGACTATGTCTGGAAGGACCACGCCTTCCTGCGGCGGTGGTTCATGAACGCCCACTGGCTCGGGCCCGACCTGGTGCGGACCAACCAGCCGTCGCCACGGCAGCTGGCGTACTGGAAGTCGAAGGGGATCCGGACGGTCATCAACCTGCGCGGGGCGCGGGACGAGGCCTATTATGCGCTGGAGAAGGACGCCTGCGAGCGGCTGGGGCTGACGCTGATCAACGCGCCGCTGGACTCGCGCGATCCGCCGCAGAGGGACCGCATCCACCGGGCCCGCGAGCTGTTCCGGACCATTGAGTATCCGGTGCTGATCCACTGCAAGTCCGGGGCGGACCGGGCCGGGATGATGGCGGTGCTGTACCGGCATTTCCATCTGGGCGAGCCGATCTCCGTGGCCATCGCGCAGCTGTCGAAGAAATACCTGCACCACCGCGAAGGGCTGACCGGGGTGCTGGACTACACGCTGGAGAAATACCTGCGCGAGGTCGAGCCGACGGGGGTCAGCTTCATCGACTGGATCGACAGCGACGCCTACGACCCGAAGGCGATCCGGGCCGAGTTCAAGGCCGGCTGGTGGGGCACGGTGCTGACCGAGAAGCTGCTGAAGCGGGAGTAGGCCTCCCCGGCCAAAGTCAGCCCCACGGACCGCGCGGACCGTCGGACGAGGGCGGCGGGCGGTCGCCGTTGCGTTCCATCGACAGCTCGGCGTCGCGCCGCCCCTTGCGATCGGCTTCCCAGCGCCGGAACCAGCGCGCCCAATTCCGCTCGCCCTGCAAGGCCATGACCCATATGACCAGGGCCATCAGCAGGAAGACCAGGCTGGCGATTTCCTCGCCGCCGAGGGTGCGGCCGAACAGGGTCATGGGCGGGGGTCCTGACGAGGCGTAGACGCCGGATGGGTCGGTGTCTCGGCCGGGGTGATCGGATCGTTCCAGGCGGTGTCGGCCTCGTCGGGGCCGGGGGACGGCCCGGCGGGCTTGCGGCGCGCGGCCCAGATGACGATGCCGACGCCCAGCACCAGCAGGGCCAGGATGATCAGTGAGGGGGTCAGCATGGGGTCTCTCCCGGGCGGACGTTACAGCACAGGCTGAAAGCGCTCCAGTCCCGGCGCGGGTTCCCTGCCCGGGCCCCGATCAGTGCTCGCCGGCGTCGCCGCGCGGATCGATCATCCGGTGGGCGTGCAGGATGAAATAGCGCATGTGGGCGTTGTCCACCGTCGCCTGGGCCCGGGCCTTCCACGCCTTGCGGGCTTCCTCGTAGTTGGGGAAGGCGCCGACGAACTCGACCTTGGACAGGTCGCGGAACACCGGGGCGTCGAGGTGGCGCAGCTCGCCGCCGATGACGAGATGCAGCAACTGCGGGGCTTCGGCGTCGGCGGGCTTGGTCATGGGGCGTCCGGTGGGGAAGAAACTAGCGGGGCGCGAGCGGAATAGGCGCTGTGCGCCGCACGATCAACGGGTGAAGCGCCGGGGCGCTGCAGACCAGGCTGCTCTGGCGCGGATCGGCCTGGTTGAAGCGCCAGGCGCCGCCGTGGTGGTCACTGACCTTGCCGCCCGCCTCCTCGACGATCAGGGCCCCGGCGCAGACGTCCCAGTCCCATTTGGGGGTCAGGGCTATGGCGGCGTCGAAGGCACCGGCGGCGACCAGGGCCATGCGGTAGGCGATCGCGTTGCGCTTTTCGAAGCGCATGACCGGCCACGGCTCGGGCCAGTGCGGGCCTTCCATCAGCCGCGCGTCGGCCAGCACGGAGGCGTCGTCGAGGTCGGCGGTGTCCGAGGCGGTGATCGGCCGTCCGTTCAACGCCGCGCCGCCGCCAAGCACGGCGGTGAAGGTCTCGCCCAGGGCCGGGGCGTGGATGACGGCGGCGACCGGCCGGCCGTCCTCGACGATGGCGATCGGGATGCACCACCACGGCTTGCCCTTCATATAGGCGACGGTGCCGTCGATCGGGTCGACCACGAAGATGCGGCGGACGGACAGGCGCTGCGGCGTGTCGGCGGTCTCCTCGGACAGCCAGCCATGGTCGGGACGGGCGCCGAGCAGGGCCTCGCGGAGCAGGCGGTCGACGGCCATGTCGGCCGAAGTGACCGGGGAGCCGCCCGACTTGGACCAGATCTTCAGCCCGGCCTCGCGCTCGGCCAGAGCCAGCTCGCCGGCGGCGAGGGCGGCGGCGCGGATCAGGTCGAGGTCGGCGGCGAGGTCGGGAACGGGGTCGCTCATTTGCCCGCGATGGCGACGGCGTCGAACATCAGGGACGGGCTGTTGTTGGCCCCGCGGAACTCGAGGTCCGAGCCGCGCTGCATCCGGGCGTAGAGGTCTATGAGCTTGCCGGCCACGGTGATCTCGCTGACCGGCCAGGCGATCTCGCCGTTCTCGAACCAGAAGCCGGACACTCCCGCCGACCAGTCGCCGGTGTTGGCGTTCAGCGACGGGCCGAACATCGAGGTGACCAGCAGCCCCGTTCCGGCGTCAGCCATCAGTCCGTCGAGATCGCGGTCTCCGGGTTCGAGATGCAGGCTGTGGGCCGAGACCCCCGGCGGACCGGCGAGGCCGCGCGAGGCATGTCCTGTCGAGGTCAGGCCCAGCTGGGCGGCGGCCGCGGTGTTCAGCAGCCAGGTGGTCAGGACGCCGTCCTCGATCAGCGACTGGCGCGACACGGCGATTCCCTCATCGTCGAACGGAGTCGAGCCCATGCCGCGCGGGCGGAAGGGGTCGTCGACCAGGTTGACGCCCTTCGGAAGCACCGGCTGGCCGAGGCGGTCCTTGAGGAAGGAGGTTCCGCGGGCGATCGAGGGGCCGGAGATGGCCCCGATCAGCGGCGACAGGATCTGCATGGCGAGGCGGTTCTCGAAGATCACCGGGGCGGTGGTCGAGGCGATCTTGCGCGGGCCGGTGCGGGCGACGGCGCGGCGCCCCGCCTCGGCCCCGATGCTGTCCGCCGAGGGCAGGTCCGAAAGATGCCGGGTCGCGCGGTGCTCGCCGCCCCGCTCCATGGCTCCGTCCTTTTCGGCGATGACGCCGACGCCCAGAGAGAAGGCCGAGCCGTGATAGGCGCCGTCGAAGCCGTGCGAGGTGACCAGCCGCCAGCGGCTGGACGAGGCGGAGGCGTGGCCGCCCTCGGAGCGGACGACGCCGGGCACGGCCAGGGCGGCGGCCTCGGCCTCGGCGGACACCGCTTCCAGCTCTGCGGCGCTGCGCCCGGTCGGGTCAAACAGGTCGAGATCGGCGAAGGGGTCGCGGGCGAGCCGGTCCTGCGGGGCCAGGCCGGCGTAGGGATCCTCGGGGGCGAGGCGGGCCATGGCCACGGCGCGCTCGACCAGACGGGCGCGGGTGGCCTCGGACAGGTCGGAGGCGGAGACGGTGGCCTGACGCCCGCCGATGAAGACGCGCAGGCCGAGGTCGCGGCTTTCCTCGCGCTCGACGTCCTCCAGCGCACCGTTGCGGACCCCGACGGACAGGGCGGCGCGTTCGGCGGAGACGGCCTCGGCGGCGTCGGCGCCGGCCCTCAGCGCGGCGGCGACCAGATCGGAGAGGATGTCGGGGGAGGCGGAGGACGGCAGGCTATCGGACATGCCCCGATATGGCCGGGCCGCCCGCGCGACGCAACCGGAGCCCTGCGTGGTTCAGGGCAGATGCGGACGGATGATCAGGATGGCGGCCGCGGCGAGCAGCGGCAGCCAGGTCAGCGTCATGCCGATGATGCGGCCGATGCCCGGCCCCTTGCCGAAGCGAAGGCCGAACCCGTGAACCAGACGGCCAATGAGGAGAACGCCGCCGACAGCATGGATCACCCAGGTCTGGTTGCCGGTCAGCGCCAGCAGGATCAGGGCGCCGATCCCGACCGGAATGTATTCCGCCGCATTGCCAAAGGTGCGGGTGACGAGGGTCATCTCGTCGAGGCCCCCGTCGCCGAACAGCACCTTGAGCCGGCGGCGGCTCATGACCACCCGGATCGACAGCACGATCATCAGCAGGATCAGCGCCCCACTCCAGGCGCTCGCGGCCTGCACGGCGGTCAGATGGTTATGCATGGTCAGTTCTCCCGCCCCACCGGATAGAGCCGGTAGCGGTCATCATAGAACGGGGTTCGCTCGTAGAACCACTGCAAACGCGCGTCGCCGTCGGCGGCGAAGGCGGGGTCGGCCGCGAGCTTCGCCTCGAACTCGGCCTTCAGCGCCGGGTCGGCGGCCAGCATGCGCTCGGCCAGCGGGGCGATGGCGTAGCCCTCGATGTATTCGACGCGGCTGAGCACCTCGGGGAACAGGCCCCAGGCGAAGAAGCTCTCGGACGACTGCGGCTCCAGCAGCAGGACGACGACGTCGCCCAGCGGCTGGTCGGTGGAAACGCGGACAGAGCCGGCGGGGAACGTCCAGTCGCGGCGCTCGGGCGTGACCGAGGTGACCGTCACCGGCACATGGCCCTCGTTGGGGCGGGTCGCCAGTTTGGGGTCGTCGAGGCGGAGCATGTTCACGGACACCGTGCGCGGGGCGTCCAGGGTCTCCATGGCCACGCCGTGGATGTGCAGGCGTTCGATAATGTCGGCGCGATACGATGGCACCCAATAGGCCTCGGGGCGGCGCAGCGTCAGGGTCGGGTGGGAGGAGTAGAACGGCATCCGCCACAGTTCGGGATCCGGCTCGCCCAGCCAGCGGATCTCCGGCCGGCCGGAGGCGGGGCTGTCGTACATCTCGTAGCGGATGCCCTTGAAGGCGCGGGTGGTCGAGGGCTGGGCGTCCTGGACGAAGTTGGCGGGAATCTCGGCCGGGCGCAGGGCGCTGTCGGCGGCGATGGCGGCGCGCAGGTCGCGGCCTTCGGTCGCCAGCAGGCGCATCGCCTGTTCGAGGAAGACATAGGTTCCGAGCACCCGCTGCTCGTGCGGCTTCAGGCTGTGGTTCTCGATCAGGATGGTCGGGACGTGGGCGGCCGAGCCCCAGCCGTTGGAGAAGCGCTCGCCGAGGCCGCCGTCGGACAGGCCCGCCTTCGGATCGCCGTCGAGGCCGAAGACCAGTTCCCCGGGGATGTGGCCCTGGGCCTCGAGCGCGGCGTTGACGGCGGGCTTGAAGGCGGAATCCAGCCAGGCAGCGGTCGCCGGAGAGCGGGAATAGATGCCGTTCTCGCCGTTATATCCGTAGGTTACGTCATACTGGTAATCCATGCCGTCGGTGACGTGGATGTCGACGTAGAGGTCGGGGCGGTACTTCAGGATCAGGCCGCGCACGGCCCGCATCTCGGGCTGGTCCAGTTTCAGATAGTCGCGGTTGAGGTTCTGGTTGGCCGCCGTGTTGCGCCAGCCCTGGATGCGGGGGCCGCGCTGGTTGGGTCGGGAGTAGGCGCTGGCGCGCTCGTGGCCGTCGACCGACAGGATGGGGATCAGGATCAGGTTGACCCGGTCCAGCAGCTCGTCCTTGCCGTTGAAGGCGATGTCGCGGAGCAGCATCATGCCCGCGTCCTTGCCGTCGATCTCGCCCGGGTGGATGCCGGCCTGGGCCAGCAGCACGGGCTTGGCGGGATCGAAGGCCGCGCCGTCCTTCGAAGCGATGACGGCGTAGATCGGCCGGCCCTCGGGCGAGACGCCGAACTGCTCGATGCGGATCAGGTCCGAGGCGGCGTCGAGCCGGTCAAACCAGGCGCGGGTGTCGGCGTAGGTGGGGCTGAAGTCGTGGGCCGGGTCGGCCTCGAACGGAGTCACCCACGGGTCCGAGGCGTCGCGCAGCAGGGCGCGGCTGGCGCCGTCCCAGTCCGGCGCGGGCGGCAGGAAGGTCTGATCCCATGGCGCGGCGTTGGGAATGGTCGGGGACGCGGACTGGGACATGACGGGACTCGACACGAGGGCCGCGAGGGCGGCGAGGATCAGGGTGGAGCGCATGGCTTTCCTAATCCGCCGTCCGTCCGTGGGAGGCAACCCCGTAAGGCGAGGCCTATCCATAGGCGGGGCTTATCCATGCAGGCGCGACCGGGCCGTGGGCTCAAGGCGCAGGCGCTGGACAGACTGGTCCGGGAAGAGAAGGCGCGTCGCGTCGGCCGCCGCCGGATCGGCGAAGGCGGCGAACCAGACCAGCACCCGTTCGCCCTCGCGCACCGGCAGGCGCGGGAAGGGGTTCGGACCGGCCTCGGCGACCAGGACCGCCACCGAGGCCGCGCCAGCGTTCCGCAGGAGGGGGACGGCCTCGCGCCGGAACCGGTCCGGCAGGGGATCGTCACGTCCGTCCAGGGCGTGGACGCCGGCGATGATCCGGCCCGCGCCCGGACCGGAGGCGCCGCGCGGTCCCCGTTCGCCGGGGGTGAAGCCCAAGGCCTCATCCAGCGGTCTGAGCAGGAGGACGTTGTCGGAGTCGATCATGGTCGGGTTGGCCGTCTCGCGGTGCGCCTGCCAGACGGGGCCGAAGTAGAAGGCCTCCAGCGAACGCCGCCGGGCCTCCATATCAGGAAAGCCGCGCAGCCAGACGAAGCGGTCCGGATCGTCGAGGTCGCGGAACTGGCCGATCAGGCTCATCCCGACCGACTCCTGCCCCTCGACGAACTCGCGCTCGAACAGCTCGATCAGGACGTCCCGCCTGCCGGGATGGAGGTTATTTCCAGATGGGCGCGCCGTCGCCCGGCAGGCCCAGACGGTCCCACATCTCCGACACCCGCTCGACCACGGCCGTGTCCATGCGGATTTCCTCGCCCCATTCGCGCTTCGTCTCGGGCGGCCATTTGTCGGTGGCGTCGAGGCCGATCTTGGAGCCGAGGCCGCTCTCGGGACTGGCGAAGTCAAGGTAGTCGATCGGGGTGTTCTCGATGACGGTGATGTCGCGGGCCGGGTCCATCTTGGTGGAGATGGCCCACATCACCTGCTTCCAGTCGCGGGCGTCGATGTCGTCGTCCACGACGATGACCCATTTGGTGTACATGAACTGCCGCAGATAGCTCCAGACGCCCAGCATCACCCGCTTGGCGTGGCCGGGGTAGGCCTTCTTCATCGAGACGACGGCGATGCGGTAGCTGCAGCCCTCGGGCGGCAGCCAGAAGTCCGTGATCTCCGGAAACTGCGCGCGCAGCAGCGGGATGAAGACCTCGTTCAGCGCCTCGCCCAGCACCGAGGGCTCGTCCGGCGGACGGCCGGTGAAGGTGGTCAGGTAGATCGGGTCGCGGCGCATGGTGATGGCGCTGACCTGGAACACCGGAAAGGTCTCGACCGAATTGTAGTAGCCGGTGTGGTCGCCGTAGGGGCCTTCGGGCGCGTGCTCATCGAGCAGGACGTGGCCTTCCAGCACGATCTCCGCCTGGGCCGGGACCATCAGCGGCACGGTCTTGCAGGGGACCAGCTCGGCCTTGGCCCCGCGCAGCAGGCCGGCGAACTGGTATTCGCTCAGGGTGTCGGGCACCGGGGTGACGGCGGCGAGGATGGTCCCCGGATCGGCCCCCAGAACGACGGCGCAGGGCAGGGGCTCCTTCTTACCGGCCTTCCTGTGCCGGGCGTAATGCTGGGCCCCGCCGCGGTGGGCCAGCCAGCGCATGATCGCCTTGTCCTTGCCCAGCACCTGCATGCGGTAGATGCCGAGGTTGAAGTCGTCCTCGGCCGTGTCTGACGGCCCTTTGGTGACGACCAGGCCCCAGGTGATCAACGGCGCGGGTTCGCCGGGCCAGCAGCCCTGGACGGGGAGCGAGGTCAGATCGATCCGGTCGCCGGTCAGGACCACGTCCTGCACAGGGGCCTTCTTCACCACCTTGGGCCGCATCGACATCACCGTCCGGGCCAGCGGCAGCATCTCCATGGCGTCGCCGAGGCCGCGTGGCGGGGTCGGATTGCGCAGGAAGGCCAGCAGTTCGCCGACCTCGCGCAGTTCCCCGGCCGTGGTCCGCGTCTTCCTGTCGAGCGTCACGCCCATGGCGACGCGTTTCACCGTGCCGAACAGATTGGCGAGGCAGGGGATGGGGCTGATCGAGCCGTCCGGCATCACCGGCTTTTCGAAGATCACCGCCGGGCCGCCGTTGCGGAGCAGCCGGGTCTGGATTTCGGTCATTTCCAGATGCGTGGAGACGGGTTCCGAAACGCGCACCAGTTCGCCTTCGGCTTCCAGCAGGGCGATGAAGTCGCGGAGCGATTTGTAGGCCATGGGCGAGGCTTAGGCGGACGCGCGGCGGCTGTCACCTGCCCCTGGACGCGATCAATACGCCCGTGTGTCGGAGACCAGCGCCCACAGTGGCAGGTGCAGGGCGGTGGTCGCGGCGCCGACCTGCGCGGATGTCAGATGGCCGCGGCCGGCCTCTGCGCGGCGGACTTCCTCGAGCGACATGTGCAGCAGGGGCGCGAGATCGCCGAGCGCCATGCCCCGCTCTTCCCGCCATCGCTTCAGCCTCGCGCCGACCGCCGCGTCCAGCGGATCGACGCCGGGAAAGCCCAGAACCGAGCCCATCAGCGTTCTCCCGTCACGCGATCATTCGCCGCGTGTCAGGCCCATTCCTGATCCCATTTGAAGGCGGGATCAATCCAGTCGCCGAGGCGGCCGTCGGGGCGGGCGAGGGCGTGGATGCGGTCCATCTGTTCGGGCGTCAGCGCGAAGTCGAAGATGTCGAAATTCTCCGCGGCCCGGCTTTCCTTCGCGGTGCGCGGAATGGCGATGACGTTCTGCTGGATCAGCCAGCGCAGGGTCACCTGACCGGGCGTTTTGCCGTGGGCCCGGCCGATCTCGTTCAGGGTCGGATCGTCGGCGATCTTGCCCTGGGCCAGCGGCGACCAGGCCGTGATCGAGGAGCCGAGGTCGCGGGCGGTTTCCAGCAGCGTCGTGAGCTTCAGGTACGGATGATATTCGACCTGATTGGTGACCAGCGTCGCCTTCGACACCGCCTGGGCCTGGCGGAATTCCGCGGACGGGAAGTTGGACAGGCCGATGGTCCGGGTCAGCCCGCGATCCTTCGCGTCGTTCAGGGCTCCCAGCGTCTCGGCGAAGGCCGGTTTCTTCCTGGGCCAGTGCAGCAGCAGCAGGTCGGGCGTGAAGCCGAGGCTGGCGGCGGACTCCTCCGCCTGCTTCAGCAGGGGGTCGCGGTGGAAATGGTCGACCCAGATCTTGGTGGTCAGCCACAGGTCGCCGCGGGCGACATGGCCCGCCTCGATGGCGTCCCGGATGCCGTCGCCGACGGCCGCCTCGTTGCGATAGATCCACGCCGTGTCGATGTGCCGGTAGCCGATGCGCAGCGCCTCCGCGACCATGCGCCGGGCGTCGTCGGGCTCGAGCATCCAGGTGCCGAAGCCGAGCAGCGGGATGGCGTGGCCGTCGACGGTGATGGCGGGCTGGGTGATCATGGCGGGCTCCGGAAGACCCGCTTACCTAGGCGCGACGGTCGGCCGGTCAACGGCGGCGGTAGGTGAAATCGTAGCCGGGTGTCCAGGTGACGCCGTCGTCAGTCGAGGATTCACCGCGCTGCCGCACCGACCCGTCGGGCTCGGGGGAGACGGTCATTCGCTGGATCGTGCCGGGCCGGCCGGGCGCCTCCAGCACCATGGCGCCGTCGCGCGGGCCGCCTTCGAACACCGTCACCGCCCCGCCGCTGTCCATGTAGAACTGGCGCCATACGCCGCCGCGCCGGGCGTCGTAGGCGCTGAAGCTGACCCCGTGATAGGTCGCCGGCGCGCCGCCGGGCCCCACGGTCTGGCGGTAATCCTCCTCGATGGCGCACCCGCCGGCGGTCGAGGAGATGGTGCTGCGCGCCACCACGGCAGCCGTGCCGGTGGCGCTGACGTCCCAGTCCCCGACCCAGAAGTTGAAGGCGCTGTGGTCGGCGTCGGCGCAGTCGACGGGCGGCGGCGGGGGCGCCGCCGGAGGGGCGGCGGGCGGGACGGTCTGCAGCAGGGCCGCGAACAGGATGGCGTGGATCATGAGGTCCTCCCGGAGGGAAGAAGGAACCTGTCGGCCCCGGGGCGTCAACTTAACGTGCGGTGACGCCGTCCGTCGGCGGGCCGGTCGCGCAGCGGCCCCGGGGCTAGTTCAGCCCGGCCGTCTGCTTGATCGAGGCGATCTGGGCCGTGAAATAGGGCTGCTGGCCATTACGCTTCAACAGGGCGTCGAATTCCTCGAGCAGTTTGACCGCGTCCCCGGGCTGGCCCTTGCGGACCAGCTGGGCGGCCAGGCTGCCGCGCACGTCGACCAGGCTGGGGACGAGCTCCAGCGCCTTTCTGTTGGCCCGGATGGCGCCGTCGAGGTCGCCCGTGGCATCGAGGCTGATCGCATAGCCGGCGTACATGTCATAGGTGATCACGCCCAGGCCCTCGGCGTATTTGTAGAACGGCACGGCCTCGCGGTGATGGCCGGCGCGGGTGTAGGCGATGCCCGCCTTGGCGTTGACCGCCGGGTCATTGGGGTAGGTCTTGAGGTAGCCGTGGTAGTTGGCCGCGGCGCAGTTCCAGTTGCGCTGGGCGAAGCAGTTGTCGCCGTCCTCCAGACTGGCCGGCAGCGGCGCCGCGGCCTTCGGCGATCCGCAAGCGGCCAAGCCAAGCGCCAGGGCCACGACGACGAGATTCACGACACGCAACGGCTGCTCCCCCGAACAATACCTCCCACGCGCTAGCACGGGGCGCGCCGCGCCGTCACCTGCAATGCGCCGGGCGGCGTCAACCGGCCCGGAGCCAGTCGAACATCTCGTCCCACAGCGGCTCCATGCCGCGGCGGAAGGCGCCCTCGTGGCCGATGCGGGCGACTTCGTAGTCCGACGGCGCACGGACCACCACCTCGCGCGGAGCGTTCGGATAGACCTCGAGCAGGATCGGCGAGGTGACCGGGGTGGCGATCGGATCGTCGGTGAAGATCCACGAACGGATCGGCGCCGTCACCGCCTCGAAATGGTGCGGCTTCAGCCGGTCCTTCAACTCGTCGCGGAAATAGGGCTCTTTCAGGCACCAGCGCCGCCAGGTCTCCCAGACGCCGCGCGGCAAATCCGTCCCCGCCCACAGGCCCCCGCCTCTGATATAGCCGCGCCGGAACAGGCTCCACGGGCCGTAGCCGAACCAGAAGAACAGCTCGAGCGGGTTGTAGGACCGGTGGTGCCGGCCCCAGTAACCGCTGCCGACCGAGACGAAGGCGTGGCGAGCGATGCGATGCTGGTTGGGCATGAAGCCGAGGAAATGACCGCCGACGCTGTGGCCGACATGGACGATCGGCAGCCCCGGCGCGGCCCCGATCAGGGCGTCGAGGGCGGCGGGCATGTCGAGCCGCCCCCAGTCCGGATAGTCCATCTTCATCGCCGCGAGATTCTCGGGCCGCGATCCGGCGATGCCGCGGAAATCGTAGGTCAGCACCGCCGCGCCCCTGCCCGCCAGATGTCGGGCGAACCGGTCGTAGAAGCCTTTGGGAAATCCGGTGCCGGAACTGACCAGCACTGCGACGGTCGGCCGTTCAGCCGAGATCAGCCGCATCGACAGCGGATAGCCGTCGGCGGCGGAAGCGGTGAAATCGCGGGTGACGAGGTCGTTCATCCTAGGTCCGTAGCTATTCGCAACGAACCTAGCCGATTGACGCGGCGTCAGGTCAAGCTCTCTTGGAGTGGGCGTCATCCTCGGCTAAAGGCCGCGACCTGTCCTTCGCCGAGCGCCCGACCATGACCGACCTTCCCGACCGCCTGTCCGTCGATCCCGACAGCCCGTTCCACGACGCCGACCTGCTGGCCAAGGGGATCGGCGTCCGCTTCAAGGGCGAAGACAAGACCAATGTCGAGGAATACTGCGTCTCCGAGAGCTGGGTGCGCCTCGCCGTCGGCAACCGCGTAGACCGCCGCGGCAAGGCCCTGACGGTCAAGCTGCAGGGACCGGTCGAGCCCTACATCAAGGGCGAATAGCCCTACGGAGCCCGTCGGAATTCGACCTGCTCCGACGGGCTGTCCAGGATCAGCGCGCCGCCTTCGATGAGGGTCGCGCGGTTCACGCGGTCCATGAAGGCGCCGAAGCGCTCTTCCCACGGGGTCGTCATGCGTTCGCAGACCGCTCCGGCGTCCGGCGTCACCTCCATCAGCGTTCCGTCCTGCCGATAGCGCCAGTCTTCGAAGACGCAGGCGTTGGCGTCGATCCGCCCATCCGTGATCGTGATCTCGATCGGCTCGGACCCGGCGGGCGGGGCGACGCCGTGGAAGACATGCAGCCGCCAGCGGCCGGTGATGTCAGGCCGGGGCGGAGGCGGCGCGGCCTCGAAAATCAGGCTCGTGCCCGGACCGGTCAGCCGCAGGGTTCCGTCATCGCGTT
Source organism: Brevundimonas sp. (assembly GCF_035626975.1). Lineage (GTDB taxonomy): Bacteria > Pseudomonadota > Alphaproteobacteria > Caulobacterales > Caulobacteraceae > Brevundimonas. The sequence continues at coordinate 38,812 of NZ_DASPMQ010000028.1, forward strand.
CGGCCCGGGTCACCGCCGACAGGGTGCGGCTGAACCGGTTTCCCATGGCGACAGGCCGCGGGCGCACATCGCCCCGGGATTGGCGTCGGTGACAACGAGCCGGTCTCCTTCCCGCTCATAGCGCCGCCAGAAGGCCACGCACTGCGAGCGGGCCCGAAAGGTGAAGTCGCCCACCGTCATCAGGATCGGGTGGATCGAGTCGGTGTCGTCGGGCGCGGGGGCCGGGCGGCCGTTCATGGCCGTCAGCCGCCATTCGCCGCGAATGTCGGCCGGCGCCGGGGCTTCCGCGGGCGACGGCGCGACCGGCCGCTGTGCATCCGGGGCCGGGGCGGCCGGGCTGCAGGCGACGAGGCACAGGGCGACAAGGATGGCGCGCATGACCACAGAGCGAATGAGGGGGGCGGTGGTTTCATGCATGCCGCCGGGACCCCCGTCAGGAGCGACCAGCCCTGCTTATGCGGCGGCGGAGAAAACTCCGGCCCGGGCCGCTTCTCGCTCCGGTGTGCGCGGTCTAGGTTCGGCCTCCTTCTGAGTCCCGGAGTTACCGATGTCCCTGTCCGCCCGACTTCTCGCCGCCAGCGCGCTGGCGCTCACGTTCATCGCCGCTCCGGCGGTGGCGCAGGACGCCGCCACCGTCCAGCGGGCCGGCGCGATCCGTGACGCGGCGCTGGAGCGGAACATCGCCCTGGACTACGTCACCCAGCTGACCACCCGCTTCGGCCCGCGGCCGGCCGGGTCCAAGGCCGAGCAGGACGCCTCGGCCTGGGCCGCGGGTTACATGCAGGCGCAGGGCTTCCAGAACGTGCGCATCGAGGAGTTCCCGCTGGTCGGCTGGGAGCGTGGCGAGGAGAGCGCCTTCATCGTCGGCGCCCATCCGCAGCGGCTGGTCGTGGCGGCGCTGGGCCATTCGCCGGGCACCAACGGGACGATCGAGGCCGAGGTGGCGCGGTTCGACAGCCTCGACGCGCTGAACGCCGCCCCGGCCGGATCGCTGGCGGGCAAGATCGCCTTTGTCGACGCCGGCCAGATGGTGCGGATGCAGGACGGGTCGGGCTATGGCCCGCTGAGCCGCATCCGGGGCGCGGGGCCGGCCGCCGCGGCGGCCAAGGGCGCGGTCGCCTTCCTGATGCGCTCGGCCGGTTCGGACGAGCACCGCATGCCGCACACCGGCACGACCCGCTACGTCGAGGGCCGCGTGCCCTTGCCGGCCTTCGCGCTGAGCGCCCCTGACGCCGATCAGCTGACGCGCCTTGTCGGCATGGATGACCCGGTGCGCGTCAGCCTGTCCTCGACGGCCCACACCTACGAGACCGTGTCGCAGAACGTGATCGGCGAGATCGTGGGGCGTTCGCGGCCGGACGAGATCATCGTGCTGGGCTCGCACATGGACAGCTGGGACCTCGGCACCGGGGCCATCGACGACGGCGCGGGCGGGGCCATCACCCTGGCGGCGGCCAGGGCCATTGCCGAAAGCGGCCGTCGTCCGGCCCGGACCATCCGCGTGGTGCTGTACGGCTCGGAGGAAGTGGCCCAGCCGACCGACACCGGCAACGGTGGCGGCGCCTATCTGCGCGGGATCGGCGCGGCGGTGGAGAAGCACGTCATCGCCGGCGAAAGCGATTTCGGCGCGGACCGGGTCTATGCGCTGGGCCTGCCGCCTGGCGCGCAGAATTCTGATTTCGCCCGGGCCGCGGCGCGGGTGCTGTATCCGATCGGCGTGCTGCCCTCGCCCCAACCGGAGCTGCACGGCGGGGTCGACATCGGCCCGCTGGCGGGCGCGGGGGTGCCGGTGTTCGGCCTCAACCAGGATGGCACGCGCTATTTCGACCTGCACCACACGGCGGACGACACGCTGGACAAGATCGATCCGGAGCAGTTGAACCAGAACGTCGCCGCCTGGGCCGCCCTGGTCTGGCTGATCGCGGACTCGGACGTCGATTTCCGGGCGATGCGGCCGGCGGAGGCGGCGGAGGCAGCAGCGCACTAGGCTCTTTCAAGCTTGACCGCACCGCCCGGCGTGCGACGGTCGGCGAATCCGGTTCATCACAGGAGGGCCTCCGTGAGCGACGATTTCAACCAGAACCCCTATTCCCCGCCGCCGAGCAACGGTCTGGCCATCGCCTCGCTGGTGGTCGGCATCGTGGCGCTGCTCATGGCCTTCATTCCGGTCATCGGAATGCTCTCGTGGATTCTGGCCCCGGCCGGGCTGATCATGGGGCTGCTGTCCATGAACAAGCCGACCGGACGGGGACTCGCGATCGGGGGAGCCGTCACCTCCGGGATCGCCCTGCTGATCTGCATCCTGTGGGTGGTGGGCATCGCCGGCGTCATGGCGACGGGATCCGCCTCGGGCTACTGACGGACCGCATGGTCGAACCCACATCGCGCTGCTAGACGATTGCCGTCGCGAGCGTGGCGAAACTGGTAGACGCAAGGGACTTAAAATCCCTCGACTTCGGTCATGCGGGTTCGATCCCCGCCGCTCGCACCATGCGTCCGCGCCGTGCGTTACGGGGCCATGGCGCGTGAGCAATTGAGCCTGTTCGATGCACCGCCGGCGCTGCCGGAGGGGCTCCGCTACGCGGAGAATGTGATCTCCGCACCCGAGGTTGACCGACTTGTCGAAGCTTTCGCCGACCTGCCGTTCCGGGCCTTCGATTTCCATGGGTTCAAGGGCAATCGCCGGGTCGTTTCGTTCGGCTCGCGCTACGACTTCAGCGCCTCGGCGCTGAGGGACGCCGAGCCGATACCCCGGTTCCTGGAGCCGGCGCGGCGAGCCGCCGCCGCCTTCGCGGGGCTGGACCCCGACGCCCTCGAGCACGCCATGGTCACCGAATACGCGCCCGGCGCCGGCATCGGCTGGCATCGCGATCGGCCCGAGTTCGACAAGGTGATCGGCCTGTCGTTTGTCTCGCCGGCGGTGCTGAGGCTGCGCCGGCGAGATGGCGACGGCTGGCGGCGGGCGTCGCTGCCGCTCGAGCCGCGCTCGGCCTATCTGCTGGATGGCGCGGCCCGGCGGGACTGGCAGCACAGCATCACGCCGGGCGAGCGGCTGCGGTATTCCGTGACCTTCCGCACCCTGCGCCGGGGGCGCGGCGCATAACTTCGTGTTTCCGCCAGCGAACCGACCTTAACCGGGCGCGCTTTCATGGGCACAAGGGGCTTCTTCCCCTTCAGGCCGTATGGATATTCGATGAAAAGAGCCCGGCGCGCCCGCATCGTCGCGACCCTGGGACCCGCCAGCCGGGCGCCCGGCACGGTCAAGGCCCTGGCCCAGGCCGGGGTCGACGTGTTTCGCCTCAACTTCAGCCATGGCTCGCATGACGATCACGCGGCGGCGCTGAAGGCCGTGCGCGGGGCCGAGCTGGCGCTGAAGCGGCCACTCGGCGTGCTGGCCGACCTGCAGGGCCCCAAGCTGCGGCTGGGCCGGTTCGCCGACGTCGAGATCGACGTGAAGCCCGGCCACAAGATGCGCTTCGACCTCGATCCGACGCCGGGCGACGAGACGCGGGTGCAGATGCCGCATCCGGAGATCTTCAAGGCGCTGCGCACCGGCATGCTGCTGCTGCTCGACGACGGCCGGGTGCGGCTGCGGGTCAATGAGCGCACCGACGACTGGGCCGACGTGACCGTCGAGAGCGGTTCGAAACTGTCGGACCGCAAGGGCGTGGCCGTGCCGGAGGCGGTGGTGCCGGTCTCGGCGCTGACCCCGAAGGACCGTGAGGACCTGGCTTTCGCCCTGCGCATCGGCGTCGACTGGGTGGCGCTCAGCTTCGTGCAGAAGGCCGAGGACATGGCCGAGCTGAAGCAGATCGTGAAGGGCCGGGCCGCCTGCCTGGCCAAGATCGAGAAGCCGCAGGCGCTGAGCCAGCTTGAGAGCATCCTCGACTACTGCGACGGGGTGATGGTCGCGCGCGGCGACCTCGGCGTCGAACTGGATCCCGAAGAGGTCCCGGTGGTCCAGAAGCAGATCATCCGCGCCGCCCGCCAGCGCGGCGTCCCGGTGATCGTGGCTACCCAGATGCTGGAATCGATGACCAGCGCCCCCGCCCCGACCCGGGCCGAGGCCTCCGACGTCGCCAACGCCGTGTACGAGGGCGCCGACGCCCTGATGCTGTCGGCCGAGACGGCGTCGGGCGACTATCCACTGGAGTCGGTGGGCATCATGAACCGGATCATCGAACGGGTGGAGCGCGATCCGATCTGGCCCAGCCTGATGGACGCCGAACACGCCGGCATGGACGACATCGACGCCGACGCCCTGGTCGCCGCGGCCCGCAAGGCGGCCGAGGCCCAGTCCACCGCCTGCATCGTGGTCTTCACCACCCTGGGCGGCACGGCCCGGCGGATGGCCCGCGAACGGCCGCTGCAGCCCATTCTGGCCCTGACCCCCAATCCCGACACGGCGCGCCGCCTGTCGCTGGTCTGGGGCCTGGAGAACCGGCTGGGCAAGGAGCCGGCCTCGCTGGAGGACGTCACCGAGGACGCCGTCGCCGGCGCCGTCGAATACGGCCTGGCCGAACCGGGGCAGCGCGTCCTGATCCTCGCCGGAACCCCCTTCGGCGCTCCGGGGGCTGCGAATCTGCTGCGACTGGCCCATGCTCCGGCCAAGGGCGGCCGCAAGGGCTAGCCCGGAACGTCGTTCCAAAGGGTCGGCATGATCAAATACATCGGCTCCAAGCGTGCGTTGCTGGGCCATGTGACGGCAGCGGTGGCGGCGGCCCTGCCGGACGGCGGAACGGTGTGCGATCTTTTCTCGGGCACCGCGCGGGTCGGTCACGCCCTGAAAGGGCAGGGGTTCCGGGTCTGGTCGAACGACCACAACGCCTACGCCCATGTGTTGGCCACCGCCTATGTCCAGGCCGACCGCGAGCGCTGGCTGGCGCGGGCCGAAGCGGTGCTGGCTGAGCTCCGGGCCCTGGCGCCGGAACCCGGCTGGTTTACGAAGACCTTCTGCGAGGACGCCCGCTATTTCACGCCGGAGAACGGCGCCCGCATCGACGCCATGCGCGACCGCATCGCGGCCCTGGCGCTGGAGCCCGAGCTCGAGGCCATCGCCCTGGTCAGCCTCATGGAGGCCGCCGACCGGGTCGACTCCACCGCCGGCCTGCAGATGGCCTACATGAAATCATGGGCCAGCCGGGCGTTGAAGCCGCTGGAGCTGAGGATGCCCGACATCCTGCCGGGCGTGGCGGCGGGACCCTGCAAGGCGACCCGCGCCGACGCCGTCGAACTGGCCCCGGCCGTCGAGGCCGACCTCGTTTATCTGGACCCGCCCTACAACCAGCATTCCTACCTCGGCAACTACCACTGCTGGGAGAGCCTGGTGCTGTGGGACAGGCCCGAGACCTACGGGATCGCCAACAAGCGGATCGACGTCCGCACCCGCAAGAGCGCCTTCAACAGCCGGCCCGGGATCGCCCCGGCGCTCAAGACGGTGATCGAGGGGGTGAAGGCCCCCAACCTGATCGTGTCGTTCAACGACGAGGGCTATCTGGGCCGCGATCAACTGGTCGAGATGCTGTCGGGCCGCGGCGAGGTGCAGGTCATCGAGATCGCCCGGCCGCGCTACGTCGGCGCCCGCATCGGCATCCACAATCCCAAGGGCGACAAGGTCGGGACGGTGGGGCGGCTGCGCAATGTCGAGTACCTGTTCGTGGTCAGCGACCGGCGGGTGAATCTCGCGGACGCGGCCTGAGCGCGGGCGTACGGAACGCCCCTGACCTTCGGGCCGTTGAGTCCGGCATGGAACGGATAACCACTGCCGCCTCGAGCCGCCTTCAGGCTCATCACGCCTATGGCCGGGCAGCGGACGCCTTCGAGCCCGCCGCCTGGAGGCCGCCGACGCCGGCGCGTTTCGACGGCCGAATCGCCAACGACGTCGCGCCCGGCCCGGAACCGACCCTGGCCGAGATGGTCGAGGGCATTCCGGGCTGGCTGGTCGTGGTGCTCGGCGGGATCATCGCCGCCCTGATGGGCGCCTTGCTGGGCGGCATGATGGCCCTTTGATCCGCGGGATGCGGACTCAGTCTGTTTCCAGCAGCGCCCGGATCGGCGCCCAGCCGCGGCGGTGAGCCGGGCAGGGGCCCAGCGCCTTCAACGCCGCCTGATGCACCGGGGCGTTGTAGCCCTTGTGGGAGGCGAAGCCGTAGCCCGGATAGTCGGCGTCCATGGCGATCATCAGCCGGTCGCGCGCCGTCTTGGCGAGGATCGAGGCCGCCGCGATCGACAGCGACAGGCCGTCGCCGCCGACCACCGTCTGCACATCGCAGGGCAGCTTGAAGCGGTAGTTGCCGTCGACCAGGGCCGCGACCGGTTGGACCGCCAGCGCCTCGACCGCCCGGCACATGGCCAGTCCCGTGGCGTGCAGGATATTGAGCTCGGCGATTTCCTCGACCGAGGCGAAGCCGACGCCCCAGGCGATGGCCCGGGCCTTGATCTCGATCTCCAGCGCCTCGCGCCGTTCGGCCGTCAGGACCTTGGAGTCGTCGATGCCCCCGGGCAGGTCGTCGGGGTTCAGGATCACCGCCCCCGCCGCAACGGGCCCCGCCCACGGGCCGCGCCCGGCCTCGTCGACGCCACAGACCGGGCCGCCGCACGACTGGATCAGCACCGTCTCGAGCGCCAGGGTCGGGAAGCCGCGCGACGCCTTCGCCGGCGTTTTCGCGGCGGGCCTGGCCTTGGCGGGTTTCTTCGACGGGGTCTTCACCGGTCGGCCATCGCACGAACCTGCCGGTGACGGAAGCACTCGATCCCGTGATCGTTGACCATGCCCACAGCCTGCATGAAGGCGTAGACGATCACCGGGCCGCAGAAGGTGAAGCCCCGTTTCTTCAGCGCCCGGGCCATGGCCTCGGACTCCGGCGTCGCCACCGGGCGGGCGCCGCTGTCGGGCCACTGGTTCTGGATCGCGGCGCCGCCGACAAACGACCACAGCCATTCGCTGAAGTCCTCGCCGTTCTCCCGCATCTCCAGCCAGATCCGCGCCCCCTTGATGGCGCTGTTGATCTTGGCGCGGGAGCGGATGATGCGGGCGTCGCCCAGCAGCCGCTCTATGTCGGCCTCGCCATACGCGGCGACCTTCTCCGGATCGAAGCCGTCGAAGGCGTCGCGCATCCCCTCGCGCTTTCTCAGGATGGTGATCCACGCCAGCCCGGCCTGGAAGCCGTCCAGCACCAGCTTCTCCCACAGGGCGCGGGCGTCGTACTCGGGCACGCCCCACTCCTCGTCATGATAGGCGACGTACAGCGGATCGGTCCCGCACCAGGCGCAGCGATGGACGGTCATACCGCCACCTCCGCGAACGCCCGCACCGGAAACGTCCCGAAGGCCTTGATCTTCGGCGGGGCGGCGGTGAAGCGGAAGCCGGCGTCGGGCAGCAGCTCCAGGCCGCGCATATGTTCGCAGATCGGGATGCCGGCGCCGAGCAACAGGGTATGCGCCGGGCGGGCGCGGGTGCGGGTGTCGTCGATGTTGTGCGAGTCGATGCCGACCAGGGCCGCGCCGGCCTCGACGAGGAAGGCGGCGGCCGCCTCGGTCAGGAAGGGGTGGTCCTCGAAATAGGCGTCGGTGCGCCAGTGGCGGGCCCAGCCGGTGTGAACCAGCACCGCCCTGCCGCGCAGATCGCGGCCCTCGAAGCGGTCGACGTCCACGGCCTGCGTGTCGGGCGCCCGGACCAAGATCCCGGGCAAGCCCGCGACGCGCTCAAGTCCGACCTGGCTGAGGTCCTCGCCGTCGGCGTAGCGGTGGAAGGGGCTGTCCAGATAGGTGCCGGTGTTGCCGACCATCTCGATCCGGCCGATCTGGAATTCGGTCCCGGGCTCATAGTTGGCCCGCGAGGCCTCGCGGCTCAGGTGGTCGCAGACCAGCGGCGCCGGCAGGCCCTTGTAGGTGATCATGCCGGCCTCGATCGTGTGGCTGAGATCAATGAGCGGCATGGGTCGGGTCCTCGTGGGGCGCGGCGGCATTGAAGCCGTCGCGACCCTATGCTTCCTGTGACGTTCGCGTCGAGCGGGGAGGGATGGATGATGAGACGGATAGCGGTGGGACTGGCGGTGCTGACGATCGGCGCGCCGGCGCCCGCCCTGGCGCAGGACCGGGAGCCGCTCACGCTGGAGGGGCTGTACCTGTTCCATACCTTCGACCAGCGGGACGGGCAGCCCGTGTGCATGGAGACCTGGGAGTTCGGTCCCGACGGCGTGATGCTGGTCGAGAGCGGTCAGGAGCGGGTGCGCAAGCGCTACCGCACGGAGACCGACCGGGATGGCCACTGGATCGTCAGCGAGACGCTGGAGACCAACGGGGCCCCCGACTGCATGGGCCATCGCTCCGGGGGCGTCACGCCCGGCGAGAGCCGCATCTACGTAGTGCCGCTGAACAACGGGACCATCACGACCTGTCCGCCGCCGCAGCATGTAGCCGGCGGGGCGCCCTATATCAGCGGCTGCTACGGCCGGATCGTGCTCGCGTCCGGGGCCGGTTAGGCCGGGCGCTCCATCCACATCGGCCAACGTACCTCGACCGGCCGGCCATCGACCGTCAGGGATCCGTCCAGCCGGTCCAGCCGCAGCAGGGCCATGGCGGCGCCGTCCCGACCGCTGAGCACTTCGCCGGCGCGGAGGTCGCCGTTGAGCACCTCCGCTCCAGAGGCCGGGGGCGGGCCGTCGAAGGCGATCGGCAGCATGCGGGTCTTGATCGCCCCGCGGCGCTTCATCCGGGAGGTGGTCTCCTGGCCGACGAAACAGCCCTTCTGGAAATCGATGCCGTTCAGCAGGTCGAAATCGGCCTCGATCGGGTAGGCCTTGTCGGATGGCGCGTCGAGCGCCGGATCGGGAACGCCGAGGGCGAGCCGGTGTCCCTGCCAGTCGGCCTCCGTGGCGTTCGCATCGATCCCGCCGCCGCAGCGCCGGCCGCCGAGCCCCGGCGCGCGGGGGTCGGCGGTGAAGCCCCCGGCGATGTCCGGCCAGCAGGCGAGGACCGGTCGGTCATCCGCCTCGACCGTGACCCGGGCGCGGAGTTTGTACATCGACAGCCGCTGCAGCAGCGCCTCGCGGCGGTCGGCGGCGGCGTCAAGCACCACCCCGTCGGCCTCCCCCCAAAGGAACAGGTCGAACAGCAGCCGGCCCGGCGGGGAGAGCAGGGCGCCGAAGCGCAGGTCTCCCGCGGCCAGCGTCTCGACGTCCTGGGTCAGCAGGTTGTGCAGGAAGGGCCGGGCGTCGGGCCCGGAGACCCGGATCAGGGCGCGGCTGTCGAGGCGGGCGATGTGGGTCGTCATACGGACCAGATAGGGTGTCGCGCGCCTGTGGACCACACCCCGTGAAACGCTGATGGAAGCGGAGAATCCGTATACGGTCCAATCATGACGGCCCGTTTTCCCATCCTGTATATCGCCGAGGCGGGCGCGCAGGACGCGGTGCTGTCGTCTGGCGTGCTGGCGTATCTGGTCGAGGCCATGCCGCAGGCGAGCCTCACCATTGTGGGATCCCCGGCCAGCGCCCCGCTGTTCGCTGACACCCCCCGGCTGGACCGGCTGATCGTGCTGGAGAAGGAAAGCCGGCTCGACTGGATCGGCCTGTGGAACCAGGTGCGGGCGACCCACTGGGGCTGCGTGGTCGACATGCGCGGCTCGGCCCTGTCCGGCAAGCTGAAGCGCCAGAAGCGGGCGGTGCGCGGCGAGCGCGAGCCGGGGGTGCATGCCGTGGAGCTGGCGGCGCGGGTGCTGCAGCTGGACGAGGTTCCCGCGCCCCGGCTGTTCGTCTCCGAAGCCACCCGGGCCTCGGTCGAGGCGCTGATCCCGCCGGGGGAGGGCCCGATGCTGGCCGTCGGCCCGGGCGCGGAATGGATGGGCCGGCGCTGGCCCGCCGAGCGGTTCGCCAAGGTCGCCTCCAGCCTGGTCGGCGAGGGCGGTCCGCTGGAGGGCGGCCGCGTGCTGGTCGTCGGCGACGAAACCGACCGCGACGCCGCCCACACCATCCGTCTGTCCCTGCCGCGCCACCGCACCATTGAACTGCAGGGCCGGCTGACGCCGCTCCAGATTGTGGCGGCGGTGGGCCGGAGCGCGCTGTACCTCGGTGGCGACTCGTTGTGGACCGATCTGGCGGTGGCCTCGGGCGTTCCGGTGGTGGCCGCCTACGGCCCGTCGGACGAGGTCGAGCGGGGGCCGTGGGGCGGGGTCGCGGTGCGCGGGCCGCGCTCGGTCGACGAATACCGCAAGATCGATCCGCGTCTGGACCAGGCCATCCTGCACATGAACGACCTGCCCGCCGAGCGCGTGCTGAAGGCGGCTCGCAAGCTGCTGGCGGAGCGGGGCGTTTAACGCCGTCATCCTCGGGCCTGACCCGAGGATCAGACGAGGGTGGCGAGCTGTGCGTTGCGTCGCGGCCCTGACATCGCGCCCCGATGGACCCACCGCGCACCGGATAATCTGATCCTCGGGTCAAGCCCGAGGATGACGGATGTTGGGTGCGTGGTAATAGGCTGTCCATGACTCAGACATTCGACCTGATCGTCCGCGGCGGCGAGGTGGCCAATCACGCCGGGCGCGACATGGCCGACGTCGGGGTGATCGACGGCAGGATCGCCTTCATCGGGGATCTGTCGCAGGCCAGCGCCGGCGAGAGCGTCGACGCGGCCGGCCTGACCGTGCTGCCCGGGGTGATCGACACCCAGGTGCATTTCCGCGAGCCGGGGCTGGAGTGGAAGGAAGACCTCGAGACCGGCTCGCGCGCCGCGGCGCTGGGCGGGGTCACCGCCGTGTTCGAGATGCCGAACACCGAGCCCTCGACGACCGATCCGGACGCCCTGGCCGACAAGCTGGTCCGGGCGCGCGACCGGATGTGGACCGACCACGCCTTCTACATGGGCGGGACGCACGAGAACGCCCGCTTCCTGGGCGAGCTGGAGCGGCTGCCGGGCTGCTGCGGGGTCAAGGTGTTCATGGGGGCGTCGACCGGCACCCTGCTGGTGGCCGACGACGACGGCGTGCGCGAGGTGCTGCGCCATGTGAAGCGCCGCGCCACCTTCCATTCCGAGGACGAGTACCGGCTGGTCGAGCGCCGGCCGCTGGCCCGCACCGGCGACTGGACCAGCCATCCCGAGGTGCGCGATCCCGAGAGCGCGATCATGTCGACCCGCCGGCTGGTGCGGCTGGCGCGGGAGACGGGCGCGCGCATCCATGTGCTGCACGTGACCACGGCCGAGGAGGTCGAGTTCCTGGCGAACCACAAGGATGTGGCGACGATGGAGCTGACGCCGCAGCACCTGACGCTGGATGGCGACGAGGCCTATGAGCGGCTCAAGGGGCTGGCGCAGATGAACCCGCCGATCCGCAACAACTACCATATCGCCGGCCTGTGGCGCGGCATCGAGCAGGGCGTCGCCGACGTGCTGGGCTCGGACCACGCGCCGCATACGCTGGAGGAGAAGGCGCGGCCCTATCCGGCCTCGCCGTCGGGCATGCCGGGCGTGCAGACGCTGGTGCCGGTGATGCTGACCCATGTCGCCAACGGGCGGCTGACGCTGGATCGCTTCATCGACCTGACCTCGCACGGGGCCAACCGGGTGTTCGGCATCGCCGGCAAGGGGCGGATGGCCGAGGGCTATGACGCCGACCTGACCCTGGTCGACCTGAAGGCGAGGCGGGTCATCAAGCATGAGGACATGGCCACGCGGTCGGGCTGGACCCCGTTCGACGGCTTCGAGGCGACCGGCTGGCCGATGGCGACGATCGTCCGGGGCCGGGTGGTGATGCGCGACGGCGATCTGATCGGCTCGGCCCACGGGCGGCCGGTGCGGTTCCAGGAGACGCTGGCCTGACGGGAACCGGATGACTCCTGCCGGATTCCTTTTCGGTGGAAGGAGTTACGCCATGAGCAAACGCGAACTGATCGAACCGACCCCCGGCGACAAGCGCTACGCCCGACGCGACGACGACGGCCGTTTCACCGAGATGGACGACGTCGGCCGGTCGTCGGCCCAGGACCAGAAACGGCAGGCGAAACACGCCGCGTCGAAGGGTCAGGGCGACCGGGGCGACCGCCGCCACTAGCGCGGCTGCAGGATGAAGCCGGCCACGTCGTCCACGACGCCGGGCGCCAGCGGCAGGGCCGGGTCGCCGTAGGTGGCGAAATTGGCGGCGCGGTCGGCGGGAGCGGGCTTCAGCAGGTGGTTGACGCCGGCCCACAGCACCAGCTTCGCTTCCGGTTGCGCCGTCGCCAGGGCGCGGGCGTCGGTTTCGGTGGTCTGGAGGTCGGTCAGACCCTGGCCGATCATGACCGGCCCGTCCCAGGCGGCGATCAGGGTCGCCGGGTCCAGTCTCAGCCACGAGATCAGGTAGGGCTGCACCGACGGGCGCAGCAGCGCCGCCAGCGCCGGCGGCGGATCGGCCACGAGGCGGCCCGCCTCCAACTCCGCCAGGGCATGGAACGCCTGCGACCGCATCGGCTCCGGCAACTGCGATCCGAGTTGTTCCTCGATCACCGCCCGCGCCGGTCGACCGGCGCCGGACAGCAGGATGAGGCCGCAGATCCCGTCGTTTCCCTCCGCCACGGCGGCCAGGGCGATCAGCGCGCCCTCGCTGTGACCGATCAGCCAGGCGCAGGGCCGGCCGGTCCGGGACGTCGCCTCGGCGGCCCAGGCGCGGGCGTCGTCGACGTAGTGCGAGAAGCGCAGGTCAGTCTCGGCCATCGCCATGGAGGCGCTCTCGCCGATGCCGCTTGTCGATCCGCAGGGTGGCGACGCCGTGTTCGGCCAGCCCTTCGGCCAGCAGGCGGTAGGAGCCGGCGTTGACGCCCGACGGGCTGTTTCCGTCCCGGTCGGTCGGCCCGGACCCCGGCAGTATCACGGCTACGGCGCGCGGCGGCGTCCCGGGACTCAGCAGAGTCCCGTGCAGGGGCGCGGGTTGCGACGGCAGGGTCACCGGGGTGGCGACCGGGTCGGTCAGCAGGGCGGCGGCGAGGATCAGGCTGAGCATGGCGGTCTCCCGGGGCAGGGTTCAGAAGGGCTGGCGGTCGGGATCGGCGCGCCACACGCGCCAGCTTTCGACGACCGACCAGAGGGCGGCCGCGACCACGGCGCCGATCAGGACCTGATAGCCCAGGGGTTGCGGGGCGATGGGGGCGGCGGCGAGACCGACGAGGCCGATCAGAAAGAACAGCCGGCCAGCCAGCCGGTTGGAGCGGTCCCAGGCGAGACGGCTCTTGTAGCTCCACGGCGTGCGGACGCCGGCGACCGGATTGGGCCCGACCCGGCCGAGCACGGCGCCGATCACGAGGAAGAAGGCGGACAGGCCGGCCATGGGGGCGGCGGCGCTCATCGAGGTCAGGCCGCTCACGCTTGAGACACCCGCGAAGAGGCTGACGCCGAGCAGGCAGATCAGGACCAGCACCTGGCCGGAGCGCAGGGCCCGGACCCGGGCGGGGTCTTCCGCCCGTCCCGCGGCGGCCCCCATGCCACCCGCGAGAATCCCGGTCAGAAGGCCGAGCCCGGCGAGGCCGGCGCCGATCGCCTCCCGCCCGGCCCAGGCGTCCGCCTGGCCGTCGGCGCCGAAGTGGTAGGGCATCAGTTCCAGCGGTCCGGCGAGGAAGACCCACACGCCCGCGGCGACGATCATCAGGGTGACCACGACGGTGGCGCGGTCGGCGGCGGAAAGGCGGGTCATGGGCGGTCCTTCCTGTCAGGATCGGGGTCTGGATCGGGCGCGCGGACGCCGGTCATGGCGAGCAGGAAGGCGAGAGCCTCCTCGACCGCCGAAATCTCGAGCCGGTAGCGGATCGAGGCCCCGGCGCGCTCGGGCGAGACCAGCCCCGCCTCCTTGAGCGCGTTGAGGTGTCCGGTGATGGTCGGCCAGCTCATGTCGAAGGCGGCGGCGATGTCGCCGGACGCCATCGGCCCCTTGCGCAGCATCTCGATGATGCGGCGGCGGACCGGATGCGACAGAGCCTTGAACAGCGAGTTCATAGGAAGGAGGCTAATTAGGAAAATGACTAATTGCAAGAAGCCCGTTGCGAGCGGGTCGGGAAGGCGTGCGGAGCGCCGGGCCTGCGCCCGGAGTTCGTTTGGTTTTACCGTTTCGACGCAGACAGACGCTCCGCGCGGAGATTTTCCGGGAGCTTGCGTCGGGTGGCGCTCTTAACGCCTTACCGCAGCGCCTCCGGC
>NZ_DASPMQ010000029.1:0-23864 GCF_035626975.1 Brevundimonas sp.
GTCGACGGGATGGGCAAAGTATGCGCCCGGCTCCAGCTGTGCGCAGGAGACGGGGTTTGGCGACAGGTGATGTCGTTGATCGTGCTGGATATTCACCCGCTGAACCCGACTATAGATTCCCGGATTGTCAGCACAGCGTCACGGCGGGTCACACCCCCAGAAACACGGTCCGGACAAGGGTGCGGTAGGCCAGCACCTGATTTTCCAGCAATCCCGGCTGGCCCAGCGCCTTGGCGACGAGGATGCCTCCGTCAACGACGGTCATCAGCATGTCCGCGAGGTCCCGCAGATCGATGGCGACCCTCGGCGGATGGACGGCGGCGATCGCCTCCACACGGGCCAGGAACTGGGCGCGCCAGGTCTCCGTCATCTCGATCAGCACGGCGCGGACCCGATGGTCGAACTGCTGGTCCTGGTAGACGAAGGTGGCGACGAGGCAGCCGGGCCGCTCGGCCTGTACGTCGGCCATGGTTTCGGCCAGCAGTTTGAGGCCAACCAGATAGACCTGCAGCGGGTCGTCGGTCAGTTCCTCCGCGCGGCGAAACATCTGCTCGAAAATGTCGAGGTCGCGCTCGCGAAAGCGTTCGATCAGGGCCAGGGCCAGATCATTCTTGTCACGGAAGTGGTAGAAGAAGCCGCTCTTGGTGATGCAGGCCTCGAACAGGATTTCGTCGATCGAGGTGGCGGCGAACCCCTTGGCCAGCACGGAAGCCTCGGCCACGTCGAGAACGCGGTCACGGGTCTGCTCGCCGCGCGACACGCGCTGGACGGGCCTTTCACGGGTCAATGTCTGCACCATGAGTGCGGTTTTCCTCATTTCAGCCACAAGCTGACACGGCGAACGCGGCGTCAGCGGCCCGGAAGATGTTGGAAACACGCGGAAAACACGCCCCGCAAAGGTACTGGACCATGCGACGGCTGATGTCGCAGGGCGGCGCCTTCTATCACTTCGGCCTCCCCGGATCAGCCCTCGCGAGGTTAAAGATGATCAATGTTGTAACCGTTTCCATCCTGGCGATGTTCGTCGGCTTTATTCTGCTGGATACCTTCTGGCGGCCGCGCCGTTACCCCTCCAGCCCGTGGTGGAGGCTGAGAGGCGTCGGCGCCTTCATGGTCTACATGACCATCGCCCTGTTCGCGCCGCTGCTCTGGGACGCCTTCCTGGCGGAACACCGGCTGCTCGATCTCACGGCGCAGCCGCTGTGGCTCCAGCTCGGAGCGGGCTTCGTCATGTATCAGCTGACGATGTACCTGTGGCATCGTTCGCTGCATGGCGTCGACTTTCTGTGGCGGCATCTGCATCAGACGCATCACAGCGCCGAGCGTGTCGATGTCTGGGGCGCGTTCTGGTTCCACCCGCTCGACATGGTCGCCTGGACGCTTCAGGGCAGCCTGGCGCTGGTATGGATCGTGGGGATTTCGGTTGAGGCGGTGATCCCGATCGTGCTGCTGAACAGCTTCATGGGCATGTTCACCCACGCCAATGTGCGGACGCCGCGGTGGCTGGGGTGGATCGTGGCCAGGCCGGAGATGCACGCGGCGCATCACGAGCGGGGCGTGCACCGGTCGAACTACTGCGACCTGCCCCTGATCGACATGATGTTCGGCACCTGGAACAACCCGAAGACCGCGCCGAAAGAAGCCGGCTTCTATGACGGGGCGTCCGCCGAGCTCGGGGCCTTGCTGGTGGGGAAGACGCTGGCCTGAACCGGGGACAGGTTGGCTGGTCTGTGGGCAAGTGATTCGCGGCCTCTGCCGGGAGACCGCGAATCGGCGTCAAACTGGGACCATGAACGCCGCCGTCGCCATCGCCGACCTTCAGGCCCGCACCGGAGCCGTCGCGGCCGATCATCCGGAGTGGCAGTACCTCAACCTGCTGCGCGATATCCTCGACAACGGGGCGCGACGGGACGACCGGACAGGCACCGGGACGCTGGGGGTGTTCGGGCGGCAGATGCGCTTCGACCTGTCGAAGGGCTTTCCGGTCCTGACCACCAAGAAGCTGCACCTGCGCTCGATCATCGTCGAACTGCTGTGGTTCCTGCGCGGCGAGACCAATATCGGCTGGCTCAAGGACAACGGGGTCCGCATCTGGGACGAATGGGCCGACGCCGAGGGCGAGCTGGGGCCGGTCTACGGCAAGCAGTGGCGCTCGTGGGCGGCGCCGGACGGGCGGGTCATCGACCAGATCGAGAAGCTGATCGACGGACTGAAGACCAATCCGAACGGGCGCCGTCACATCGTCAGCGCCTGGAACCCGGCCGACGTCGACGACATGGCCCTGCCGCCCTGTCACTGCCTGTTCCAGTTCTTCGTCGCCGATGGAAAGCTGAGCTGCCAGCTGTACCAGCGCTCGGCCGACATCTTCCTGGGGGTGCCGTTCAACATCGCCTCGTATGCGCTCCTGACCATGATGGTGGCGCAGGTCACGGGCCTGAAGCCCGGCGAGTTCGTGCACACCTTCGGCGACGCCCACCTGTATCTGAACCACGTCGAGCAGGCGGCGACCCAGCTGGCGCGGGAGCCCCTGCCCCTGCCGGTCATGACCATCACGCCCAGGGACGACCTGTTCGCCTACCGGCTGGAGGACTTCGTGCTGACCGGTTACGAGCCGTGGCCGCATATCAAGGCGCCGGTGGCGGTCTGATCGAGGGGCATTCACATGGCACGTCCACCATCACCGCCACCGCCGCCCTCTCTTCCAGGCAGGTTCAGTGTGCCTGTTCCCAAATCACCGACTCCGCCCCCGCCGCCTCCGCCGCCGCCTCCCAGCAGGAAGTAGGATGGCCAATCCGCCGCGCTCCCCTCCTCCGAGGCCCACCGAGAAAAGCTCTGTTCCGGTTCCAAGGTCGCCAACGCCGCCTCCACCGCCCCCTCCTCCTCCAAAGAGGTGATTTTGGCGGGGGCGACTGACTTCGGAAATTTTGCTGATTGGGTAGCGGCGTCTGCCGCGGCCATCGGGGCTGCCTTGGTCATCGCCCAGTTGCGTCACAGCGTTCGGGTCACTGCCATCGATGCAGCGCGGCGCTTCCTAGAGGATACACGGACCCAATGGGGTAAGTGTCAGGCAGCAGCTGGCGCAAACCCGTTTAGCCCCGATGCATTTCGCAACGAGCTTTACGGCTTTGTGGCACAGCTTGAACTCAACGTAGCTGCTTTGGGGGAAATAGATTTTCCTGGCCGCGTAGAGAATATGATTGAGAGGACGATCGTAACATTCATGAATGAGATGGTAGCTGCTTCCTATGAGCCATATCTTCTCGAGATATTCTCAAATCGCATAATGTGCCCGTGCTTAAAGGGGTTTTGCCTTCAGCGGAAATCGCTTTTCGATGAAGGCGACAGGATCATGGATGCTCTCGCCATAGAGAGGTATCGGCACGCATGACCCTGAGCCTCCAATCTCTTTCAGAAGCCGTCCTGCGCATCTCCGACATCTATGCGGCCGAGCACGGCATCGAGCGCTCTGGCGACTGGGCCCTGCTGAAGGTGCAGGAGGAGCTGGGCGAGCTGACCGCGGAGCATCTGCGGATGAGCGGACGGGCGCGCGGGGCGGCCGACGCCGGCAAGCTGGGCGACGAGGCGGCGGACGTGCTGGGGATGCTGCTGATCTATTGCGACCGCGCCGGGATCGACCTCGAGGCGGCGATGCAGCGGAAATGGCTGCACTGGCTGGAGCCGCGGCCAGGCGGCTGACGCCATCGCCGGCGGCGGCCGAACTGTAAAGATTCGTAACTTCGTTCTCCCAAGCGTGGCCGTAACGGCGACTCAGGCGCATCCTTCGCCCGTCCGCCGATGAGCGGACCCTTGGGGAGGCTATGATGATCAAGAAATTCTCGGCCGAGTTCGTCGGCACGATGGTGCTGGTGCTGTTCGGGTGCGGCGCCGCGGTGCTGGGCGGGTTCGACATCGTCGGCCAGCTGGGCATCGCGCTGGCGTTCGGTCTGGCCATCGTGGCCATGGCCTACGGCATCGGGCCGGTGTCCGGGTGCCACGTCAATCCGGCGGTCAGCCTGGCGGCCTTCGTGGCCGGGCGGATGTCGCTGAAGGACATGGGGCTGTACTGGGTGGCGCAGATCCTCGGCGCGATCGCCGGCGCGGCCATTCTGGGGCTGATCGCCAAGACCGGCTTCGCGGCGCTCGGGGCCAATGGCTATGACGCCGGTTCGCCCGGCGGCTACGGCCTGCACGCGGCGCTGATCTTCGAGGTCGTGGCGACGGCCATCTTCGTGATCGTCATCCTCGGCGTGACCGGAGAGAAGGGTCAGGGCGCCTTCGCGGGCCTGGCCATCGGCCTGACGCTGGCCGTGATCCACATCGTCGGCATCCAGGTGACCGGCGTGTCGGTCAATCCGGCGCGCAGCTTCGGTCCGGCCCTGCTGCAGGGCGGTGAGGCGCTGAGCCAGGTCTGGGTGTTCTTCGCGGCCCCGGCGGTCGGGGCGGTGATCGGCGCCCTGCTGTTCCGCTTCAAGGTGCTGGAACCCGAGGCCTGATGGCGTAGAACGGGCGGCGGCCGACGACCGGCGGCCGCCCGTCCCATCGCTCCTGCCCGCCGTGAGGTTCGCTTGCCCCTGCCCCATCTCGCCCTCGTCGTCGCCCGCGCCCGCAACGGGGTGATCGGCAAGGACGGCGGCCTGCCGTGGCGGCTCCGCAGCGACCTGCAGCGGTTCAAGGCGGTGACCATGGGCAAGCCGTGCATCATGGGGCGGCGGACGTGGGAGAGTTTGCCGCTCAAGCCCCTGCCCGGGCGGCTGAACCTGGTGCTGTCGAAGGACGAGTCGTTCCTGGCGAAGGGGGCGCTGGCCTGCACCACGCTGGACGAGGCGATCGACATCGCGCGCGAGACCGCCGGGGACGACGGGGTCGACGAGATCTGCGTCATCGGCGGCGTGGCCCTGTTCGCGGCGACCCTGCCGCGGGCGAAGCGGCTGTACCTGACCGAGGTCGAGGCCGAGCCGGAGGGGGACGCGGTGTTCCCGACGTTCGACGAGGCGGCGTGGATCGAGGTATCGTCGGAGCCGCATCCGGCCGGCGAGAAGGACGATCACGCCTTCGTTTTTCGAGTGCTGGAGAAGCGCTGACCGAGGAGGTTCCCATGCTGATCGTGACCACCAACGACATTCCCGGCCACCGGGTCGTCAGAACCCTCGGCATGGTGCGCGGCATCACGGTGCGGTCGAGGAACGCCATCAGCGACATGGTCGGCGGCGTGCAGTCGATGCTGGGCGGGCGCGTCGGGGCCTATGTGAAGCTGGCCGAGGCGGCGCGGCAGGAGGCCTATGACGAACTGGTGGCCCATGCCGGCGGGATGGGCGCCAACGCCATCCTGGCCATGCGCTACGACGCCAACGAGATCATTCCGGGGATCACCGAGGTGCTGGCCTATGGCACGGCGGTGGTGGTGGAGCCGGCGTGACGCGGCGGCCAGGAATGCAACGGCCGCCGGAGCATGCCGGCAGCCGTTGTCGTGCCGTCTCTACGCGCCGGGCGTCCTTACCCTGGGACGCACTCAGCCTCTTCGCCGGGGCAAACCCAGTAGCCCCCGTTGTAGTCCCCGTTCTCATCATAGGTTGCGTACCACTTGCAACCGATCTCGCAGCTGTAGCCCGGCTCGGTGATCGGGTCGGCGTTCGCCGCATAGGCGATCGCTCCGAAAGACGCTGCGACCAGAATCGCGCCCAAGAGCTTTTTAGACATTCCGCGGTCTCCTGTGGGGCGACCATCCGCCCGTGATAACAGTGGAGCCAGGCGGGAAGACCACCACTCACGATTGCGTGATAATTGGCCCACCACCACAGGATACCAGTGAGCGACCGCACGGCGGGCTTCGTTCCCTTGGCTGCAGCTTCATGCGACAGTCGCCGCGAGCCCGTCGGTGGGCCGGGGTCGGGGGACCAGCGATGGGTATATTCAGCTGGTTGACCGGCAGCCGACCGGCGCCCGCGGGCGTGGCGCGCGAGCCGGTGGCCGCGCTGCGCAGGCGGCTGCTGGCGCTCAACCGGGACACCTCGCCGATCGTGATCCGTGACGGCAAGCCGGAGGGCGTCGACCTGGTCGCCGAATGGAAGATCGTCGACGCCAAATGGTACGAGATCTTCGCCAGGGCCGGCATCCAGCGCGTGTTCAAGGTGCTGATGACGTTCGACGAGGAGCGCGGCGAGGTGCGCTCGGCCGACCAGGAATGGTCGGTGGAATGGCGGGCCGGGGTCCCGGACCTGAGCCTGGCCGGATCGGGGTTCCGCGGCCAGAAGTGGGAGAAGAGCTTCGAAAGCGTCCACGCCTTCCGCGAGGACGGGTCCTGGGGCGAAATCTACAGCTACAGGTTCGACACGGGCGAGATCAAACGCCCGCTGCACAAGGCGGTCGCCGAAGGGGGCTGGGGCTGGAAAGGCGTGTCGTTCGGCAAGCTGTGAGGCCGGTGCGGCGGCCTACGCCCCGGCGGTGGTGAAGCGGGAACAGGCGTCCAGTTCCGCCTGCAGGGCGCCCCGCCGGACCAGGTCCTCGATCGGGCGCCGAAGGGCGTGAATATCGCCCGATAGCCATTCACCGTCGACGCCGAGCCGCTCCATGGCGAGGCGGCCGAGTTCCTCTTCCCAGGCATCATTGCGGCCGAACAGGGCGTGATGCAGGTCGAGCGCCGGCTCATGTGGCGGCAGGAAGCGCCAGACCGGCGGGAAGCCGTGGCTCGCGGCCTGATGCCGGGCCATGTCGCAGACCATGACGAACCACCAGTGCGGCGGCTTCTGATCGGGGTCCTGGAGCCGGGCGCGCAACCCGGTCGCGAGATCGAGGACGGAAAGGCCGGTCAGGCGCATGGCCCGACCGGTCGCGCAGACGGACTCGTCCCAGATCGACGGGTACTGATCCGTCCAGAACAGGTCGTGCAGCCGCTGGCGGCCGACGGGTCCGAGCAGGCCGACGGCGAGGACGACCCCGGCCATGCAGTCGGTCGAGGGCAGGTCCGTCCCGCCGTCGTCGACGAGGAAGCGGTCGACCAGTTCCACATCGCCGATCCAGCCGGCCAGGGCGGGCAGGTATTCGGCGAACAGCCACTGGCCGACGCAGGTCTGCACGGCGGCGCGGACCTGATCCTCCATCCCGTCCGGCGGCAACTGGACGAGGCCGTCGACGGCGGCCGGGGCGGCGTCCCAATTGGCCTCGCAGGCGTGGGCGAACAGTACCGGCCTCGCCTGTTCCAGCCCGGCCCAGCCGAAGGCCCACAGCAGATCGTGCGGCGCCCCCTCGACCAGCCGGCCATCGGCGACGAAGCGGTCGAACAGCCGCTCGACCATCGCCTTGTCGCCATGACGCGCGATCGGTTCGACCAGGCCGCCGTCGCCGACGGGATCGGCGAGCAGCCGGGGCAGCAGGGCCTCGGCGTCCCCGGGGCCGCCGCGGAGGGAGATAAGCTCGATCGCCGCGGCCCGCTCGAGCGGGTGCAGGGTGTCGGTCAGAAGGCGACGGGTCGCGTGGAGCATGGCGCCGGAAGCTAGACGGAAGACGGGCGGAGGCAAGACGCCGTCAGGTTTCGAAAGCCTCAGACGCCCAGCACGTCGGCGACCCGCGCCGCCACGACGGCGAAGCGACGGGCGATGTCCCCGTCCGGATCCGCCGAGACCAGCGGCCGGCCCGCGTCGCCCGCCTCGCGCAGGGCGGGGTCCAGCGGCAGGTCGCCGAGGAAGGGCACGCCGAGGCGGTCGGCCTCGGCCCCGGCCCCGCCGCGACCGAATACGTCGCCGGACATGTTCTCGATCAGGCCGAGCGTGGGAACCCCGACCTTCTCGAACAGGCGGTGGGCGCGGCGGGCGTCGGCCAGAGCCACCTCCTGCGGGGTCGAGACGATCACCGCGCCGTCGAGCGGGGTCTTCTGGATCAGGGTCAGCTGGACGTCGCCGGTGCCGGGCGGCAGGTCGACGACGAGGATGTCGAGCGGCCGCTCCTCCGTCCCCCA
Source organism: Brevundimonas sp. (assembly GCF_035626975.1). Classification (GTDB taxonomy): domain Bacteria; phylum Pseudomonadota; class Alphaproteobacteria; order Caulobacterales; family Caulobacteraceae; genus Brevundimonas. Next base: position 7,952 of record NZ_DASPMQ010000029.1, read on the forward strand.
GCGGGTCTGGGTCAGCATCTGGGTCAGGGCCTGGGAGGCCATGGGGCCGCGCCAGATCATGGCGTCGCCGGCCTCGGTCAGCAGGCCGACGGACATCAGGCGGAGGCCGTGGGCGAGGTGCGGCTCCATCATGCCGTCGCGGTATTCCGGCTTGCCCGAGACGCCGGTCATGGTCGGCAGCGAGGGGCCGTAGACGTCGGCGTCGAGCACGCCGACCGACAGGCCCCGCCCGGCCAGGGCGGCGGCGAGATTGACGGCGACGGTGGACTTGCCGACCCCGCCCTTGCCGCTGGCGATGGCGAGGACGCGGCGGACGTGGGCCGGGCGATCGGTGGGCACGGGGGCTTTTGGACGGGTCTGGTCGACGGCCTGGGGCGACAGGGAGGCGCGGCGGGCGGGTTTGGCGGCGGGCGCGGTCTCCGCGGTCAGGACCACGGAGACGCGGGCCATGCCGGGGATGGCCTTCAGCGCGGCCTCGGCGGCGTCGCGGACGGGGGCGTAGAGGGCGGTCTCGCCGGCCGGAACCTCCATGACGAAGCCCGCCCGGTCGTCCGCGACGGTCAGCCCCTGGACCAGGCCGGCGGCGACCAGCCCCTGCCCGGTCTTCGGGTCGGCGACGGCGTCGAGGGCGGCGAGGACGGCTGCGCGGTCGGGCAAGGGGGCGATCCTGATGGGTTGCCGGGTCGGGGTCCGCGTTCTATCGCCGAACACCCCCGCTTCGCGAGCCCGCATTTTGACCGCACTCGAGATCACCACGCCCGTGACGCTGATCGCCGGCCCGACCGCCTCGGGCAAGTCGCGGCTGGCGCTGGAGACGGCGGAGCGGACCGGGGCCGTGATCGTCAACGCCGACAGCCAGCAGCTGTACGCCGACCTGCGGGTGCTGAGCGCCCGGCCCTCGCTCGAGGAGGAGGCGCGGGCCGAACACCGGCTGTACGGCGTCGCCGACGCGGCCGACGCCTGGTCCGTGGGGCGCTGGAACCGGGCGGTCATGCCGGTGCTGGCGGAGCTGGCGGCGGCGCGGCGCCCGGCGCTGCTGGTCGGCGGGACCGGACTGTATTTCACGGCCCTGACCAATGGCTTGGCGGATATTCCTGACGTTCCGCTGGAGTCCCGGGAGGCGGCCGGCGCGCTCTACGACCAGCTCGGCGAGACGGCGTTCCGGGCCCGCCTGGCGGCCGTGGACGCGGGGGCGGCGGAGCGGATCGAGGCGGGCGACCGGCAGCGGCTGACCCGGGCCTGGGCGGTGGCGGAGCACACCGGGCGGGCGCTGAGCGACTGGACGGCGGACACCACGCCGCTGCTGGCGCCGGGGTCGTGGACGGGACTGGTGGTCGAGCCGGAGCGGGAGGCGCTCTACGCGAGCTGCGACCTGCGGGTGGCGCAGATGGTCGAGGCGGGAGCGCTGGACGAGGTGCGGGCGCTGGTCGCGCGCAGGCTGGACCCGGCCCTGCCGGCGATGAAGGCGGTCGGGGTGCGCGAGTTCGCGGCCCATCTGGCCGGGGAGACGACGCTGGCGGCGGCGGTCGAGGCGACGCGGCAGGCCACCCGCAACTACGCCAAGCGCCAGCTGACCTGGTTCCGGAACCAGACGCCGGAGTGGACGCGGGTTAGTTGAACCGCGGACGGGCGAGTCCTACGGAACCCGTTCGGTTACGCCCTCCGCGAACTGGACGTCGGCGAATTCCGGGTAGACCTCGCGGAGGATCGTCACCTGGGCGGCCTCCTGCACGCGGATCAGGTACCAGTCGCCGGCCTCCTCGATGGCGAGCGTCTCCGTCCTGACCCGAATCCGCCCGACGTCCTTCACATCCATCACGGTCGTGGTCGGGATCATCAGATAGGGGCGGCCGCCGGTCGGCGTGGTGTGGATCGCGGCGCCGGGAACGTCCATCTTGTAGGAGACAAACGTCACGTCAGCCATCATGGGGGCCATGGCCTCGGCCAGGAGGGTCCGCATCTCGGCCTCGGTGACGCCGAGGCGGCTGGCGAGGGCGGCGCGGAGCGCCGGCGGGGTCACATCGAGGCTGGCCGCGAAATCACCGCTGGCGAGCGCCCGGTCGAGAATGTCGATGCGCGCCTCGATCAGGGCGCGGTCGCCGGCTGTCACCTTTTGCGCGAGGGCGGGCGACCCCAACATCCAAACGGCGCAGATCATCGCCGCACAGACGGCGCCCAGCTTCGACATCGGATTCCCCCGGATTCGCCGCCCATTCGGGCGACGTCGCTTCCGCCTGTCTGCCAGACCGTCGCGGACGGGGGAAGTCCGCGGATCAGGGGTGACCGCCCTGCCTGACCACGGGCGCACACGACGAGCACGGCTGACAGGCCGCGCAATCCCGACCAAGGTGGCCGCCAACGCCTCCGGAGAGCCCCATGTTCCGCCAGCCCTTCACCCTCGCCGCCCTGCTCCTCGCCCTCTCGGCCGGTCCCGGCCTGACCCAGAACGCGCATCACGCTGATGCACCGGCCGCCCTCACGCCGGCGGCGAGCGAGGCGGCGGCGACGGTCGACGCCTTCCACGCCGCACTGCGGGCCGGCGACCGGGACGCTGCCCTCGCCCTGCTGACGGAGGATGCGCTGATCTTCGAGGCCGGCGGAGCGGAGCGGTCCCGGGCCGAATATGCATCGCACCATCTGGAGGCCGACTCCGCCTTCGCCGCCATGACCCGGGACGCCGTGAGGCGGCGCTCGGGCGACGCTTCGGGCGACGTGGCGTGGATCACCAGCGAGGGCCGAACCACCGGCGAGTTCAACGGGCGGCCGGTCGACCGGATCACCACCGAGACCATGCTGCTGCGCCGCCACGGCGACGGCTGGCGCATCCAGCACATCCACTGGTCGTCGCGGGCTCCGCGACCCTCCTAGAGCGAGGCGGGCGGCGGCAGCAGGCCCATCGCGGCGACAAGGCCAAGGATCGCCAGCCCGAGGGCGAACTCGACGGCCAGGGTTCGCCGGAGCCGACCCAGAGACGGCGCGTCCCGGACGCCCGAAGCCGACAGGGCCGGCGCGAGGCGGTAGCGATGGAGGGTGGCCAGCCCCAGCATGCCGGCGAAGGCCGCCAGCTTGACCGCCAACAGCTGACCCCACGCTGTCGACAGCAGGGCCGGCAGGGCGTCGGGGCCGACGAGGACCCAGACATTGACCAGACCGGAGAGAACCAGGGCGCTCACGGCCAGGGTCCCGATGTTCGCGAATCCCACGAGGGCGGCGGCGAGACCGTCGACGGGGGCGTCGACCTCCTTCCGCCGGCGCGCCAGGGCGACGAAGGCGGCCAGGGCGCCGATCCAGATCAGGGCGGCGATGGCGTGGACGACGTCAGCGGCGAGGTGCGGCCAACGCCACGGCCCTTCGGTCGCCCCGCCGTGTCCGGTCCAGGCGAAGGAGGCGCCGATCAGCAGCGCCGGAAGGATCAGGCTCCGCCACAGGGCGCCGTCGAACCGGAGCGAAAGGGCCAGCATCAGGGCGAGGAGCGCCAGGGCCGCGCGGGCGGCGTAGGCTGCGCCGAGGGCGGTCCCGGTGATCATGAAGCCGAGGGTTTCGGGCTTGACCGCCTCGACCAGCGAGCCGGCCATGACGGCGGTCTGGACGACAAGGGCCGCCAGCGTCGCCAACAGCAGGACGGCGGCGGCGAGCCGGATCAGGCGCCCCGCCCAGCCGGATCGGGCGCCAGCCAGGGCGGCGCGGCCATACAGCATGAAGGCCGGCACGCCGAGCACGATGGCCGCCGCGGCGTACTGAATCGCGCGAAGCCCGACCAGCGCCGCCTCGGTCATGTCAGCGGACGGTGAAGCCGTAGGACCCGGTCATGCGGTGCCCGTCGCCGGAAGCGATCCGCCAGTTGACGGTCCAGGCGCCCGCCGCCAGCGACCGGGCCACCCGGGCGGAGAGAGTCTTGCCGTCCTCGCTGACAGTGGCGCGGACGGGGGTCTCGCGCCCGGCCGCGTCGACCAGGTCGAAGGACGAAAAGGCCGGAACCATCCGCTCGCTGAACGTCAAGGAGATCACGTCGGGCGAGGCGACGACCGCATTGGCCGCCGGCGTGGAGCGCACCAGCCGTGCGTGGGCCAGGGCGGCCGCGGCCGGAGCGGAGACCACCAGGACGACGGCGGCGACGGCTAACAGACGATGAAGGGTCATGGCTCTCCTGACTATGTCGATGGCGGATTGTCCAGTGCCCCGGCGACCTTGCGCCTGCCACCCTGAACGCTTCCTGTCGCGGGCCGATCCCCCCGCCGGCCCGGCGAACCCCTTGGAATGGCGGGCTCCATACCCTATATTACCCCTGTCCGGGTTCGCCCGGACTATGGCGATAAACGCGCTTGTAATAAGCGGACCGGACCCGGGTGCGATTCCCGGCGGCTCCACCATTTCCTCCCGTGTATCGGCGGGCGGTGCGGGGCCGACTAGCATCGACGGACGTGTAAAGAAGACTGCTTTCGCCCGTCCTGGCCCACCGTATCGGGCCATTTTCTAACTGCGAACGATAACTTCGCTGGAGAAGTCGCTCTCGCCGCGTAAGCGGTTCGGGTGATTTCGAACACTTAAGTCCTGGGGGATCAGTTCCTCAGGCGGGGCCCGGAGGGCGCCTGCCAACAGAAGCCCTCCACTTTCCCGTATCGAAGGCGCCCTCCTCTCTTCCTGGGAGGCGTGGGGGCGCCTGCCAACAGAAGCCCTCCACTTTCCTCGCCCTTTACCCTCTCGCCGTCTTCCGCCCGCGCCCCCACGCGGCTAAACCCTTCGACACTACAGCCGAGGGACCCGATGGCCGACGAGACCCCGCCAGTCGACGAGATGCACTACGAGCAGCTGGCGCAGGACGCCCTGCGCGGCGTCATCCGCTCGGCCCTGGAGCGCGCGGCCATGCCCGAGGGCATCCCCGGGGCGCACCATTTCTACATCACCTTCAAGACCCGCGCGCCGGGCGTCAGCGTGCCGCCGGACGTCATGGCCAAATACCCGGACGAGATGACGGTGGTGCTGCAGCACCAGTACTGGGACCTGAAGGTCGAGGCCGACCGGTTCTCGGTGATGCTGAAGTTCGGCGGCATGCCGAAGGTGCTGTCCATGCCCTATACGGCGGTGACGCGGTTCTACGACCCGTCGGTGCAGTTCCTGCTGCAGTTCGAGTCGCCGGCGACGGTCGAGGAGATCGCGGCGCTGGAGCCGGAGCCGGACGCGCCCCCGCCCTCCACCGGCGACGACGGGCCCAAGGTCGTCTCGCTGGACCAGTTCCGGAAGAAGTAGCCCCTTTTCCCCGGCGCCGCTTGCGCTAACCTCTTGCCTGAACCTGGGCGAGGCGAGCATGGGTCGGGGACTGCTCCTGCTGATACTGGCGGCTCTGCTGGCCGGCGCCGGGCCGGCATGCGGCCAGACTCCCGCGGGCCGCTTCGACGGCTGGGCCACGGCGGTGATCGCGGCGGACTGGCGTGACGGCGGCGGCCAGCCGATCCAGGCCTTCGACAATGCGCGGCGCGACGTGACTCGGGGCTTCATCGAGGCGGGCCTGCCGCGCGAGGCCCTGGTCGACCATTCGCTGCGGCCCGACGCGGCTGACCCGGTCACCGCCGCGGAAGCGCTGCGGAACGTGACCGACGTGGCCGCCCGGGCGCCGCGCGGCTGTCTGCTCTATTTCACCTCGCACGGCTCGCCCCGGGGCATCGTCTTCGGCCCCGACGCCATCCTCGAGCCGGCCGACATGGCCAACCTCGTGCGCCACTGGTGCGGGACGCGCCCGACCGTGGTGATCGTCTCGGCCTGCTATTCCGGCGTCTTCGTCAATGCGCTGGCGGGGCCCAACCGGATGGTCCTGACGGCGGCCAGCCGCGAGCGGACCTCGTTCGGGTGCGGGGCCGAAGAGACGTATCCGTGGTTCGACGGCTGCGTGATCGAGACCCTGCAGGCGGCGACGGATTTCCTCGCACTGGCGGCCGGGACGCGGGCCTGCGTGGCGCGCAAGGAGGCGGCGGCCGGGGTCACGGTCCCGTCCGAGCCGCAGCTGTTCGTCGGCGCCGAGATGCAGCTGCGGCTGCCGACGCTGCGCTTTCAGCGGAGCGGGGGATGACGCTCGCCGTGGATGCGGACGGCTGGTCGCCGGCGGCCTGCCATTGCGGCACGGTGCGCTTCCGGGTGCGGCTGAGCGAGGGGCTGGCCAGCGCGCGGCGCTGCGACTGTTCGCTGTGCCGGATGCGCGGGGCCGTGGCGGTGACGGCCGGGCCGGGCGGGGTCGAGGTGCTGGAGGGGGCCGAGGCGCTGACGGAATACCGGTTCAACACCGGCGTGGCGCGGCATTGGTTCTGCTCGACATGCGGCATCTACACCCACCACCGGCGGCGCTCGAACCCGAACGAGTACGGGGTCAACGCGGCCTGCCTTGAGGGGGTCAGCCCGTTCGACTTCGCCGAGGCGCCGGTCAACGACGGTGGGCATCACCCCAGCGACGGCGGCGGGGGCGTGGTGGGCGTGTTGAGGTACGAGAGATTACGATAACCCGCTCATCCCCGCGAAGGCGGGGACCCAGTCCTGTCCAGCCTGACACCGGCGCTTCCGGACTGCCGACAAATGCCCCGGGTCTTCCGCCCATCACCCAAAGCACTGGGTCCCCGCCTTCGCGGGGATGAGCGGAATTATGGCCGCGGAAACACCCGGATCGTGATCCGCTCGCGCTCGCCCTCGTGGCGTTCGACCAGCAGGCGGGCGACCTGGGCGTCGTCGTGGAACAGATAGCCCTTGATGGCGTCGAGCAGGGCCTTGGCGAGGTTGTCCAGGTCGATGTGCGGCGGATCGCCGACATGCTCCATGCGGATCTCGACGACGAAATCCCCCCAGGAGGGGCGCGACACCCACTCCTTGCGCATGAACTCATAGACCAGCGGCTTGTAGTATTTGGCCTGGGTGGTCAGGCCGTCGATGGTGATCTCGACGGTCTCGCCGATTTCCCGGAGGCGGACCTTGCCCGTGCCGATCCAGCCCGCCGTCAAGGGCGGCACCCGGGCGGGACCTCGCCGACCAGGGTCGCCGTGCGGATCATGACGGGCGGGGTCAGCTGCTCTTCGGCGTCGGCGGGCGACATCTGGATGCGCCGGGCGACATCGAGCCCCTCGACCACACGCCCGAAGGCGGCGAAGCCCTGGCCGTCGGGATTGCGCCTGCCGCCGAAATCGAGGCTGGGCGTATCCCGCGTGACGATGAAGAAGCTGGAGGTGGCGGTGTCCGGGCCGTCGCGGGCCATGGAGATGGTCCCGGCCGTGTGGCTGAGGCCGGTGTCGCGGGTGCGCTCCAGCGGGATCGGCGGGCGCAGGTCGTCGTCAGAGCCGCGCGGCGTGGCGGCCTGGATGACGTCGATGGGGTTGGGATTGTCGTTGGTCGCGCTGACGACGGTGCGGAAGAAGCTGCCGCCCGCGTAGTCGCCGTCGGTGACGTAGCTGAGAAAGTTGCAGACGGTCAGCGGCGCCCGCTCAAGCTCCAGCTCGACGACCATGCGGCCGGCGTCGGTCTCGAACACCACCCGGGGCCGGTCGGCGCCGTTGGCCGTGGTCGCGCAGGCCGAAAGCGCCAGCGCCGCCGCCATGATCATCGTCCGCATCGCCGGCTCATCCGCCTTGTCCCCTCGCCTCTCCGTGCTACACCGCCGCGCATCCTCCCGTCACGCCTGAAGAGCCTCGCCGTCATGAGCAACGCCCGCATCGAAACCGACACCTTCGGCCCGATCGAGGTCGCCCCGGACCGCTACTGGGGGGCGCAGGCGCAACGCTCGCTGGGGAATTTCAAAATCGGCGAGGAGACGCAGCCGTTGCCGATCGTGCGGGCGCTGGGCATCGTCAAACGGGCTGCGGCCGAGACCAATATGGCGCTGGGCAAGCTGGACCCGACGATCGGCGAGACCATCGTCAAGGCGGCGAACGAGGTCATCGAGGGCAGGCTCAACGATCATTTCCCGCTGGTGGTCTGGCAGACGGGGTCGGGCACCCAGTCGAACATGAACGCCAACGAGGTGATCTCGAACCGCGCCATCGAGATGCTGGGCGGCGAGATGGGCTCGAAGACGCCGGTCCATCCCAACGACCACGTCAACATGAGCCAGTCGTCGAACGACACCTATCCGACGGCCATGCATGTGGCCTGCGCCGAGCAGGTGGTGAAGACGCTGATCCCGGCGCTGAAGCATCTGCACGCGGCGCTGAAGGCCAAGAGCGACGCCTGGCAGGGCATCATCAAGATCGGCCGCACCCACACCCAGGACGCCACGCCGCTGACGCTGGGCCAGGAGTTCGGCGGCTATGCCCAGCAGGTCGCCAACGGCATCGAGCGGATCGAACAGACCCTGCCAAAGCTGATGGAGCTGGCCCAGGGCGGCACCGCCGTGGGCACCGGGCTGAATGCGCCGGTCGGGTTCGCGGAGACGGTGGCGGAGAAGATCGCCGCCATCACCGGCCTGCCCTTCGTCACGGCGCCCAACAAGTTCGAGGCGCTGGCCGCGCACGACGCCATGGTATTCAGCCACGGGGCCATCAACACGGTGGCGGCCTCGCTGTTCAAGATCGCCAACGACATCCGCTTCCTCGGCTCGGGCCCGCGCTCGGGGCTGGGCGAACTGGCCCTGCCGGAGAACGAGCCGGGCTCGTCGATCATGCCGGGCAAGGTCAATCCGACCCAGTGCGAGGCTCTGACGCAGGTCTGCGTGCAGGTGTTCGGCAACCACGCGGCGGTGACCTTCGCGGGCTCGCAGGGGCATTTCGAGCTGAACGTCTTCAATCCGGTGATGGCCTACAACTTCCTGCAGTCGGTGCGGCTGATGGCCGACGCCGCGGTGTCGTTCACCGACAACTGCGTGGTTGGGATCGAGCCGCGCGAGGACAACATCAAGCGGGGGCTGGAGAACTCGCTGATGCTGGTCACGGCGCTGAACGGACGGCTGGGCTATGACGCCTGCGCCAAGATCGCCAAGACGGCGCACAAAAACGGCACCACCCTGCGCGAGGAGGCCGTCGGCGGCGGCTATCTGACGAACGAGGAGTTCGACGAATGGGTTCGGCCGGAGAAGATGATCTCGCCGGGGTGATCGACGCTTCCTGAACCGGCGGGAAACCTGTCTGGACGTGCTGCTCGCTCCGGAGTGAGTCGCCCTCAGGGCTTCTCGCGGATGGTCCGGCCGACCGGAGCCAGCGCCAGCCTGGCCAGTTCGAGGTCCTTCAGCGCGAAGGGAATGCCGATGATCGAGACGAACTCGACCACGGCGATGATCAGGTGCGTCAAGGCGAGGTACCAGCCGGCGAAGATGAACCAGATCACGTTCAGCACCACGCCGACGCCGCCTGTGCCCAGATCCTCACGGCCCGTGGCCGCGTCGCGCCAGACGACCTCGCGGCCGAACGGCCAGAACGAATAGCTGGCGATCCGCCACGCGGCGAAGCTCCACGGCAGGCCGACGACGGTCAGAGCCAGGATCGCCCCGCCGAACAGCCAGAGCAGGCCGGACAGCCAGCCGCCGAAGATGAGCCAGAGGACGTTGAGCACGAGTCGGATCATGCCGCCATGTTAGGGGCCTCGGCGCGCTTCCGTTCGTGAATTCGCCGTAAGCGGGGTCGGCTCGCCGGGTCTCAGTGCGTCTCGGCCCAGCGCGCCTTGGCCTCGTCCTTCGTGACGTTGAGATGGACGTGGGCGTCGACGTGGTCGACCCAGCTGACCGGGATCATGTGGTGTTTGAAGCCCGAGCCGAGGTCCAGCTTGGCCAGTTCGATCTGGTCGCCCCGCACATGATCGACGCGGCCGACGTGCGCACCGTCGGAACCGACGACTTCGAGGCTTTCGCGGATTTGAGACGGGTCTACCATGGGACGCTCCTGACGATGTGGATGTCGGGAAACCGTTCGGCCGCGGGTCGGGTTGCATAACGGAGGCTTCATGGGCGAGATCGTCAACCTGAACCGGGTGCGCAAGGATCGCGCCCGGGCCGAGGCGAAGACCGCGGCGGCCGGCAATCGCGCCGCGCATGGCCGGTCGAAAGCCGAACGGACGAAGGCGGACAAGGAACGGGCGCGGGCGGACAGCCTGCTGGACGGCTCGAAGCTGGAGGACTGAGATGGGCGAGATGCCGCGCACCCGCCACGGCCTGATCCCGATGCTGGTGGCGATCCGCGTCGCCAGCGAGCGCAAGCGGCGCGAGGCCGAGGCCGCCGCCGCCGCGAGCGCGGAGGCGGCGGAGAAACCGAAGAAGAAGCGCGGCTGGTTCGGCTAGACCGCCGAGACCTTGGGCGCCCGGATCAGCAGGACCTGGCCGGCCAGCACCAGCGCCAGACCGGCCAGCGCCGGCCAGCCGAAGCGGGCGTTCTCGAACAGCACCGAGACCAGCATGGCGATGGGCGGCGTCAGGGCCGAGATGTAGCTGGCCAAGGCGTAGCCGCGGGCGCGGGCGACGCTGAAATAGACCACGAAGGCGATCACGGAACCGAACACCGACAGGTACAGCAGCGACCCGAGGTAGGTGAAGCTCGGCTCGATCGACCATTCGACTCCGGTGGCCAGGCCGTAGAGGGCGAGCAGGCCGGCGCCATAGGCCATCGCCCAGGCGGTCGACGGGATCACCGCCGACCCGGCGTTCTGGCCGCGCCAGGCGAAGTAGTTGCCGAAGGCGGAGGCGGCCACCGCCGTCACGGCGAAACCGACGCCGGTCGCGCTGGCCGTGTCGAGGCCGGCGCCCAGCACTTCCGAGCCTGACAGCACAGCGACGCCGACCACGCCCAGAGCCGCTCCACCCCACGAAAGCGCGGCGGCCCGCTGCCGGGCGGCGATGCGGAACAGGATCAGGTTGAGAAGCGCGAGCGAGGCGAAGATCACCGCCACGACGGCCGAGGGGATCCGCCCCTCGGCGGCGTAGGTGAAGCTGTAGCTGATCGAGAAGGCGAAGACGCCCTGCCCCGCCGCGGTCAGATGCTGGTTGAGGGTGAGCGTCACGGAGCGGCGCGTGATCAGACAGCCGGCGAAGATCAGGATGGCGGCGAGACCGAAGCGCCAGACGATCGAGGCGAGCGGCGCGACCTGGCCGAGTTGCAGGGTGATCGCATACCAGGTCGTGCCCCAGATCGCCGCGCACAGGGCGACGCCGCCGATCGCCCACAGGGTCGCACGGGACAGACCGGTCGGCGGCGGCGAAACGAGAGACCCGGAGGAAGCGGACATCCTCGCCAAGTGGATGAGCCGGAGACCGGACGCAAGCCGAGGAATCCGGACCGCGCCACAAGGCAGGCTTATGAGCCCCTTCCAAAGGGCGGGGCGGTGGTCAGGCCCGCAGCTTGAGCGCCATCCGCGCCTCCGGCGGCACGCGGTCGTAGACGCCGGGCGGACGGATGTTCAACGAGGCGCGCGCGGCCTCCAGGGGCACGGCGAACAGGGCCTCATAGTCGAGCCCCGGCAGCCAGCGCGCGGCGCGGCCGTTGCGCCAGGCCTGAAAGACGGCGCGCCGGGCGGGGACGGCCGGGTTCTCGCGCTGGATCTCGCGGGCCCCGCCCCAGCCGATCAGGGCAAAGCCGAAATTGCCCGTCTGGGCGTGGGAGAAGGCGACGACGCAAGCCTCGCCCAGCGCGTCGGTCTCATAGCCCGTCAGGACGTGCCAGACATCGTGCACGTCCCGCAGTCGGCGGGAATACCAGAAGATAGGGTGCGGGGCGTCCGTCAGCGGCGTGACCTTGCGCGCCTCCACGGCCAGTCCCTCGGCCGTGAACCCCCGCGCCTGGCGGAAACGCCGGTAAGCGGCGCCCACCGTGCCCGGCCTGAAACGCGCCAGCCACACCGGATCGTCCAGCTTGTGCGCCAGTTCCTCGCGCAGGAAGGCCTGGCGGCCGCCTTCCATGGTCTTGAGCATGCGGTTGTAGCCGCGGGCGATCGAGCGTCCCGACAGGGCGCGCATGATCTCGAACACCTGGGCGGTGTCCTCCTTGTCGCGGATCAGCCGCCGGAAGGCGCGCAAGGCCGTCAGCGGCTCTACACGCGGGGGCCGGTAGGGTTCGACGCTGTAGAAGTCGGCGGTCGCTGTCATGCGGCGATCCTGTGCGGGACATCTTAACATAGCGCGTAGGGAACTTCGGGTGAACAGGGTCAGGAACCGGCGGCCGCTCGCCGCGGAGGCCCGGCTCCGCTAGGTTCGCCCCATGCTCAGAAAACGCTCCGTCTCCCTGTCCGGACACGCCACCTCGGTGGCGCTGGAGCCGGAGTTCTGGGCTGTGCTGGACGCCGTGGCGGCGGAGCTGAAGCTGACCCACGCCGGGCTGATGAAGCGGATCGACGAGCGGCGCGGACGCAGACCGCTGGCCTCGGCCTGCCGGCTTCTGGCGCTGGCCTGGACGGGCGGAGACCGTTCTTTCGCCGAACAGCAGTCGTCCGATTGACAGCGACCAGGGTTGGCGCATCCTCCACCCTGGAGAGCGCATCATGATCGACAGCAGACTGATCCCCGCCGGCCTCGTGGGCGGCCTTCTCGCCGTCGGGCTGATCGGCGGAGGCGCCCTGATCGGTCAGGGCGTCGTCAACGCCCGGGTCGGCGACCGGTCGGTGACCGTGAGGGGGCTGGCCGAGCGCGACGTGCAGGCGGACCTGGCGGTGCTGCCGCTGCGCTTCACCGTTTCGGGCGAGGTGCTGTCGGAGGTGCAGGCGCGCATCGACACCGACCTGGGGGTCGTGCGCCGGTTCCTGACGGCGCAGGGCTACCCGGCCGACGCCGTGACCCTGGGCCGGCTCGAGGTGTCGGACCGGCTCTCACGCGAGTACGCCCAGCAGGACGGCGGCCCGCGCTTCATCCTGGCCCAGACGGTGATCGTGCGAACCACCGACGTGGCGCGGGTGCAGGCGACGACGCGGGCGATGAACGATCTGGTCCGCCAGGGCGTGGTGCTGCAGGACTTCACCGGCCCGACCTACATCTTCACCAAGCTCAACGACGTCCGCCCGGCCATGATCGCCGAGGCGACGGCGTCGGCCCGCACCGGCGCCGCACAGTTCGCCAAGGACTCGGGCGCGCCGCTGGGGCCGATCCGGCAGGCGACGCAGGGCTCGTTCGAAATCCTGCCGCGCGAGGGGTATGGCGACGCGAGCCAGTCCCCGGACCAGAGGGTCCGGGTCGTGACCACGATCAGCTACCGTCTGAAGTAGGCGCTCAGTTGCCCGGGGCCGGCTCCGGATTGGGCACGCTGGGCGCGGGCAGATCCGGCAGGTCGGGCATCTTCGGCGCCTCCGGCAGCGTGGGCGCCGGCAGATCGACGTCGAGATCGACCTTGGTGTCCGTGGTCCGGTTCAGGCCGCCGTTCGAGAACACCACGACGGCGATGATGACCAGCACCACCAGCAGGCCGCCGACCAGGAAGCCGATCCAGCCGGCGCCGCCGCCCCTATCGGTCGTCGACGGATTGTTGATGGTGGTGTGATGCACGACGTCAGGACGGTCGTCGCGCGGCGGGGGGACGTTCGGATCAGTCATGTTCAGCCTCCAGTGCCAGGAACCGCGGGGGCGGACACCTCAGGCAGATTGACGTCGACGTCGACGTTCTTCGTCTCGGGCGCGCCGCCGCGGGCGAAGACGAAATAGGCCACCACGGCCAGCACGACCACGATCGCCCCGACGATGAACGCGAGGCCGGTGTTGCCGCTTCCGCCCGTGTTGTTGGTGTTGTCAGCCATGGGTATCCCTTCCCTTTGAACCCTGTCAGCAACCGGAACGATGGTCAGGCTTGACGGTTCCCCGGCGGCGCGACGACGCGGGCGCTGACATCGGGCTCCGTGCCCCTTATGTTCTCGCGATGAGTCTGCCTGAAACCCCCGCCCCGCGTATCTCCGATCTCGCCCGCTCGCGCGGCCCCGGGGGCGTCGAGCCTTCGGGCGCGCCCGACTATCTGGCGGGGCTGAATCCCGAACAGCGCGAGGCGGTCGAGACGGTGGACGGGCCGGTGCTGGTGCTGGCGGGCGCCGGCACGGGCAAGACGCGGGTGCTGACCACGCGGCTGGCGCACATCCTCGCCACCGGGCGGGCGCGGCCGTGGGAGCTGCTCGCCGTCACCTTCACCAACAAGGCCGCGCGCGAGATGCGCGAGCGGATCACCCATCTGATCGGGCCGTCGGCCGAGGGGCTGCGCTGGCTGGGCACCTTCCACTCGGTGGCGGCGCAGATCCTGCGGCGGCACGCCGAGCTGGTCGGACTGAAGTCGACCTTCACGATCCTCGACACCGACGACCAGGAGCGGGTCTGCAAACAACTGCTCGAGGCGGCCAATCTGGACACCAAGCGGTGGACGCCGCGCTCGCTCAGCGGCCTGATCGACCACTGGAAGAACCGCGGCTGGACGCCCGAGACGCTGCCCTCGACCGAGGATTTCGCCAACGGCAAGGGGCACGCGCTCTACGCCGCCTATCAGGCGCGGCTGGTCAGCCTGAACGCCTGCGACTTCGGCGACCTGTTGCTGCACAACCTGACGATCCTGTCGAAACACACGGATATCGCTGAGGAATACCGGCGGCGGTTCCGCTACATCCTGGTCGACGAATACCAGGACACCAACGTCGCCCAATACCTTTGGCTGCGGCTGCTGACCTCCTCGACCGGCAACGTCTGCTGCGTCGGCGACGACGACCAGTCGATCTACGGCTGGCGCGGGGCCGAGGTGGACAACATCCTGCGCTTCGAGCGCGACTTCCCGGGCGCAAAGGTGATCCGGCTGGAGCGCAACTATCGTTCGACGCAGCATATCCTCGGCGCCGCCTCGGGCCTGATCGCGGCCAACAAGGGGCGGCTGGGCAAGACGCTGTGGACCGAGGACCTGAGCGGCGACAAGGTTCGGGTGCGCGGCGTCTGGGACGGCGAGGCCGAGGCCCGGCTGATCGCCGACGAAATCGAGACCGCGCGGCGCCAGGGCATGGCCTACAAGGACATGGCGGTGCTGGTCCGGGCTTCGTTCCAGATGCGGGCGTTCGAGGAGCGGTTCGTGTTGCTGGCCGTGCCCTATGTGGTGATCGGCGGGCCGCGCTTCTTCGAACGGGCCGAGATCCGCGACGCCCACGCCTATCTGCGGCTGATCCTGTCCGAGGACGACGATCTGGCCTTCGAGCGGATCGTCAATGTGCCCAAGCGCGGCGTCGGCGACACCTCGGTGCAGAAGGTGCTGCAGATCGCCCGGCTGTCGGGCGTCTCGGCCATGGCGGCGGTGCGCGACCTGATCGTCTCGGACGAACTGCAGGCGCGCACGCGGACGGCGCTGAGCAACTTCGTGCGCGACATCGACCGCTGGCGGGCGCTGGCCCAGACCACCACGCACTGGGAGCTGACCGAGACGGTGCTGGAGGAGAGCGGCTACACCGACATGCAGAAGGCCGACCGGGCGACCGGCCAGACGCGGCTCGACAACCTCAAGGAACTGACCCAGTCGATGCAGGCCTTCGACAGCCTGCCCGCCTATCTGGAGCATGTGTCGCTGGTCATGGATCTCGACCGGGGCGGCGCCGACGACGCGGTGCAGATCATGACGCTGCACGGGGCCAAGGGGCTGGAGTTCCCGCTGGTCTTCCTGCCCGGCTGGGAGGAAGGGGTCTTCCCGAGCCAGCGCAGCATCGACGAGAAGGGCGAGAAGGGACTCGAGGAGGAACGCCGGCTGGCCTATGTCGGCGTCACCCGGGCCAAGCAGGACGCACGCATCTCATTCGCGGCCAACCGGCTGGTGTATGGGCGCTGGACCTCGCAGCTGCCGAGCCGGTTCGTCGACGAACTGCCCATCGACCACGTCGAGGCCGAGAGCGACACGGGCTACTACGGCGTCACGCCCGGCATGAAGGAGGCCAAGAGCCGCTGGGACGAGATGCCGACTTTCGGCAGCGGCTACTCCTCGCCGGGCTGGAAGCGGGCGCAGTCGTTCGCGGCCGCGCGGGCCCCGGCGGC
>NZ_DASPMQ010000030.1:0-44948 GCF_035626975.1 Brevundimonas sp.
AGCGCCAGCGCCTGGGCCGAGCCGCCGACGCGGCTACCGGCGACGTGGCTGGAAAGAAGAAGCGCCATGGGCATGGGCTGGGATTAGCCGAGCAGCGTTCGGCGCGCCACGCCGAAAAAGGGGCGATCCGGCCGCGGTGGGACGGTCGGCGCACAAAAAGGGGCGGCTGCCTTCGCAGCCGCCCTTCCGTCTCGCCAGGTGCGAACCTTAGTACCGGTAGTGCTCCGGCTTGAACGGCCCCTGCTGCGGCACGCCGATGTAGTCGGCCTGTTCCTTGCGCAGGGTGGTCAGCTTGGCGCCCAGCTTGGCCAGGTGGAGCATGGCCACCTTCTCGTCGAGGTGCTTGGGCAGGGTGTAGACTTGGTTCTGGTATTGCGACCGGTTGGTCCACAGTTCGATCTGGGCCAGGGTCTGGTTGGTGAAGCTGGCGCTCATCACGAAGGACGGGTGGCCGGTGGCGTTGCCGAGGTTCACCAGGCGGCCTTCCGACAGCAGGATGATCTTCTTGCCGTCCGGGAATTCGATGTGGTGGACCTGGGGCTTGATCTCGTCCCACTTGAAGTTCTTCAGGCCGGCGACCTGAATCTCCGAGTCGAAGTGGCCGATGTTGCAGACGATGGCGTTGTTCTTCATCGCCCTCATGTGCTCGACGGTGATGACGTCCTTGTTGCCGGTGGCGGTGACGAAGATGTCGGCCTCGCCCGCCGCGTCCTCGAGGGTCACGACCTCATAGCCTTCCATGGCGGCCTGCAGGGCGCAGATCGGGTCGATCTCGGTGACCTTCACCCGGGCGCCGCCCTGGCGCAGCGAGGCGGCCGAGCCCTTGCCGACGTCGCCGTAGCCGCAGACCACGGCGACCTTGCCGGACAGCATGACGTCAGTGCCGCGGCGGATGGCGTCGACGAGCGATTCCCGGCAGCCGTACAGGTTGTCGAACTTGGACTTGGTGACGCTGTCGTTGACGTTGATGGCGGGGAAGGGCAGCTCGCCGCGCTCGGCCATCTGATAGAGGCGGTGGACGCCCGTGGTGGTCTCTTCCGAGACGCCGCCGATGGCGTCGCGAATGGCCGAATAGAAGCCGGGCTTCTCGGCGATGTAGCGCTTCATCACGGAGAAGAGGGCTTCCTCCTCCTCGTTCTGGGGGTTCGACAGGACCGAGATGTCCTTCTCGGCCCTGGGCCCGAGCACGCACAGCAGGGTGGCGTCGCCGCCGTCGTCGAGGATCAGGTTCGGATAGCCGCCGTCGGCCCATTCGAAGATCTTGTGGGCGTAGTCCCAGTACTCGACCAGGGTCTCGCCCTTGGTGGCGAAGACCGGCGTGCCGGCGGCGGCGATGGCCGCCGCAGCGTGGTCCTGGGTCGAGAAGATATTGCACGAGGCCCAGCGGACCTCGGCGCCCAGCGCTTCCAGCGTCTGGATCAGCACGGCCGTCTGGATGGTCATGTGCGGGCTGCCGGCGATGCGCGCGCCCTTCAGCGGCTGACTCTGGCCGAACTCGGACCGCAGCGCCATCAGGCCCGGCATCTCGGTTTCGGCGATGGCGATTTCCTTGGCGCCATAGGCGGCGAGGGAGATGTCGCGGACGATGTAGTCGGTCATGAAGGCCTCTGGCGCGTCTGGAGCTGGCGCCGCTATAGCCCGCTGCCCGCCGCCCGGCAACGGCATATAAGGATATCCTTATATGTTCGCCGGGTGGAGCCTCGCCTAGGGCCAGGTCTCGCCCACCCGCACCATCATCTGGTTGGGGAACGCCTTCAGCACCGAACGGATCGACGCAACCAGGGTGTATCTCGGTGCGGTGACGTTTCCGCCGAACACCATGCCCACCGCGCTGTCGTCGCCCGGGTCGATCACGAGACTTCCGCTGTCTCCGCCCTCGCTGAAGGGCCGACGCCTGTGCCAGACCAGGATCACGTCCCGGAACCGGACGGGCCCCGGCGAGGTGGCCCAGGCCGGGAATTTGAACTCGGCGCCATCGTCGAACACCTTGCCGAAGGTGACGCCCGTCGTCCGGCCGGACTTGGCGACGGTCTTCCCGACGTAGGGCGGGGACGTGCCGACCGGCGCGGGCAGGTCGATGATGGCGGCGATCGCCCGCTCGTCGAGCACCGAGAGGGCGGCGTCCACCCCGTGATAGGTCCACAGCCGCTCGCGGCCGACGCGATCGACCGGATCGACGCCGCCGTCGCGCGGAGACGGCTGGAGGGTTTCGTTCTGGGCCGTGCCGGTATGGAGGACATGGGCGCAGGACAGTGCATACCACTGCGGCTTGTTCGGTGGCGGCGGTCGCCGCCGGTCGCGCATGAAGTATCCCAGCGTCCCGGCGGTCCCGCCCCTGTACATCCCGGAGGCGCCCCCCTCGAGCGGACGGAATTGGCCCCGATTGCGCGGCGGCAGGGCGGTCGGCCCGATCTTGCCGATGGCGAAGACGTCCGTCGGCACCCCGTCGATAGCCGCCGGCACGACCAGGGCGTCAGGCAGCGAGGCTTTCGATCGCTTCTTCTCGACGTAGACCCGGATCGCCAGGGGCCCGACGGGCCGGCCTCGCTTCAGTTTCGGTTTCAGGGTTTCCGAGAAACCCAGCACCGACGGATTGGCGCGCAGAATCGCGCGAGCTTTGGCGCTGATGCGCGGCGTCTGATCTGGCATAACCTTCCCCAAGGCTGCACTGGGCCCAATGGCACGCGGCACTGATACTGGGGTACGGACAGGCCGCCCGCGAAACGGGACGGCGGATCGCAGCCTACACCAAAATGCTTCGATCGACACGGACAGACTTAAATGACCCCCCGGGTCGCCGCCCGCCGGTTTCCGTGCAACCATCCGTCCGGGGAGGAGCGTGATGACCGCAGACGGACTCAACCGCCGCGTACTGGGGGGCGCCTTGCTGGCGGGCCTGGCCGCGCCGGGGCTGGCCCTGGCCCAGGAAACCCAGATCGACGAATTCCGCGCCGACCAGACGACGGACCGGGTCCGCCGATCGACCGTGCCGGTGTTCATCAACGGCGAAGGGCCGTTCCAATTCGCGGTCGACACGGCGGCCAGCGCCTCGGTCGTCGCCAGCGATCTGGTGGAGCGGCTGGGCATCGCGCCGGCGGGCGAACTGGACATGCACACGGTGATCGGGCTCGAGCGGGTGCCGGCGGTCCGGGCGCGCACCCTGTCGAGCGGATCCCTGTCGGTGGGCGAGGCGCGGTTGGCCGTGGGCTCGCGTCCCGGTCTGATCGGACTGGACGGCCTGCTGGGGCTCGACCTGCTGGCCGAGCAGCGGCTGGTCATGCGTTTCCGCGGCCAGGGCCGGTCGTCCATCAACCGGTCGCGGCCCGATCACGACCAGTTCCTCGGCGTGGTGCGCCCGCGGGTCCGGTTCCAGCCGCCGCAAGGGGGCGGCGCCGAACTGATGGTGGTGAACGCCCTGGTGCGTGGACAGTCCGTGCAGGCGGTGGTCGACACCGGCGCCCAGGTCACCCTGATCAATCCGGCCCTGGCCGAAGCGGCCGGCGCCCGGCCGTTCCAGAGCCGCGCCGCGTCGACCGGGACCGCGCTGGTGCAGTCTCCGACCGGACGGGCGGCGCTGGCCCAGGCCATGGTGGTCTCGGCGGTCCATTTCGATGAACTGGTGCTGGACCGGCTGGCGGTGCTGATGGGCGATTTCCACATTTTCCGGCTGCTTGGGCTCGACAACACGCCGGCCATGCTGATGGGCGTCGATGTGCTGGGCGTCTTTGAGCGCGTGGTCATCGACCTGAAGCGCGGCGAGATCATTATGGACGTCTAGGAAGCGCCGGGGGCTTGCCCGGGGCCCCGGCCTGCGTCAGGGAAACGGCCATGACCCGTGACCTGTCGATCCCCCGCCACGACTGGACCCTGGACGAGGTCGAGGCGCTGTTCGCCCGACCCTTCATGGAGCTGGTGTTCGAGGCCGCCAGCGTGCACCGGCGCTGGTTCGATCCGTCCGAGGTGCAGAAGAGCCAACTGCTGTCGATCAAGACGGGCGGCTGCGCGGAGAACTGCGGCTACTGCTCGCAGTCGGCCAGTTTCCAGACCGGGCTGAAGGCCGAGAAGCTGATGGACGCCACCGCGGTCATGGCCGAGGCCATGGCGGCGAAGGCCGGCGGGGCCAGCCGCTTCTGCATGGGGGCGGCGTGGCGCGAGCTGAAGGATCGGGACACGCCGAAGCTGGCGACGATGATCGCGGGCGTGAAGGCGCTGGGGCTTGAGACCTGCGCCACCCTGGGCATGCTGACCGCCGACCAGGCGCGGCAGCTGAAGGCGGCGGGGCTGGACTACTACAATCACAACCTCGACACCGGGCCGGAGTACTACGCCGAGGTGGTGACGACCCGGACCTATCAGGACCGGCTGGACACGCTGCAGCATGTGCGCGACGCCGGAATGTCGACGTGCTGCGGCGGGATCGTCGGCATGGGCGAGGCGCGGCGGGACCGGGCCGGGCTGCTGCACGCCCTGGCCACCCTGCCGGAGCATCCGGACAGCCTGCCGGTCAATGCGCTGGTGCCCGTCACCGGCACGCCGCTGGGCGACCGGGTGAAGCGGGAGGGCGAGATCGATCCGATCGAGTTCGTGCGCACCGTGGCCGTGGCGCGGCTGGTCTGTCCGAAGGCGATGGTCCGGCTGTCGGCCGGGCGCGAGACGATGAGCCCGGAGATGCAGGCGCTGTGCTTCCTCGCCGGGGCCAATTCGATCTTCGTCGGCGGCAAGCTGCTGACAACGCCCAATCCCGAGCGGGACGAGGACGCGGCCCTGTTCGCCCTGCTGGACCTGAGGCCGATGGAGCCGAAGGTGTTCGAGGCGGCGGACGGCGTGGCGGCGTAACCGGCTCTTAAGCGCTGCGCCCTAGCGTCACTGTATGGATCGTCGCGCCCTGCTCGGACTGAAGGACACGCCCCGCAAGACCCGCGGCGGCTCCGGCGCGCCCCAGGCCAGTTATCTGCGGCTGCCCACCATCACGGCCAATGTGGTGCGGCCCGGGGGACGGCGGGGGGTGATGACGGTCGAGACGGGGCTGGACACGCCCGACGCGGCGCTGCGGACACGGGTGGCGCAGTCGGCGCCACGCCTCAGGGCCGCCTATGCGGCGGTGGTTCAGCAGGCGGCCAACGCCCTGTTGCCGGGCGCCCCGCCGGACGTGGAGCGGCTGATCGTCCAGCTTCAGGCGGCCACCGATCGGACGGTCGGCCGGGCGGGGGCGCGGCTGCTGATCGGGACGGTGATGGTGGTCTAGGGACGAGGAACGTCCGGAGAGAGCCCACTCTCGCTGCGCCGGTTCAGCGAGGCGTCGTCCCCGAAGGGCTGCCCGGATTGGCGGCGGGGGCGCGGACGAGGCCGTAGTCCCAGTGCTCGCTGATCTTGCCGTCGACGACCCGGAACATGTCGAACCAGGTGGTGGTGTAGGTCTGACCGGGATTTCTCGGGTCCGGCATCTCTCGCCGGAGCGCCATCACCACCAGGTCGCCTTCGCCGACGAGGGAGACAAGATTGTCGATGGTCGGCTTCACGGGCCGGGCTGCACCGCCGCGTCCTTCGAAGAAGGCCCTGAACCCCGCGCGCCCGCTGGCCACGCCAGGACTGTGCTGGATGTAGTTTTCGTCCATGTACCGGTCGAGGTTGGTCAGATCGCCCGCCTGGACCTCGCGCCAGAAGTCGAACACCAGTGTCTTGTTCCGGGCCACGGCAGGATCGAGGCTGGTCAGCAGCGCCTGCTGATCGGGCGCCGCGACGACCGGCTCCTGGGCGAACGCCGCCACCGG
This sequence comes from Brevundimonas sp., assembly GCF_035626975.1. Taxonomy (GTDB): domain Bacteria; phylum Pseudomonadota; class Alphaproteobacteria; order Caulobacterales; family Caulobacteraceae; genus Brevundimonas. The sequence continues at coordinate 5,772 of NZ_DASPMQ010000030.1, forward strand.
GACGAAGGCCATGGCGATGAAGGCAAGGACGAGACGTTTCATGAGACCTCTCAATCCTTCGTCGGGCTGACCTGCGACGCGTCGCCGTAGGTCAGGGCGAGGAAGACGTCTTCCAGATCGGGATCTTCCGTGGAGATGTCGGCGATGGTGACGCCGGCGGCGCGGACGGCGGCGAGGACCTGCTCCACCGACGACTGGCCCTTCTTGTAGCTGACCGCGAAGGCGCCGTTGGGGCGGGGGGTGACCTCGAAGCCTTTCAGGATCGGCGGGCCGGCGAGTTCGCCGTCGGGGCTGACCACCACGTGGCGGGTGTCGAGGCGGCGCAGCAGCTGCGGAGTCGGCTCGCAGGCCACCACCTGACCGCGGTTCATGATGGCGATGGTGTCGCAGAGCTCCTGCGCCTCCTCGAGGTAGTGGGTGGTCAGCAGGATGGTCACGCCCTCGGCGTTGATGCGCCGGACATAGTCCCAGAGCTGGCGGCGCAGCTCGACATCGACGCCGGCGGTGGGCTCGTCGAGGATCAGGATGGGCGGATTGTGCACCAGGGCCTTGGCCACCATCAGCCGGCGCTTCATGCCGCCGGACAGGGCGCGGACATAGGCGTGGGCCTTGTCGGACAGGCCGAGGGCGGCGAGCAGCTCGTCGGAGCGGCGCTCGCCGGCCGGGACGCCGTAGAAGCCGGCCTGGACCTCAAGCGCCTCGCGCGGGGTGAAGAAGACGTCGGCGACGATCTCCTGCGGCACCACGCCGAGGGCGGCGCGGGCGTCGCGGGGGCGTTTGTCGATGTCGCGGCCCCAGATCTCGGCCGTGCCGCCGGTCTTGTTGACCACGCCGGCGAGGATGTTGATCAGGGTCGATTTGCCGGCCCCGTTGGGGCCGAGCAGGCCGAACATCGAGCCGCGCGGGATGACCAGGTCGACGCCGCGCAGGGCCGTCTTGGGCGGGGCCTTCTTCGATCCGGCGTAGGTCTTCTCCAGCCCGCGCACCTCGATGGCGTTGGCGGGGAGCGGGTCTTGAGCGGTCATCGGCGGCTTTCAGGCGGAGCGGTTCGCCTGGACCATTCTTGTTTCAGGTCGAATCGACCTGAATCCAGAAAATGGTCCAGTTTCAACATGGAGCGAAATCTGAGCCCTGATGGACTGCGTCCATCAGAACCGATTTCGCTCTAGGTAGGCGCGGGACCCGCCGCGGCCAAGCCCCGGTGAGGCGCGTCCAGTGTCAATGGTGCTTGACATGGCTGGACGGAATGTCCAGTGTCCTTGTCATTATGAACAGCGTGCTTGACGGAGAGAGCCGATGCCCCGGATCAAACTGATCGGCTGGACGGCCTTCGGGTTCTGCCTTCTCGGCTACGGCGCCTTTACGGCGGTTCTCGTTCTGAACCGCATGGGCCATGTCGGGATGCGCGAGCTGCTGATCTATGGCGGACCGGCGGCGGTGATCGGCGAGATCGGCCTGTGGGTGGCGGCGGGCTGCCTGGGCTGGACGATCTTCAGACGGCGCAAGGCGCTGTTCGACCGGATGTTCGGGCGCAAGCCGCGCGAGGTTTGACGGCAGCGGGCTTGCCGCCTAGGGAGTCGCCGACGCGCCCTCCCAGCCCAAGGTCGATCATGCCGCCCCGCCATCCCGATGCGATCATCCCGCCGCCGGAAGAGATCGTGGTCTCGACCAAGCGCGTGGCCTGCGACGGCGGCGGCGGGGCCCTGGGCCATCCGCTGGTCTATATGGACATGGGTGAGGACGACTTCGTCGAATGCGCCTATTGCGACCGCCGCTTCGTGCTGTCGGCCCATCCGAAGCCCGAGAGCGAGTATTTCAGCCCCGCCGCCCGGCCGCCCGAGGCGCACTGAATCGGGCGCCGCGCCGCTTTCCAGCGGGCGGCGAAAAGGCTAACCGGACGCCATGGCCTCCGCAGAGACCCCCGCCGAAATCTTCAAGCGCGCGCTGGCCCATGCCGCGCGGGCGCTGGCCGAGCAGTCGGAGCTGGAGGTGGTGTTCGGCTCGGACGGGCCGAGGCTGGCGGACGGCGTCCTGACCCTGCCCCATCCGCCGCGCGATCCGGGCGGAACCGAGAGCGCGACGCTGCGGGGCCAGGCCGACCGGCTGGCGCTGCGGCTGGCCAATCACGACGAGGGGCTGCACGCCCGGCTGCGGCCGGCCGACACCCGGGCGGCGGACGTGTTCGAGGCGGTCGAGCAGGCCCGGGTCGAGGCGGTCGGGTCGCAGTCGCTGGCCGGAGTCCGCGCCAATCTGAGTGCTGCTTTGTTGACCCGGCTGGAGAAGTCCGGCGCGCTGCGGGTCACCGAGGCGGAGCGGGTCCCGGCGGCCGAGGCGGTGGCCCTGCTGGTGCGCGAGCGGCTGACGGGGCAACGGGCGCCGGATGGGGCCGGGACGCTGCTGGATCTGGTGCGGGGCGATCTGGAAGCGAAGGCCGGGACGAAGATCGACGCCCTGGTCGAGGTCGCGAACGACCAGGACGCCTTCGCCGTGCGGCTGAAGGACGTGCTGCGGGCTCTGGATTTCGACCCCGGCGACGGGCGCGGCGACGACGCCTCGGACGACCAGGGCGACGAGCAGCCCGATCCGCAGGAGCCCGACGCGTCCGACGACCAGGACGAGGAGGATGACGCCGGCGGCGGCGAGGGCCAGTCGATGGACGGCTCGACCGACGACCAGACCGCCGGCGACGAGCGCGACGCCCGCCCCGACGGCGCGCCGGCCGATCCGGACGGCGACGCCTCCGACGAGGGGCCGGAGGTCAACGAGGGCGCCTTGCCGAACCGACAGGAGGTCGGCGACGACGGCCGGGCGATCGACGCCTATCGCGTCTTCACCACCGCCCACGACGAGATCATCGATGCGGCCGACCTGTGCGATCCGAACGAGCTGGAGCGGCTGAGGTCGCTGCTGGATCAACAGTTGACGGCCCTGTCGTCGGTGGTGGCGCGGCTGGCCAACAAGCTGCAGCGCCGACTGATGGCGCAGCAGAACCGCAGCTGGGCCTTCGACCTCGAGGAAGGGGTGCTGGACACCGCCCGGCTGACGCGGATCATCACCGATCCGACCTCGCCGCTGAGCTTCAAGGCCGAGAGCGAGAGCCCGTTCCGGGATACTGTGGTGACCCTGCTGCTGGACAACTCGGGCTCCATGCGGGGGCGGCCGATCATGGTCGCGGCAGTGTGCGCCGACATCCTGGCGCGGACGCTGGAGCGGTGCGGGGTCAAGGTCGAGATCCTCGGCTTCACCACCCGGGCGTGGAAGGGCGGACAGGCGCGCGAGGCGTGGATCAGCGCCGGCAAGCCGGCCAACCCGGGGCGGCTGAACGACCTGAGGCACATCATCTACAAGTCGGCGGACGCCCCTTGGCGGCGGGCCAAAAAGAACCTCGGCCTGATGATGCGCGAGGGGCTGCTGAAGGAGAATATCGACGGCGAGGCGCTGAACTGGGCGCACGACCGCCTGCTGGGCCGGCCGGAGGCGCGACAGATCCTGATGGTCATATCGGACGGCTCGCCGGTCGACGACTCGACCCAGTCGGCCAACGCCGCCCTGTATCTGGACAAGCACCTTCGCCAGGTGATCGCCGAGATCGAGACGCGGTCGCCGGTCGAGCTGATCGCCATCGGCATCGGCCACGACGTGACCCGCTGGTACCGCCGGGCGGTGACCATCGTCGACGTCGAGCAACTGGGCGGGGTGATGATCGAGAAGCTGGCCGAGCTGTTCGACGCCGAGCCCAAGGCCGCGCCGACACGGCGGCGGAGAGCCGCTTGAAGCGGGTCGCGCCGCTCTTCGCCTGCCTTCTGCTGTCAGCCTGCGCCGGAGCGACCGTCATCGCCCCGGCCGCGCTCCATGCGCCGGACGGATGGACGCCGCTGGCGGTGGAGACGCGCCCGGTCGGACTGGGGGTTCCGGGCGGGGTCCGCCTCGCGTCCGGCGTCCGCTTCAGCGGCGGGCTGGAGATCGTGGCGCCGGCGGGCGACCGCCTGCATGGCCTGTCGGACCTGAAACTGTCTGGCGACGAGCTGCTGATGGTCAGCGACGCCGGGGACCTGTTCAGGGCGCGCCTGGCGCTGGATGGGCGGGGCCGGGCGACGGGCCTGTCGGACCTGCGGGCGCGGCCGCTGACCGGAGAGGACGGCCGGATCTTCCAGAGCAAGTCCGAGGGCGACGCCGAGGCGCTGGCGGTGGCCGACGACGGCGTCCTGATCGTCGGCTTCGAGCAGCGGCCGCGGCTATGGGGCTATGGCTCGCCCGCGGATCTTCGCGACCGCCCCCTCGCCCTGCCGGTTCCGCCCGTTCCGCCCGGCAACGAAGGGATCGAGGCGCTGGCGGCGGCGGCGGGCGGCTGGCGCGTGGCGGGCGAGGCGGGCGGCGTTTGGGACTGTGGGCGCGAAGCCTGCGTCGTCGTGGCGGCGCCGGCGGCCACGCCGGTCCCGGTGTCCGACTGGCGCATCACAGGCATGGATCGCGACCCGATCGGCGCGGGCTGGTTCGTGGTCCAGCGGCGCTTCCGGGCCCCGATCGACATGCGGGCCCGTATCCGGCGGATGGATGCCGACGGGGTGCTGGGGCCGGTGCTGGTCGAGCTCAGCCTGCCCTCGACGACGGACAATTTCGAAGGGATCGCGGCGGTGAGGCAGGCCGACGCGACGCGGCTCTACATCCTGTCGGACGACAACGGAAACGCCCGGCAGCGGACGCTGCTGCTGGCCTTTGACGTCAGACCCGTTCGCTGATCTTGATGGCGGCGCGGCAACCCGCCTTGATGACGGCGCTCAGAAGTCCGTAGCCCGGGGCCTCGCGGCTGCCGTGCTCGACCGCGTGGTCGTGGTGGGCCAGTTCCTCGTCGCGGAATGCCGTCAGTTCGGCGGCGAGCGCCGGGTCGCGGTCCGCCAGCTCCGCGATCTGGTCGGCGTAGTGTTCCCCGATGACGCTCTCGACCGCCTCGGTGCAGGCGTGGGCGGCCTTCTCGCCCAGCAGGGCCGTGCCGGCCCCGAGGCCGAGCGCGGCGAGGCGCCAGACCGGGGTCATGATCGTCGGGCGCACGCGTTCGGCGCTGAGCAGGGCGTCGAAGCGCGCGAGGTGGACGGCTTCCTGGGCCTGCATCTCGCCCATGTCGGCGGCGATGGCCGCCTTGCCGGCGCGACCCTCGAACACGGCCCGCTGGGCCCGGTAGATGTGGACCGCGGCGTATTCACCGGCGTGGTCGACCCGCAGGATTCCGGCGCGGCGGCGACGGCTGGCGCCGCGACCCGGGTGGGGCAGGCGGACCGGTCGGTGAGCCGGTTCAGGGGCTGCTTCAGGGCCCGGTTCAGGAGCGGGGGGCACGGGCATCCTTGGGCCTCTTGGCGGCGAGCAGGCTGAACACCGCAAGCGCGGCCGAGATCAGCACGTTCCATCCTGCCATGCTGAGACCGAGGAAGCGCCACGTCACCGCGTCGCAGTAGACCGGCGCCTCGACCGGGGCGGTGCCCATGGCCAGGGCGGCCAGGCTTTCCAGGCTGACGTCGCCGCCGCCCACGCAGGCGGCCGGGAGCTCCCACCAGTCGTTCTCGCCGCCCATGTGGAAGACGGCGGTGATCGCGCCGGTGGTGAAGACCACGGCCAGCAGGAAGGCGGCGATGCGCGGCGTGCCCCGGCTGCCCCGGCTGACCAGATGCCAGAGGGTGGCGGTCAGGGCGATGGCGACGGCGCCCCAGTAGACCTCGCGCTGCTTGAGGCAGAGGTTGCAGGGCGCGAGGCCGCCGAAGCGCTCGAACGCATGCGCCGCGCCCAGCAGCGCCAGCGAGGCGGCGAGGGCGAAGGCGGTCCACCACCGCGTCAGGAGTCGGTAAAGGCCTCTCATCGGATACCGTTCATAGCGAGGCCGGAGCGTGGCGTCGATGGAGCCTGCCTAAAGGAGGAATTTCACCGCGACGATCGCCCCGACCAGCACCACGACGCCAATGACGGTCCACATGGCGAGGCGTTTCTCGATCATGGCCCAGGCCGCCGGGCCCCAGCGTTTCAGAATCCAGGCCTCGCCGAAGAAGCGTCCGCCGCGGGTGACGACACAGAGCGCGACGAAGAGCGGGAAGTTGAACTTCAGAATCCCGGACGCGATGGTGATGAGCTTGAACGGGAACGGCGTGAGGCCCTTTCCGAGAATGATCCAGGCGCCCCAGCGGTCGAACAGGGCCTTCGACGCCTCGTAGGTGTCGGCCTTGCCGAGGAAGGCGAGGATGGCGAGACCAAGGTCGGTCAGGAAATAGCCGATGGCATAGCCGAGCATGGCGCCGAGTACGGACGCGACCGTGCAGACGCCCGCATAGAAGTAGGCGCGCTCCGGGCGGGCGATGATCATCGGCGCCAGCATCACGTCCGGCGGTATCGGGAAGATCGAGCTCTCGGCGAAGGAGACCACGGCGAGGGCCGGGGTGGCGTGCCGGCTGCGGGCCAGAGCGAACACCCAGTCGTAGAGCTTGCGAAGCATACGATCCCCGATGATGGGCTCCCAAGGGCGCCGGAGGCCCGGCTCTAGCAGGCGGGGAAGGGGCGCGCACCTGCCGAAACAGGCCGTGAGTCGCCGTCGCGGCCATCGGTCGCTATAGAGGCCGTTCCGCCCTCCCCGGAACCGGACGACCATGCGCTACCTGCACACCATGGTCCGCGTGTCGGACCTCGACGCCTCGCTGCGCTTCTACCGCGACCTGCTGGGTCTGGAGGAGGTGCGGCGCATGGAGAATGAGGCCGGACGCTACACCCTGGTCTTTCTCGCCGCGCCCGCTGACACGGCCCGTTCGGCGGCGGAACGGTCGCCCGAGGTCGAGCTGACCTTCAACTGGGACCCCGAGCCGTATGGCGGCGGGCGCAATTTCGGCCACCTGGCCTACAGGGTCGACGACATCTACGCGGCCTGCCGGCGGCTGATGGACGGCGGCGTGGTGATCAACCGGCCGCCGCGCGACGGAAACATGGCCTTCGTCCGCTCGCCGGACGGCATTTCGATCGAACTGCTGCAGGAGGGCGCGCCGCTGCCGCCCGCCGAGCCCTGGGCCTCCATGCCCAACACCGGGAGCTGGTAAGCTGAACATTCGTACCCCTGCGTGGCTGGCGCTGCCGAGCCTGCTGGTCCTGGCCGCCTGCGCCTCGACCTCCGAAACCTATCCGTCGCGGACCGCGACCGAACAGCTGCTGGTGGCGCGCGCCGCCGACCGCGCCGTCGAGGGCCTGACCCTGCCCATACCGGACGGCACGCGGGTGTTCGTCGACGACGCCTTTTTCCGCGCCGAGAACGCCCCCTATGCGGTCAGCGCGGTGCGCGCGGCCCTGTCGGAGGCGGGCTATTCGCTGGCGTCGTCGAAGCAGGAGGCCGAGGCGGTGCTGGAGCTGCGCGCCGGGGCCCTGTCGCTGGAGCAGATGCGCCGGGTGTTCGGGGTGCCCGAGATGCGGATCCCGATCAATGACAGCTTCAACGTGGTCTCGGTGCCCGAACTGTCGGTCTACAGCCGCCGGGACCGGGTCGGCGTGGCCGAGTTCTCGGCCTTCCTCTACGAGCCGAAGACCGGCGCGCCGCTGGGCGCCGTCCTGCCGATGACCGGCGAGTTCCGCATCCGCAGCCACAAGCTGCTGATGATCGTCGCCTGGGGCCAGCAGAGCGTCGACCCCGGCGAACGCGACCCGGGCGACAGCTGGCGGGAGTTCTAGGGCTTTCCTGACGTCGCCGTAACTTGCCTCCCGGCGTCCGACCGGTGATGGTCCCGCCCTCAGTTCTCCGGAGGGTTTCCATGCGTCGTCTGCTCGTCTCCACCGTCGCCGTCGCCGCCATGCTGACGGGAGCGCCTGTCGCCGTTCTGGCGCAGGAGGCCCCGGCCGCGGCGGCCCCGGCCCAGAGCGAGGACGCGCGGCTGGCGGCCTTCTTCGAGCAGGCGTTCCAGGAGCGGATCGCCCTGTCGCCGCAGACCATGACGGCGCTGGGCATCAAGCGCGACTACGGCAAGCTGGACGACGCCACCGACGCGGCGGCGGAGCGGTCGCTGGCCCTGATGGAGCGGCAGCTGGCGCAGCTGAACGACCAGTTCAATCCGCAGGCGCTGAGCGCCGACAGCCGGATGTCGTGGCGGCTGTTCGAATACGGGGTCGAGCAGGCGCGGCTGGGCAACCGCTGGCGCGACTGGGGCTATCAGTTCGCGGCGAACGGCAATCCGACCACCGGCCTGCCCACGTTCCTGATCAACAACCACCGTATCGACAGCGTGGCCGACGCCGAGGCCTATGTCTCGCGTCTGCGGGACTCCGAACGGGTCATGGGCGAGATCGCCGCCGAACTGCGGCAACGGGCGGCGGCGGGGGTGATCTCGCCCAGCTTCGTGTTCGAGCCCTCAATCGCCAACACCCGCAACATCATCACCGGCGCGCCGTTCGACGGCGGGGCGGACAATCCGGTCTGGGCCGACTTCCAGAAGAAGGTCGCGGCGTTGACCGCCGATCAGGCCGACAAGGATCGGCTGCTCGGCGAGGGCCGGGCGGCCCTGACCGGCGAATGGAAGCGCGGCTACGACGGCGTGCTGGCGGCGCTGGCCGAGGTGCAGGCCCAGGCGGCGGCCATGCCGGATCGCGAGGGCGGCGTGTGGCGGCTGCCCGACGGCGAGGCCTACTACAACGCGCGCCTGCAGCTCTCGACCACGACCGACCTGACCGCCGACCAGATCCATGACATCGGCCTGAACGAGGTGACGCGGCTGCATGGCGAGATGCAAACGATCATGGACCAGGTCGGGTTCGAGGGTTCGCTGCAGGAGATGTTCGCCCATCTGAAGACCGACCCGCGCTTCCAGTATCCGAACACGCCGGAGGGCAAGGAGGAATACCTGACCGACGCCCGCGGCTTCATCGCCCAGGTGATGGAGGCGGCGCCGCGCTGGTTCAGCGACCTGCCCGAGGCGGCGCTGGAGGTGAGGGCGGTGGAGCCTTGGCGCGAGTCGACGGCGTCGATCGCCTTCTACAACGCCCCGGCCCCGGACGGATCGCGGCCGGGCATCTACTACGTCAATCTGTCGGACATGACCCAGGTGCTGAAGCCGCAGATCGAGGGCATCAGCTATCACGAGGGCGCGCCGGGGCACCATTTCCAGATCGCCTATGCGCAGGAGATGCAGGGCCTGCCTTCGTTCCGGCGCTTCGGCGGCTACGGCGCCTATGCCGAGGGCTGGGGCCTGTACGCCGAGCGGCTGGGCAAGGAGATGGGCTTCTACCAGGACCCCTATTCGGACTTCGGCCGGCTCTCGACCGAGCTGTGGCGGGCGGTGCGGCTGGTGACGGACACCGGCCTGCATGCAAAGCGCTGGAGCCGCGAACAGGCCATTGAATATTTCCGCCAGAACTCGCTGCTGAGCGAGCGCGACATCGTCAAGGAGGTGGAGCGCTACATCACCAATCCGGGGCAGGCGACCAGCTACAAGATCGGCGAGCTGAAGATCATGGAGCTGCGCCAGCGGGCGCAGGCGGCGCTGGGCGAGCGGTTCGACATCCGCGACTTCCACGCCGTGGTGTTGGGCTCGGGCTCGGTGCCGCTGGACGTGCTGGAGGATCAGGTGGACGCGTGGATCGAGTCACGCCGGTAGGGCGCTAACGCTCGCGACGCGGTCGCTCGCTGCTTGAGCGCAGGTTGCGCGCTACCGCTCGCCGCGCGGCGGCTCGCTGCCTGAGCGCGATTGCGCTATGAGCCGCGCGATGACCGCGCGACCCTTCACCGCCACCGTCCTGACCATGTTTCCCGAGGCCTTTCCGGGGCCGCTCGGCGTCTCGCTGATCGGCACGGCGTGGCGCGAGCGCGGGCTGTGGAGCCTCGAAACCCTTGACATTCGGGCCTTCAGCGAGGATAGGCGCGGCTTCCTGGACGACACCCCCGCGGGTGGCGGACCGGGAGCCGTGCTTAAAGCGGACGTGGTGGCGAGGGCGCTGGACAGCGTATCCGGACCGGCGCGGCCGCTTTTGTACATGAGCGCCCGGGGTCGGCCCCTGACCCAGGCGCGCGTCAAGGAATGGGCGAAGGCGGACGGGATCACCGTCCTCTGCGGCCGGTTCGAGGGGGTGGACCAGCGCGTGCTCGACGCGCGCGGGTTCGAGGAGGTCTCCGTCGGAGACGCGGTGCTCGCCGGCGGCGAGGCGGCGGCGATGGTGGTGATCGAGGCGTGCGTACGATTGATCCCCGGAGTGCTGGGCCAGGCCGAAAGCCTGAGTTCGGAGAGCTTCGAGGACGGTCTTCTGGAGCATCCGCAGTACACACGACCGCGGACGTTCGAGGGACTGGAGATACCCGAGGTGCTTCTGTCGGGCGACCACCGCAAGGTGGCGCTATGGCGCGAAGAGCAGCGGGAACTGACGACGCGGGAGCGGCGGCCGGACCTCTGGGCGGCGCATCTCGCAAAGACCCCTGCGGGGCATGACCCCGCCAAATCACAGGTAAAGAGCAAAAAAGCTCGAGGAGACTGACATGAACATCCTGCAGACGATCGCAGCCGAAGAAAAAGCCCGCCTGATCGCCAAGCGCGAGATTCCGAACTTCCAGCCCGGCGACACGCTGCGGGTCATGGTCAAGATCAAGGAAGGCGAGCGCGAACGCATCCAGGCCTTCGAGGGCGTCTGCATCGCCCGCGCCGGCGGCGGCGTGAACGAGAACTTCACCGTGCGGAAGATTTCGTTCGGCGAGGGCGTGGAGCGGGTCTTCCCGATCCTGTCGCCGAACATCGACTCCATCGAGGTCAAGCGCCGCGGCGTCGTGCGGCGCGCCAAGCTCTATTACCTGCGCGATCGCCGCGGCAAGTCGGCCCGGATCGCCGAGAAGCAGACCGTTCGCGCGCCCAAGGGCGTGGTGGTGCCGGAAACCGGCAAGGCCGAGGGCCCGGCCGACACGGAAGCCTGAACGGCCGCTTCGCGCGGACAGAATCAGGGCCCCGGCGGGAACGCCGGGGCCCTTTTCGTTGCGGCGGGCCCTACCCCCAGATGTCGGGCTCCGCAGGCCGATGAACCGGGGCCTCCAGCCACGGGTCGTCCAGGTCGAGGAGCGGGGCGCGCCCGACCCCTCCGTCGAACAGGCGCGGGAGGGGAGCCTCGCCGGGCGCGAAGGCCGGGTCCCACGGCGCGGCGCCGTCGATGGCGGGCAGGACCAGCGGCTCGTCATCGTCGATCAGGGGCGGCAGCACCTGGGCGTCGCCGGCCGCCTTGTCGCCGGCCTCCAGCGGCGCCGGCCCCGGGGGCGGATAGGTCAGGACCGTGGTGGTTCCGTCTCCCAGGAACCGGACCAGTTCGATGCTGGAGACGAAGGTCGAGCCGTCGCGCCCGGCCACGCCGTCGACGATGCGGTAGCCCGCCCCTTCGGCGGTGATCGTGTAGTTGGCCGGAATGCCGCGTAGCCGGACCTCATCGACGCCGGAGCCGCCGAACAGGTTGTCGTTGCCGCCCATGCCCTTGAGCACATCGTTCCCGGCCCCGCCGGTTATGGAGTTGTTGATGGCGTTGCCCGTGCCGGTGAAGTTGCCGCCGCCGACGTAGTACATGTCCTCGACGTTCGCCCCCATGACCGTGGCACCGACGTGGGATTCGATGGTGTCGTGGCCCTCGCCGGCGAACTCGACGACGGAGTCCGAGGCGTCCAGGACGTAGAAGTCGTTGCCGAGCCCGCCCTGCAGGGTGTTCGCCGCGACCTGTCCGCCCATCAGGACGTCGTTGCCGCCGAAGCCGAGCAGGGTGTCGGCGCCCAGCCCGCCCCTCAGGGTGTCGCCCGCCGCTCCGCTGATGAGGAGATCGTTAAAGGCCGATCCGATCAGGCACTCGATGGAGGAGAAGGTGTCGGTCCCGCCGTCTCCGTCATTGCTGGCGAGGTTGGTGTCCAGCCGGGCGGTCACGCCGGCGGCCGCGAGATTGTAGTCGACCGTGTCGAAGCCCGCCCCGCCGTTGAGCGAATCCGATCCCCCCCGGCCGCTCAGGATGTCGGAGCCCGCCCCGCCCGTCAGGCTGTTGTTCAGGGCGTTGCCCGAGCCGGTGAAATTCCCGACGCCGCCGAAGACCAGGTTCTCGACATGGTTGGCGAGGTTGTAGGCGGCGATGCGGACGTCGACGGTGTCGTTGCCCTCGCCCGCCAGCTCGACGACGGAGTCGGCGACTTCCAGCACATAGGTGTCGTCGCCGATCCCGCCCTGCAGCTGGTTGCCCGCGCCGGTTCCGCCCCACAGGACGTCGTTGCCGCCCATGCCAAGCAGGGTGTCGGCGCCGAGGCCGCCGCGCAGGACATTGGCGCCGGCCGCGCCGACCAGTTGGTCGTTGAAGACGGATCCGGTCAGGTTCTCGATGCTGTTGAACGTGTCCACACCGCCGTCGCCGTCGACCGAGGCGCTGCCCGAGGCGAGCGAAGCCTTCATCGCGGCGGCGGCGAGGCTGTAGTCGGCGGTGTCGACCCCCGTCCCGCCGTTCAGGGCGTCATTTCCGCCACGGCCCCGCAGCACATCGTCGCCGATGCCGCCGCTGATGGCGTTGTTCAAGGCATTGCCCGTGCCCGTGAAGGCTCCGACGCCGCCGAAGACCAGGTTCTCGACATTGCCGCCCAGGGTGTAGGCGGCGATCCGGGCCTCGACGGTGTCGGTCCCTTCGCCGGCGGCCTCGACCACGCTGTCGACGGCCTCCAGCACATACCAGTCGTCGCCAGTTCCACCCTGCAGGGTGTTCGCGCCCAATCCGCCCCACAGCGCGTCGTTGCCGGCCAGACCGATCAGGGTGTCATTTCCAAACCCGCCGCGCAGCACATTGGCGACACCGCTCCCGATCAGGGTGTCATTGGCGCTCGACCCGGTCAGGTTCTCGATGCCGGAGAGCGTGTCCGAACCGCCGTCGCCGTCGTTGCTCACGACGTTGGTGTTCAGCTGGGCGTGCACTCCGCCGGCAGCGGCGGAGTAGTCGGCCGTGTCGAGGCCGTCGCCCCCGGTCAGACTGTCGTTCCCGACCCCGCCGGCGAGGGTGTCGTCGCCGGCTCCCGCGTCGATCGTGTCGGTCCCGCCGTTCGTGCGGATGACGTTGGCGCCGGAGGTGCCGGTGATGACGTCGTCGCCGTTGCCGGTGGTCGCGTTCTCGAAGTTGGTGAACTGCTCGCCGAAACTGGTCGCGCCGGTCACCAGGTCAATGGTGTAGGCTCCGCCCCAGGTGCGGGTGTCGAGGGTGTCGATACCCGTCCCGCCGTCGAGGATCTCATTCACGCCCGAGGTCAGGCCCGCGTAGACGATGTCGTCGCCGGCGTCGCCGTAGTAGTGACCCTCGCCGCCCGACCAGAGGATGTCGTTTCCGCCGTCGCCGTGGATGCTCTCCTCGGCGCCCTCGCCGCCGTACAGGACATCGGCGCCGTCGCCGCCGTTGACGGTGTCGACGCCGCTGCCGCCATGGATCAGGTCATTGCCGAGGCCGCCGTTGATGAGGTCCGCGCCGCCCTGGCCGAACAGGCTGTCGTCGCCCGCGTCGCCGTTGACCGTGTCGGCGCCCATGACCGTGGCGGAAGCGCTGACGGCGTGTCCGGTGACCGATACGTTCAGCAGGAAGATGTCGTTCGCGGTGAAGGTGGAGCCCGGTCCGCCGCCGAACGGCCGGACGTTGATGTAATAGTTCCCGGCGGCCGTCGCGGTGTAGGTTAGGTAGGGATCGTAGCTGTTCTGTGATCCCGGGGCGATCGCGAAGGAACCGAGGCCGCCCTGGGCGATGTTGCTGTCGTCGCCGCTGGCGAGGAGAATGCCCCCGGCATCGTAAATCTCGACGATCAGGTCGCGCGAGGGTCCGAACGCCGAGCCGAAGGCGAAGTCGATGTCCAGGGTGATGGTCTGGCCGGCGCCGATGGCGACCCTGAAATACTCGCTCTCCCCGATCGTGGCCTCGACGATCGCCGTGGAATGGGGTGTTCCGCTCAAACCGAACAGGGGGTTCTCGTCCGTCGTCCAGGGCGAGGTGAGAGCTTCGAGGTTGAAGGCGTCGGCGATGCTGTCGTTGTGGAACCCGGCGCTCGGGATCCAGGTGTCGCTGGAGTCCGCCATCACCCAGTCGTCGCCGTCGCCGCCGTTGACCGTATTGGTGTTGGTCCCGGTCGAACCGCTGTAGGCGATGAAGAAATTGTCCGCCGCGGTGCCCGTCATGGGCTCGCCGTTGTAGATGTAGCTGATAGGCATGGCGTTTCGGTCCCTCGCTCAGGGCCGGGCTTCCACCCGGCGGGCGGATGAAAACAACGCGATACTGGAACTCGATCCTGGCAGTCCGGGGATATCCCCGAAGCGACGCTGACTGCCCGCCCTGTGGCCACAAGGGGGCGTCACGGCCGCATAAGCCGCAGGACCTCAGGGCCATGCAAGCGTGGCCGCAGGGCAAAGAGTCTTAACGGCGGGATGGCAGGGACATGCCCCCTGGGCAGACGACGGCTAGTGCGGGTGCAGCCGGTCGTCGGCGTCGCGCCGGCCCTTGAGGCTGAGCCGGAGGTCGCGCACCTCGTCCCGGCCCTCGCTGACCCGCGAGAAGGCGCGGCGGATGGTGTCGCGGGTGGTGGCCGAGATCTGGCTGTCTTCCAGCGCCTTTTCGAAACGGGCCCGGACAGCCGCCTCGGCGGTTTCGGCCGCGCCGATCGTGCCGGCGTCGTCGCGCATCAGGGCGTGCTTCACGTCGGTGAAGGCGCGCTGGGCCTTGGCGAGGATGGAGCCGTCGGCGGCGGCGTCTCCGCCGAGCGCGCGGACGGTCGACTGCAGCTCCTCCGCGACCTGGCGGCGTTCGAAACTACGCCGTCCGAACAGGTCCCGGTGACGCGGGTCGTCGGTTTCGGTCGAGGCCTCGCGATAGCTGTCGGCGCTGTCGATCGTGGTCTGGATCAGGCTGTTCAGGACATGGATATCATGGCGATTGGCGTTGGGCATGACGGGATTCCCGCGTGTGCTGTGCAGGTTAAACCCCGTCATGACGGTGTTGGTTGCCTCGTCAGCGGCCCCCGAGCCCGCGGCACCGCTCCGTGAAGGCGGCCAGCATCTCCGGCTTCGCGGCCTGGAGGGGGCCGACGGACCGGGCGCCGTAGACCGCCCGGACCGGCTCGCCGCGCGCCAGCCGGTCGATCAGATCAGGGTCGATTGGCCCGCCGCCGGTCACGCCGGGGCCGGGCGCCTCGAGATCGGCGACATGGGCGAAGGCCTCGTCGCCGGCTCCGACGGTCAGCCGGTCCTCGCTGCCGACCACCTCGAAGCCCGGAACGGAGATCTGGAACGCGGGGGGATCGGCGCGGCAGGCCAGCCGAAGGCGCTCCGCGCCGGAGGCGTCGACGAAGGCCATGCTGACCGGGGCTTCGGGCGGCTGGACCAGCGGCGGTTTCGACGTAACCGGAGGCGGCCCGACCGGTGCGGTCGAGGGGGAGGGCTCTTCCCGGCCGCAGGCGGCCAGTCCCAGCAAGGCGGCGGCCAACAGGGCGGTTCGCATCTCGGGCTCCTCTCAGAGCTTGGTGCGCAGCGACCACAGCTCGGGAAAGCAGCGACGCTGCAGGGTTTCGGTCAGATAGGCCACGCCCTCGGTGCCGCCGGTGCCGCGGCGGCGGCCGATAATGCGCTCGACGGTGACCACATGCTTGTGCCGCCAGGTCAGCAGGGCGTCGTCGAGATCGACCAGCTTTTCGGCCAGCTGGTAGAGCGGCCACCAGCGGCCGGTGTCGCGATAGACCTCCAGCCAGGCGGTTTCGACCCCTTCGGAGGCCTCATAGGGCTGGCTGACGTCGCGGTTCAGAACGTCGGCGGGTACGGGCAGGCCGGCGGCGGCCAGCTGGGCCAGGGCGTCGTCGTAGAGGCTGGGCGCCTCGAGGGCGGCTTTCAGCGCCGCATGCGCGGCCGGCCGGTCCTCGTGGAAGCGCAGGAAGCGCGCGTCCTTGAGGCCGAGCATGTATTCGACGCGCCGGAACTGGTCGCTCTGGAAGCCGGACGACGAGCCGAGCACGCCGCGGAAGCGCAGGTATTCGGCCGGGGTCATCGTGGCCAGGATGTCCCAGCTCATGGTCATCACGGCCTGGATGCGGCTGACCCGCGCCAGACCCTTGTAGGCGGGAACCAGATCGCCGGCGCGGACCTGGGCCTGGGCCTGGGCCACCTCGTGCAGGATCTGCTTGAGCCAAAGCTCCTTGGCCTGATGGATGATAACGAACAGCATCTCGTCGTGCTCGTCCGAGATCGGATGCTGGGCCGAGAGCAGGTCGTCCAGCGCGAGATAGCCGGCGTAGGTGATCCCGGAGGGGCGCTGTTCGGATGCGTCGGTCATGGGCGACCTATCGCGCGACCCACGCTCCCGCTCAAGGCTTGTCGTCACGGTCATCGCCGGGCTCGCGACCCGGATCGAGCGTGTTGTCGACCCGATCGTCCCAGCCCTCGCGGTCCGATTTGAAGGCCAGCGCCATCAGACCCCAGGCCAGGCCGACCGTCCCGAAGATGCCCAGCAGCAGCGCGATCCAGCCATGCAGCGGCAGCTCGCCGCCGCCGATAGAGACCCAGGCGACGTTGAGGCCGATGGCCGCGGCGGCCGCGACGCCGCCCGCGACGAGGAGATTGCCGACAAGACGGAATGGGCGAGGGGCCATGCCGCGAGACTACGCCCGGCGGCGGCCGGAGGCGAGCGTGGCCAGGGGCGTCAGACGCCGGAGTGATGGATGGAGACGGCCATGCCGGCGGCGGACCGCACTTCCATGCGGGCGTCCAGCTGCTTGACCAGCGCCTCGACGATGGCGGTGCCGAGGCCGCCATGGGCGAGGGGCGCGGCGGTTTTGGCGGCGCCGACGCCATTGTCGCTGACCGTCAGGGTCCAGGCGTCCCCGGTGCTGTCGAACCGCACCAGCACGACGGCGTCCGCGCGCGGCTCGGGGAAGGCGTATTTGATCGCGTTGATGACCAGCTCGGTGACGATCAGCCCCATGCTGACGGCCTTGTCCGAGCCTATGCGGCTGTGATCGGCCTCGACCCGAAGCGCCAGGGGCTGTCCCTCGCCGATCATCGAGGCCGCGAGGCTGGAGCACAGCTTGGTCAGGTAGACTCCGACCTCGATGCGGTCGACGCCGCCCGAGGCGTGGAGTTGCGACTGAACCTCGGCCACCGACAGCACGCGCTGGTGCGCGTCCTTGAGATGGTGGCGGGTCTCCTCGGAGGTGACCGCCCTGGCCTTCAGCAGCAGGATGCTGGCGATGATCTGCAGGCTGTTGGCGACCCGGTGCTGCATCTCCTCGAGCAGCATCTGCTTCTGGCGCAGCAGATCCTCGGCCTTCTTGAGCAGATCGGCCTTCTCCCGTTCGATCAGACGCCGGGCGGTGACGTCGGTGAAGGCCAGCAGAATGGTGCTGTTGGCGCTGGTCTCGTAGATGACCTTGCGCGCGTTGAGCAGCATGGTGCGGCGGCCGACGCCCGGGAAGTCGTGGTCGACCTCGAACCGGTCCATGGCGGTCTTCTCGGGAATGATGGTCTCGAGCAGCAGGCGCAGGGCGGGGATGTTCCACTGGCCGTCGCCCAGATCGTAGAGCAGGCAGCCCATGGTGTGCTCGGAATCGACCTTGAATATCTCGTAGAAGGCGCGACTGGCGGCGAGGACGCGCAGACCGCCGTCGAGGACGATCAGCGGCTCATGGATGGTGTCGACAATCGCCTGGGCGAGTGTCTGGGCATCCTCGATCCCGGGGATCGTGGTCGGCATGGGGGAAGGGGTCGTCCGGTGCGGGCGCGCGGAAGGGCGGCCTGCAGAACATCTCTAGACACAAATGACCGGCATTGCGAACAAGGCGGAAAGCCGACCTGGCGTAGCCGGGCGCTATAGCGGTCCCGCCAGTCCGCCCGAGGCGCCAGATCGGTCCGGCGCCGGGCCAGGACGGCCCGTTCGGCGCGCATGCGGTACGCCATACATTGAGCCCCGTCGGAGGATGAAGGCTCCGGCGAAACCTAGCGCTGGACCCACTGGCCCTGGGCGTTGCGGTACCACTGGCCGGAGCTGATGCGCGGCAGGACGATGGTCTCGAAGGCGCGGGCGGCGGCGACGTCGGCGGTGGTTCCGGCGGCCTGGGCGCTGCGGGCGTAGGCCTCGCGGCGAGCGCTGTTGGTCACCGTGACGGCCTGGGTCAGGGCCGGATCGGACGAGGCCTGGCGGAAGCCGAGGTAGCCGTCGGACTGTTCGCCCACGGTCCCCTGCGCCTTGGCGGCGTCGATCATCGCCTTCTGCTGCGACGTCTGCGCGAAGGCGGCCCCGGCGGCCACGCCCAGAGCGGCGATGGCGGCGGTGATGACGAAGAGCTTGCGGAAGGACATCGGAAGCGGCTTTCGCATCAGAACAGGTTCGGGTTCTCGACGAGGAGGTCCTGAAGCTCCTTGTCGAGACGGACGCGGATATCGGCGTCCAGCTTGGCGTAGATCTGGATCGGATCGACCTGCAGCCGGACCGTGGGCGTGCAGGCGCCCGCGCCGACGGCGGCGATGAGGCCGATCAGGGCGAGACGTGCGCGCGTCCGGGTCATGGCGGGAGGTCTCCGGTATTGATCCACGACGATCTAACGCCGGGCAGGGTGAACGGGTTCTGAACGGCCAGGGCGGCGCGATCAAGGCTCCGGGACTGGCGGCGTCACAGGCGCGGCGGCGGCGGCCGACGGCTGGCCCGCGCGGGCCCGGTTCAGTTCCAGCAGGTCGCCGATCAGCTGGTTGAGGTTCAGCGTGGTGTCGAGCGTCAGGTCGATGCCCGTCCCCGACGGCAGGGGCAGCTGCCGGTTGAGGAATTCGCGGCTGATGAATTCGGCCATGCCGATACGCAACTCCTGATGCACCGGCGGATCGTGCCGGCCCCGGATGCGGAACAACACCCCGATGCGGCCCTCGTCCAGACTGTTGACCTCGGCCGACAGGATGTCGAACGACAGGTTCTCCATGGCCTGGTAGGCCAGGTCCTGCACCGTGTTCGGGGGCACGCCCGCGCCGCCCCCGCCGGCCTCCAGCCCGCTGAGCGCCTCGCGCTGGATCGACAGGCGGCCGGGCCGAACGGCGGCCAGGGTTCCGCCCGAGATGCGGATTCCGGCTACCGGATCGGAGGTGAAGGGCAGGCGGCCCGAGACGACGGCGTCCAGCGCCACCGTGTCGGCGAAGCCGGAGCCGGCGATCACGTCGCCGAGCTGGACGTTCTCCAGGACGATGACGCCGCTGAACGGCCGGCTACGGTCCAGCGGCAGGGCGAAGGGTTCGACCCGGATGACGCCGCCGGCCACCGCGAGGTCGCCGCCCTCGATGGTCACCGCCGCCTTGTCGAGGCCGAAGGTCACCGCGATGTCGGTCAGCGGCGCGACGGATTCGAGCCGGTCGGCGGTCAGGCGCTGGCCCGGGGCCGTGACCAGCGGCGCCAGGCTGATGAAGTCTATGGTTCCCTTCAGCCCCTTCACCGGGCCGGCCGGGCTGACGAAGTCGAGATTGGGGATGGTCAGGCGGCCGGAACTGGACCCTTCGGCCTCGGCCAGCCAGTCGATGCGGCCCTCAAAGGCGACGGAGCCGGACGCGGGCGACCCGGCGAAGCCCGCCGCCAGCGGGCTGAGGTCGGCCGGCTGCAGACCGCCCTCGGCGAAGACGATCGAGGGCGCGTCGATGGCCAGGCCGCCGGCCCCGGACTGGCCGTCGTGGGCGAGGGTCAGGCGGCCGAGCGCCGCTCCGCCGCGCGACAGGTCGAAACCGCCGGTCCAGTCCTCGTTCGCCAACCGGGCCGAGCCGGCGGCCGTGAGCGGGTTGAAGCGCAGCGGCGCGGTGGCGTCCGCGATGGTGGCGCGCTCGACACGGGCGTCGAGACCGAAGCCGTCTGGACCGCCTGTGGCCGCGAACCGGCCGCTCGCGTCGCGGAAATGCAGGGCCAGGAAGGGAGCCGAGGCGTCGACCCCGGCCAGGGCGGCGTCGGCCCGCCAGCGCCCCCCGGCGATGCTGACCAGCGGCCGGTCGACCGGGCAGGCCCGGCCGGACAGGTCGGTGACGTCGTTCTCGCCGAACTCCAGCCGTTCGACGGTGAGCGGCGTGCACCCGGCCGCCACATATCCAATCCGGCCATTCGACGAAGTCAGTCGCCCGCGGGTGTCCAGCCTGATCCCCCGGGCGAGGTCGAAGTCCAGCGCGGCGCGGCCATCGAGGTCGGCGGTGAATCCGTCCGGCGTCAGGCGCCAGGCCGGAATGGCGAAGGCGGCCTCGGGCAGGCCCCGGCCGCGCGTCGCGGTCAGGGCGAGGGCGCCGCCGCCCGACTGCCCCGGCGCCGCGGCGAAGATCGGTCCCTCGGCGGGGCTGAGCGTGAGGACGCCGCCGTTGGCCGGGCGCAGGGTCGCCGGACGTGCGAGCGCCACCCGGGTTCCCCCGCTTCCGGAGGTCAGGGTGAAGGCGGGAATATCCACCGCGAAGGCGCCGAGCGCCCGCTTCATTTCGGTCAGATCGGCGTTGTCGTCGCGCGCCGCGGGTCCGAACAGGGGCCAGGCGCCGCGGGCCGCGCGCAGCCCGCCCGAGAGGTTCAGGCGCAGGCCGGCGTCGGAGACCAGCTGGAGGTCGGCCGCCCCGCGCGCGCCGCCCAGCGACAGATCGCCCCAGGCGAGCCGGTCGGCGCCCAGGCTCAGGGGGCCGGTCACCTCCCAGGCGGCGTCGCGGCCGCCGGCGGTCAGACCGCCGGAGGCCAGCGCCACGCCCGCCCCGTCCAGACCCGCGCCTGACGCCCGCGCGGCGGAGATCCGGGCCGGGCCCTCGATGCGCCAGCCGACGCCGCGGTCGTCGCGGGACAGGACGGCGCGGCCGTTGTTCCAGCGGACGGCGGCGGCGGTCGCCGACAGGTCCGGGCCATCGAGCCGGGCGGCGCGGAGATCGGCGTCCGCGGCGCCCTCGATGCGGAACGTCTCGAGCCAGCCGGTGGTCTGGCCGTCGAAGGTCAGGCGGGCGACAGCCTCGCGGGCGGCGACGTCGCCCGCCGTCAGGCCCGCCGCGACAAGGCCGAGATCGAGACGGGCGCGGCCGTCCCCGCGGCGCCGCTTCAGATCGGGATAGGGCAGGTCGCCGCTCAGGGTCAGACGGGGGGCGGATCCGGAGAAGCCGGGCAGCGTCGCCTGATCGGCCGAGGCCGTGACGCGCAACGCCATCCGGTCTCCGGTGGTGTTGACGCTGGCCGTGGCGGCGAGGGCGCGCGCCGCGATGTCGCCGCTCCTGAGATCGGCGGCGGGCATGCGGGCGCTCAGCCGGATCAGCTTTCCGTCGTCGATGCGGGCGTCGCCGAGGATGCCGACGGGACCGTATTCCGTGTCGACCCGAACGCGGCCCTGCTCGATCAGCACCAGTGGTCCGCGGACGTCCGGGCGCGGCGGCCGGCCCGTGAAGCGTTCGACAAGCGGATCGAGCGAGCCGAGCGAGAACTCGCCGTCCCGGAACGAGGCGCGCAGTACGGGGCGGACGAGGCGGATGCGGCTGGGCGTGATCCCCAGACCCGCCTTCGACCAGGGCGCGCCGATGGCGTAGTCGACCTCGACCCGCTCGACCACGGCGTCGGGATTGCGCGGATCGCCGATCCGGATGCGGGCGACCAGACCGTCGAGCTCGACCCGCTCGACATCCATGTCGGCCGGTATGCCCTGGCGCTCCAGCCAGCCGACCAGGACCTGACGCGTGGCCGCGCGGCGGTTGAGGTAGAGCAGGCCGGCCAGCACCAGCAGAACGCAGACCAGCACGCCGGCCGCGAGCAGCAGGCGTCGTCCAGCACGCCGTCCCCGCCGGGGTGGCGGTGAGGCGGCGGTTGCGGCCGCGTCGGTCATGCCTTGACCCGAGCGATGAACAAAGCGGACTCCTGGAACAGCACAGTCGGCGTGGCTATGGAAACACAGTACAGTGGCGCATCAGCCACTTTCAATGCAGTGATGACAACATCAAGGCGTAGCGGCGAGGGAACCCCGAATACCTCAACGAAACGTCGTCAATACACTGTTCGCTCCCGCCGATAAGCTGACGCATCACGGAGGCTTTACCGGGGGCGGCGATCCCGATTAACGCTCTGTAACGAACTGACTTCCCATGATGGGACAGACGGGCTATAGGGCCTGTCTCGCGCCGGGGGCTTCTTCAGGCACGATCCTTGCTTTTTTAGTGGCTTGGGCGCCGGTGGGCGTCGCAGTTTTCGGGGACCGATGGCTCAGTTCGATCCACGTCGCCAACCGATGCGTCTGGCGCCTCACGCTCTCACGGCGGTCGCAGCGCTCTCGGTGGCCCTCCTTGCCGGACGTGTCTACCAGCCCGCCAGGGCTGAAGAGGCGCCCGCCCTGACTCCCGCCCAGATGGCCGTCATCGAGGCCAACGCCTTCTTCGCCGCCGGAATGCCGGCCGGCCTGTCCACCCCCGAAGCCATACCGGTCGAAATCCGGCGCGGCGAGACCTTCGAGCAGGCCGTGCGCCGCACCGGCATCGCCGCCGAGGACGCCTCCGCCGTCGCCGCCACCCTGTCCAACGCCATGGACATGAGCGAGATTCGCGCCGGCCTCCGCTTCGAGACCGCCATCGCCAAGCCGCGCGGCGGCCGGGGCGATCCCCGGCTGATCGGCCTGACCATGCGCACCGGTCCCGCCAGCCAGGTGACCGTGTCCCGCACCTTCGACGGCGCCCTGCGCCTGCGGGCGCTCGAGGAGAAGGTCACCCACGAGATCGTCGTCCTGAAAGGGAAGGTCGAGGGCTCGCTCTCGGCCTCGGCCCAACGCGAGGGCGCTCCCGCCGCCGTGCGCCGCAAGGCCGGCCAGCTGTTCTCGCACAAGTTCGACATGGATCGCGATATCCGCGCCTCGGACGATTTCACCTATGTGTATGGGCGCACGGTGACCGAGAACGGCCGCACCATCGGCACCGACGGCCTGCTCTACGCCGAGCTTAAGGGCGTGGTCTTCTATCGCTTCCAGCCTGCCGGGGCCAAGGAGCCGCAGTATTTCGACGCCACCGGCAAGAACACCCGGTCGGCCTTCATGCGCACGCCGCTGGAGCGCGGCTTCCGGGTCTCGTCGTCGTTCGGCTTCCGCCGCCACCCGATCGCCGGCTATCGCAAGATGCACCAGGGCATCGATTTCGCCGCCGGCACGGGCACGCCGGTCGTGGCTCCCGCCGACGGCGTGGTGGTCGAGGCCCGGCGCTGGGGCGGCTACGGCAACTGGTTGCGCATCCGTCACTCGAACGGGCTGGAGACCGGCTACGGCCACCTGTCGCGCTACGCTTCGGGCATGCGCGCCGGCCAGCGGGTCCGCCAGGGTCAGGTCGTGGCCTATGTCGGCTCGACCGGCGCCTCGACCGGTCCGCACCTGCACTATGAGATCTGGCGCGGCGGACGGCGGATCAATCCCGCCGGCGTGCGCACCACCGAAGGCACCATCCTGGCCGGCGCCGATCTGGCCGCCTTCCGCGCCGAGAAGGCCCGGATCGACCGCATCATCGCCGCCGGCGGCGAGCGTCGCCCGCAGGTCGAGCGCGCCAGCCTGGGCGGTGTCCTGCGCCCCGCCCAGGGCTGATCGGACCCTTCATCCGCCCACCTGCGCCGCCGCGATCAGGGCGTCGCGATGCCGCGTGCCCGAATCGTCGCCGCGCGCCCGGACTGGCCCTCCGCACAGGCCTTGAAGGCGTCGCTCGGGCAGGGTCCTGAACCGCAGCCCCCACATGATCCGGCTGTCGATATGGACGGGCGCCGCCGGGAAGCGGTCGCCGGGGGTCCACGGCCTTCATAGTCGTGCCAAAATCCCGCACCACGGTGCGATGGGGACAGCCGGTCTCCTCCAGCATCCAGCACGCGATCCGGCCGTGCGACACGAGGCTGGTGTAGAAGACGATTTCCTCGTTGGCCGGCTGGATCATCTGGACCTCCCTCGTGTTGTACGGGGCCAACCTGAACCGACGGCGCGATGGAACACAGGCGGAACATTCTCAAGGGTCTGATGGCCGGCTCGGCGGTGTGGGCGGCCACGGGCGCGCCGGGCGGGGCGCAGGCGCAGGCCCAGGCCGAGGCCCGGGCGCCGGGCCGGTTCCAGTCGCGCCGGATCGTGGTCGAGACGCGCGGACGCGGAGCCGACCTGATCCTGATCCCCGGCCTCGCCTCGACGTCGGCGGTGTGGAGCCGGACCGCCGCGGGACTGGCGGACCGGCGGCGGCTGCATCTGGTGTCGGTGCGGGGGTTCGGCGAACTGGCGGCCGGGGCCAACGCCGACGGAGCGATCCTCGGCGCCGTGGCGGGCGAGGTGCGCCGATATATCGTCGAGGCCGGGCTGAGGCGGCCGGCGATCATCGGCCACTCGATGGGCGGGCTGGTCGCGCTGCGGGTCGCGGCCGACGCACCGGACCGCGTCGGCCGGGTGATGACGGTCGACGCCTCGCCGTTCTTTCCGGCCCTGATCAGCCCCGGCGCGACCGTCGGCGATGTCGAGCCGATCGCCCAGGTCGCCTATCAGGCGGTCCAGTTCCTCGGCGACGAGAGCCTGCGCGGGCACGGTCGGGCCCTCGGGCTGGAACTGGGCGGCGCGGCCGACGCCGTGCTGGGCTCGATGGGCTGGCAGGGCGGCGATCGCCAGGTGCTGGCCCAGGCGCTGTACGAGGTCATGACCGTGGACCTGCGCCACCGGCTGCCGGACATCACCGCGCCCGTGACCGTGGTCTATGGCTGGAGCCCCGACGAGGCCTCGCCGCGCAGCCGCACCGACAGCCTGTTTCGCCGGGCCTACGCCTCCCTGCCCCGTCCCGCGACGTTCGAGCGGATCGAGGGGGCCGAGCATATGGTCATGATCGACCAGCCGGCCCGCTTCCTGGCGGCGGTGGAGCGATTCCTGGCCTGAGGGCTCAGTCCGCGTCCGGCTGTCTGTCCGGGTGGGCGGCGACGAAGGCGGGATGGGTCCGCGCGGCGAGGTCGATGGCCAGCAGGCGCGGGAAGGCCTCGAGCGGGACGTTGAAACGGCGGGCCGAATAGATTTGCGGGATCAGGTAACAGTCGGCCAGGGTCGGAGCGGCGCCGAAGCACCAGCCGTCGCCGTGGACCGCCACCAGCCGCTCGAGCGCCGTGAAGCCGGGCAGGATCCAGCGGGCGGCCCAGGCGTCGACGATCGCCTGATCGGCCCCGAAGGCCTCGCGCAGGGCCTTGCCGACCCGCAGGTTGTTCAGCGGATGGATGTCGCAGCCGATCAGGGCCGCCATGGCCCGGACGTGGGCGCGGTCGACGGGGCCGGCGGGCAGCAGAGGCGGAACCGGATGCGCCTCCTCCAGCCATTCGAGGATGGCCGGGCTCTGGGTCAGGACGGCGCCGTCAACCTCGAGGGCGGGGACCAGGCCCTGCGGATTGAGCGCGAGGAAGGCGTCGGACTTCTGGGCGCCGGTGCGCAGGTCGACGCCCTGCTGGTGGTAGGCGAGGCCCTTGAGGTTCAGGGCGATGCGGGTGCGGTAGGCGGCGCCCGAGCGCCAGTAGCCGTGCAGGATCATCGTGGTCTCAGGGTGAAGGTCAGGGGCTGGAGGCCGCCGATCGCCGCCTCGACCCGGTCGCCGGGCTGGAGCGGGCCAACGCCCTCGGGGGTGCCGGTGAATATCAGGTCGCCCGGGCGGACATCCCACAGGGTACGGGCCTTGGCCAGGATCTCGTCGGGGGCCCAGATCATGTCGTCCAGCCGCCCCGATTGACGGGTCTGGCCGTTGACCGACAGGCTGATCGGCGCGGCGGGATCCGGCAGGGGGCCGAGGGTCAGGGCGCCGCACGGGGCGGACTGGTCGAAGCCCTTGGCGGCGTCCCACGGCCGGCCCTTCGCCTTGGCGGCCGCCTGAAGGTCGCGGCGGGTCAGATCGCAGCCGACCGCCCAGCCGGTGATGCGCCCGTCCTCGCCGACGGCGCAGACCAGCTCGACCTCATGATGCAGGTCGGCCGTAGCGGTCGGGAACAGGGGATCGGCGCCGTCGGTCACGAGCGCGTCCGCGGGCTTGGAGAAGAAGAAGGGTTCGGCGCGATCATGACCCATCTCACGGGCGTGGGCGGCATAGTTCTGGCCGACGCACAGGATGCGGCGCACGGGCAGGCGCTCGGCTCGTCCGGCGATGGGCAGGGACGGGGTCGGGGCGGGTGGGAACAGCCAGTCGGTCATGGCCGTTGTCTAGGCCGGGAAGCGCCGCTTCGCCAGCGCGTGTCATGCTGCGTTGCGGAACCCGCACGTCGCAGTGGCGTTCCGGCTCAGGGTTCTCTATCTAACCGTCAAGCTTGCAGAGCGGAGCGCGCACATGGCCACCACCAAGGCAGCACGGACAGCCGTGAAGAACGACATCAATACGCTGAAGGACGACCTGAAGACCCTCGGCGCCGAGGAAAAGGCGCGCCTGCGCGAGAAGGCCGCGACCGCCGAAACCCGTCTGCGCGCCAAGGCGGCGGAGACCGAGGCCCGCCTGCGCGAACAGTCGGAGATCCTGCGCGAGCGCGCCCGGGGCTATTACGACACCGCCCGCGTGCGGAGCCGGGAATACTATGACGAGGCCTCCGAGCGCTTCGACGAGGCCCAGCGTTATCTGACCGAGCGGGTGCAGGAGCGGCCGATGCAGTCGACCGCCATCGCGCTTGGCGTCGGCGTCGTCCTCGGCTTGCTGCTCGCCGGCCGTCGCCGCTGATGCTGGGCGGTCTGGGGCGAAAGCTGGTCAGGAAGGCCGTCGCGGCCGCCGTGGCGGCGGGCGCGGCCCTGGTCGCCGTGGTCGCCTTCGGAGCGACGATCTTCTACGCCCTGTGCCTGGTCGTCGTGCCGCTCGCAGCCGCCGCCCTGACCATGTTGCTGTTCGCGCTGACGGCCCTGGTCGTGGTGGTGGTTTTCCTGCGGCGCGAGGCTGGGGACGACGATATCGAGGACGACGAGCCGGTCGGCCTGGGCGAGCGGGCCTTCACTCTGTTCCGCCAGCGGCCGATCCTCGGTACGGCGGCGGCGCTGGCGGGGGGCTGGATATTCCTGCGCAACCCGGCCCTGGCGACCATGGTGGCGGCCGCCTTCGCCGAGAAATCGCATGGCCGCCGACGGCGCTGAGGCGGAACACCCCCGGCCCGGAAGAGTTGAATCTGACAGGCGCGGCGGATGCTGCCGCTCCTGAGGATCAATAGTTCCGGGAGTCACCACTGATGCTACGCTGGGCCCTTATCTTCCTCGTACTCGCGCTTGTCGCAGGCGCTCTTGGCGCCGGCGGAGTCGCGGGTCTGTCGATGAACATCGCCTATGTGCTGTTCGTCGTCTTCCTCATCCTGCTGGTCGTTCACTTCTTCCAGGGTCGACGAGGCACCAGGATCTAGTCGGCCGCTGGCCGACGACCGGAAGGGCCGCGGTTCTCATGACCGCGGCCCTTTTTCTTGCGCGGCGACAAGGGCTCAGGTCGCCGTGCGCTCGCGCTCGCCGGCGACGTTCGGGTCGGGCGCCGTTGAGGTCTTTCGGGTGTCCTGCCGGCGGGGGAGATGCCACTTCTGTCCGGGCTCGAAACGGTCGCCGGTCCAGGTGATGGCGGTGATGACGATCTCCCGGGCGTCCCAGTCGATCTGGTTGAAGCTGGGCGGGGCGCCCCGCTCGCGATGCGACAGCGTTCCGCAGCCGACCGCATAGGAGCATTTGTCGCCCAGGTTCACCGGCAGGGCGAACGGCACATGGACATGGCCGGTGGTGATCAGGTCGACGCCGGCCTCGGCGAAGATCAGCGCCGCCGCGTCGCCCCGCTTGACCTCGCCGGTCATTGGCGCGCCGATCATCTCCACCAGCGGGTGGTGGCAGGCGAGGATGCGCAGCGCCCCCGCGGGGGCCTGTCGCAACGCCTCGGCGGCCTTGCGGGTCTGGACCAAGTCGATCACGCCCTTGGACCAGTTGGGCCGCGCCTGCCAGCCCCGCGCCGTGACCACGCCGCGCACCATCAGGGCGGGGCTGAGGAACTGGTGGTCGTGCGCGGGATGGCCGATGGCCTGCTCGAACGCCCGCCACGGATGGAACAGGCGGGCCACAAGGCTCCAGTAAGGTACGTCGTGGTTGCCGACGATGACGAAGGTCGGCTCGGGCATGCGCCGGATCCAGTCCCCGGCGGCGGCGAACTCGTCGGGCAGGCCCTGCTGGGTGACGTCGCCGGTGATCAGGATCAGGTCGGAGGGCGTGGCATGGGCGAAGTCGAGCGCAGCCGCGCAGGCATGGCGGTGCTCACGCCCGAAATGCACGTCCGAAAACTGGAGCACACGCCCCACTAGACGCTGTCCTCCGCGGCGGGCGGGATCGGGGCCAGCGCCTGGAACGCCTTGCGGATGAAGCGAACCCGGGCCTCGTGGCGCAGCAGGACAGGCTCGCCATCGATCACCGCCGGTATTCGGGACCGGGCGCGCATCGCGACCTTCTGTGTCGCCCGGGTCGTCACCGCGGGATCCTGACGCCAGTCATCGAGCACGGCATGGGCGGCCAGCCGGAACGCCTGTCCGGCGTCTGAGGGATTCATGGCGGCGGCCTCGAGGCCGGTGTTCTCGTCCATCGCCCGCGAGATCATCGGGCTGATGAGCACCAGGGCCTCTGCCCGGCGGGGCGGACATCCGTCGAGCGAGAACCGCATCTGTCCGGAAAAGGCGCGCTTCAGCGCCCGGCGCGCATAGGCCCAGGCCAGACCCGGCTTGCCGACACGGATCGCTTCCCGGGCCGGCGCCCACAGGGCGGGCGAGCCGAAGATGGCCGCGCAGTAGAAGGTCTGCGTGGTCTGGCCGTCCGAGACTTCGCCGCCGGCCACGCTCTGGGGCGCGCCGTCCTCAAGCGCTGTCTTCAGGGCGGCCTTCCAGTCCGATGTGCCGTAGAGCGCCTTCGGCAGCATGTTCATCGTCCCTCCCGGAAGCGGCGCGACCAGCGGCCCGTCCGGACCGGCGCGCGAGGCGATGCTGCCCGCCGTTCCATCACCCGCGAGGACGAACAGCACGTCGGGCCGGGCGTCGAGCGCGGCCTCGATCTGGGCGTCGAACTGGCCCGGATCCAGCGTCACGATCGAAGTCTCGCAGGCGTACGCGTCGAGGATGGCTCCGGCCTCCTCCGCCGCCCGCGGCCCGACGCTTCCCGAAAGGGGGTTCACCAGCATGATGACCCGCCGCAGCGCCACATGGCTGGTCAGGACACAGGGCTCCGCGGCCGGGGCCCCTTCCGGGGCTTCGGGCGTGGCTTCGGGCGCGGTCGCTGGATCGGCCGCCGGCGTCAGGGTTGCGCTCATGCCGCCCGAACGTCCCGCCCGAAGCGATGTTCCGGGCGGGCGGCCGAAGCGTGACTATTGTTTCTTCAATTCGTCCGAGGCCGCCGCGGCGCCCGCCTGGGCCGCGTCGCCGGCCTTGGCCGCGGCGGCTCCGGCCGCGTCGCCGGCCTGGTCCGCGACCTTGGGGGCTTCGCCCCGGACAGTCGAGACCGCCCTGGCGATCCAGCCATCCATCATGGCTCCCCCATCGGCCAGGGATTTCTCCTTGATGCCGAGCACGGCGGTCAGGACCCCGAACAGGGCCAGGAGCGTGACCAGCAGGCTGACCAGCGGATTACCCCGCCGGCGTTTGCCGCGGGCCCACACGGGACTGTGATCGCCGTCTTCCGACATGCGGACCGGTTCAGA
The DNA here is from genome assembly GCF_035626975.1 of Brevundimonas sp. Taxonomy (GTDB): domain Bacteria; phylum Pseudomonadota; class Alphaproteobacteria; order Caulobacterales; family Caulobacteraceae; genus Brevundimonas. The sequence goes on from NZ_DASPMQ010000030.1 coordinate 35,390, forward strand.
AAAACGCATACGAAACCCCCGTCTCTCGCCCCATGCGGGGCCGTCCGCGCCCCCTGCGCGGCGTACTGCAAAGCCTGATACAGGCCTGACCAACACCATAGCGGGGGAACCGTCACGGTAATCCAGCATTATCACCCGTGGGGCGAACCCGAGGGATGAAGGAATTACCCATGAAAAAGGCAATCATCGCGATCGCCGGCGCGGGCCTGCTGGCTTCCGCCTGCGCCAGCGACGGCTACGGCACCAATGAGACGGTGCGTCAGGGCGCTATCGGCGCGGGCATCGGCGCAGTGGCCGGCGCGATCATCGGCAACAACGTCGGTGACGGCAACGCCGGAACCGGCGCGGCGATCGGCGCCGTGGTCGGCGGCGCGGCCGGTGCGATCCGCGGTTCGCAGCAGGACCGGGCCAACCAGCAGCGCTACCGCGACAGCGCCGGCCGGTACTACTACTGCTACGATAACCGTCAGACAGAATGCTATTGGGAGAACGGTCAGCGCCGCTACTAGGCGCGCCGGGCTTTCGTGACGTCAGGGCGGTTCGTCATGCGCGGACCGCCCTTTTCGCGCCCGGGCGGGCCGTGAGGAGAGCTGCATGAAGGGGCTGACCGTAATCGTGGGCGCAGTGGCGCTGGCCGTGGGCGGCTGCGCCGGAGGCTCCGGCGTCCGCGACCGCAGCGATCTGGTGGCCGAGCCGGAGCCCTGCGCGCCGACCCGGTTCGAGGTCTATTTCCGCGACGGCGAGGCGGGTCTGACCGAGGCTGCGCGCCACGCCATCGGCCTGACCGCGACCCAGCTGCAGGGCTGCGAGATCCGCAAGGTCAACGTCATCGGCCTCACCGACGCGCGAGGCGGGCCGACCGCCAACCTCGACCTCTCCGAGCGCCGGGCCGCGGCCGTGGCCGAGGCGCTCGAGGCCGCCGGCTGGCCCTCGCCGGTCTTCAGCCTGGTCGCGGCCGGCGAGTCGGGGTCGGTGACCGCCGCCGGCGCCGTCGAGCCCATGCGCCGCCGGACCGAGGTTCTGATCGACGCCGCGCCGCGCTGAGGCAGGCCGGGCTGGGACAGCACGCCGCGTGACGCGGGCGGGGCGACCCGGCTAAGGTCGCGCCCGTGATCCGCCTCCTGAGACTGCTCGCCCTCATCGGCCTGTTGTGCGCCCCGACCGTCGCGGCGGCGCAGGACGGGCGCGTGCAGCGCACCGACCGGATCGCCGCCGAACTGGTGGCGATGTCGCAATGGGCCGCGCCCGGATCGACCGCCATCGTGGCGGTGCGCCAGGACATCGCGCCTGGCTGGCACACCTACTGGCGCAATCCCGGCGATTCCGGCGGCCCGACCAGCCTGACCTGGACCCTGCCCCCGGGCGTCGAGGCCGGCGACATCGTCTGGCCCCTGCCCGAACGGCAACGGCTGAAGTCGTTGATGAACTACGGCTATTCCGGGCAGGTCTATCTGCCGGTCCCCGTCACGATCCCGGCCGGCGCGCGACCCGGATCGACCCTGCCGCTGCGGGTCAGGGCGCTGTTCTTCGTGTGCAGCGCCGAGATGTGCGTCCCCGACGAACTGACCCTGTCGCTGGACCTGCCGATCCGGGACGGCGCGGCGCCGCTGGACGGGCGGCACGGCGCGGCCATCCAGCGCATCGTCGAGACCGCGCCCCGGCCCGCGGGGATTTCCGCCCGCCTCACCGTGCAGAACGGCGTCGCCACGCTGACGGCCGCCGGCGGTCCGCTGGCCGGGCGCGACCCGGGACCGGGCTATTTCTTCCCGTTCGAGCCGGGCGTGATTTCCCACGCCGCCCTGCAGTCGGGCGGCTATGGCCCGCAGGGCCTGACCCTGGCCCTCACGCCGGGCCGGGACTTCGCCGGGGCGCAACAGCCGATCCGGGGCGTGCTGTCGACCGCCCTGGGCGCCTTCGAGATCGCGGTGGAGGCCGGGCCGCCGCTGTCCGGAACCACCGGCTCGGGCGATCTGGCCCCGGCCCCGGAAGGCCGCCCCGCCGCCGCGGAGCGTGGGTCGGCCGCCGGATTCCTCCAGGCCGCCCTGTTCGCGCTGCTGGGCGGACTGATCCTCAACCTGATGCCGTGCGTGTTTCCCATCCTGGCGATGAAGGCGGCGGCGCTGGCCGGGGCCGCCCATGACGCGCCGCGCGCCCGCCGGGACGGACTGGCCTTCCTCGCGGGCGTGCTGTCCACCTTCCTGCTGCTGGCCGGCGTGCTGCTGGCGCTGCGCGCGGCGGGGCAGGCCGCGGGCTGGGGCTTCCAGCTGCAGTCGCCGGCGGTGATCGCCGGCCTGGCCCTGCTGATGCTGGCCGTGGGCCTGAACCTGTCCGGAGTCTTCCATGTCGGCGGGGGCTTGCAGGGCGTCGGCTCGGGTCCCTTGGCGCGGCTGGGCGGGACGGCGGCCGCCTTCCTGACCGGGGTTCTGGCGGTGGTGGTCGCCGCACCCTGCACCGCCCCCTTCATGGCCGTGGCGCTGGGTTCGGCCCTGCTGATGCCGTGGCCGATGGCGCTGACCGTGTTCCTGATGCTCGGCCTCGGCCTCGCCCTGCCCTATGTGGTGGTCAGCCTGACGCCCGGCCTGCTGGCCCGCCTGCCCCGGCCCGGTCCGTGGATGGAGCGGCTCAAGGGCCTGCTGGCCTTCCCGATGTACGGCGCCGCCCTGTGGCTGGCCTGGGTGTTCAGCCGGCAGACGGGCGCCGAGGCCCTCGGCCTGCTGTTCGTCGCCGGCCTGCTGCTGGCGCTGGGCGGATGGCTGTTCGGCCTCGCGCAGGGCGAGCGGGCGTTGGGGCGTCGCGCCCTGCTGCCGGCCGTGGCGGGTGCGGCGGCGATGATCCTGGCGGTCGCCGCTGTGGTCGTGGCGACGCGCCTGCCGGTGGAGACGCCCGGGCCGTCGACGGCGAACGGGAGCAGCCGCCTGCCCGCCGCGCCATGGTCGGCGCAGGCCGTCGGGGCGGCTCTGGCCGGGGGACGCCCGGTGCTCGTCAATTTCACCGCCGACTGGTGCGTGACCTGCAAGATCAACGAGGCGGGGGCGCTGCATTCGGCCCGCACGGGCGAGGCCTTCCGGGCGGCCAACGCCGTCTATCTGGTCGGCGACTGGACCCGGCGGGACGACGCCATCACCGCCGAGCTGCGGCGGCACGGCCGTTCGGGCGTGCCGCTGTATCTGCTGTACGCCCCGGGCGAGGCCGCGCCGCGCGTCCTGCCGCAGTTGCTGACCGAAGGCGTGGTGATCGAGGCGCTGGAAGAGGCCGGCGCCGGCCGGGGCTGACAAGACGCGCTGCGGCTCTCAGCGGCACGACTGTCGATTGGATCTACACCTCGGGCTGGGGCGGGGCGGTGATGACCTCGACGTTGTCGTTGAGCAGATAGGCCAGCTCATCGAGGGCGACGCTGCGTTCCGCGGACGTGGCTGCGGCCTCGACGGCGGCGAGCTTGACCGGAATGTCCTCGGAAATGCCGCGCAGGATGCATTTCAGATCGCCGTCGGTCCCGCGCTCCTTGAGGATCAGGTGGCCCTGCATGTCCAGCGCCGCCAGCCCCTCGGCCTCGACCCTGAACTGCGAAAGGGCGGGCGCCGGGACGGACCAGGCGGTGTCGGCGGCGAGATTGGCGCGCCACTGATCGACGACGCCCTTCAGCGCGCCGGAGCGCAGCACGATGTCCGCGAACAACGGCTCGCCCGCCACGGAGACGGGCGCGTCCGCGGCGGCGGGGGGCTGGGCCGCGGCGACGGCCACGTGGGGGTCCGAAAGCAGCAGGGAAACGGCCAGGGCGACGCCGCAGGACATGGCGAACCTCATTTGTTTGCCGAATCACGATTTCGGCGTTGAACCGGCTTACGCCCGACCCGTAAACGAGGGTTTACCCCTTCCCCATAGAGTTCGCCGATGACCGCCCGTTCCCAGGCCCTCGCCATGCTTCGCGCCATCGCGCGCAAGGACGAGGGCGCGCGCATCGTCCACCAGTTCGCCACCGACCGGCGCCGGATCGAGCGCATGGGGGTGGAGGCCGCCGGCCTCTATCTGGACCTGTCGAAACAGTCGTGGAGCGACGAGGGTTTCGAGGCGGCGGTGGACCTGGCGCGCAGCTGCGACGTCGAGGGGCGGCGCGACGCGCTGTTCGGCGGCGAGGCGGTCAACAACACCGAGGGCCGGGCGGTGCTGCATCCGGCGCTGCGGGCGGCGGACGACGCCGACTTCCGGGCCCTGGGCGAACCGGTGTCGAAAGAGGTGGCGGCGACGCGGCGCGAGATGGCGAAATTCGCCACGGACATCGGCTCCGGGGCCGAGACCGGCGGGACCAAACAGCCGTTCACGGCCATCGTCCATATCGGCATCGGCGGTTCGGATCTGGGGCCACGCCTGCTGTGGGACGCGCTGCGGCCGCTGGAGCCGACCATCGACCTGCGCTTCGTGGCCAATATCGACCCGCGCGACATGGGCGAGGCGCTGGCGGGACTGGATCCGGAGACCACGCTGGTGGTGATCGTCTCCAAGACCTTCACCACCCAGGAGACCCTGGCCAACGCCGACCTGGCCAAGGCGTGGCTGGCCGAAAGTCTCTCGCCCCGGCGGATGGTCCGGCATCTGGTCGGGATCACCGCCGCGCCGGAGAAGGCCGAGGCCTGGGGCTGCGGCCGCACCTTCGCCTTCCGCGACTGGGTCGGCGGCCGTTATTCCCTGTGGTCGCCGGTCAGCCTGTCCGTGGCGGTGGCGCTGGGCTGGGACGTGTTCGAGCGGGTTCTGGCCGGGGCCCGGACCATGGACGAGCATTTCCGGGAGGCCTCGCTGGAGGTCAACGCCCCGATCCTGCTGGCCCTGGCCCAGGTCTACAATGTCGAGGGCCGGGGACGGACGGCGAGGACGGTCGCGCCCTACGCCCACGGCCTGCGCCGCCTGCCCGCCTTCCTGCAGCAGCTGGAGATGGAGTCGAACGGCAAGCGGGTGAAGCGGAACGGCTCGCCGGTCGACACCGCCACGGGGCCGATCGTGTTCGGCGAGCCGGGCACGAACGGCCAGCACGCCTTCTTCCAGCAGATTCATCAGGGGCCGCAGGTCGTTCCGGCCGAATTCATCGTCGTCGGCCACACCTCCGACGCCGCCATGGACGCGCGCGAGGGCGACGCGCCGCTGTGGTCGAACGCCCTGGCCCAGGCCCAGGCGCTGATGGTCGGCAAGACGGAGGCGGAGGCGCGGGCCGAACTGATCGCGGCCGGCGCCACGGCGGAAGAGGCCGACCGGCTGGCCCCGCACAAGGCCTTCCCCGGCGACCGGCCGTCGACGACGATTCTGCTGGACGCCCTGACGCCCGAGGCGGTCGGGGCCCTGATCGCCCTCTATGAGCACAAGACCTTCGTCGAGGGGGTGATCTGGGACATCAACAGCTTCGACCAGTGGGGCGTCGAACTGGGCAAGGTTCTGGCGAAGGCGATCCTGAAGGACGTGCAGGCGGGGGAGCCGTCGGCGGGGCTGGACCCGTCCACCGCCGAGCTGATGAAGCGGCTGATGGTGTGAAGGGCGAAAAGCGGGCTCCGGCGAGGTCCGCGATGGGTGGGAAGCGGACATCACCGTCCGTAGTCGGGCGGGCTCAACGGGATAGGAGCAGGATTGAGCGTCACCCACTGAACGGCCAGTTCGCAGAGCCCGGCGCCCGCGCCGTCATCCTTGCGGACCGTGGCGACAAGCCGCTCCGCTCGGTCGCGTTCGGCATTGGACAAGGGCGAGCCCGAGCCGACATGGGTCAGGAAGGCGCGGGTCATCCTGCCGAAATCGGCGTCCCAGTTGACCCCGCCGTTCCGGTCGATCTCGTCGGCGACGCGTCCAGCGATGCGGATGACCTCGCCCTGAACCGTGGCGGCGGCCCCCTTTGAGGGCACCAGCAAAGCCCACAGCTCCTGGTGCTGGTCCTGCCAGGACACCGACCGAGCGATGATCGGCGCGTCGCCGTCATGCATGAGACGGCGGGGAACGGGCGGAACGCCGAAGAGCGCATAGAGCCGGTCCAGCGCGGCGCTGGTTCCCTCCAGATATTCGGGATTGAAGCCCGCGCGGTGGAACTCGAAATTCTCCCCGATACGCTGCACGAAGCCCCGCAGCTGCAGATCGCCCGAACCGGCGTCGTGCCGTCCGCTGGAGAAGGCGCGTTTGATCAGGCCCCCGAGGCCCGCCTTCCGAGGCGGCGGCGCGGGAGCCGCGAGCAGCAGGTCGGCGATCTTCCCCATCGGTTCGATCTGGATGTTGCTGCAGTGCTGCAGCCCCGCCGCCAAGGGCGTCAGACCCGAGGCGTTGAGGGCGTCCGCCGGTGCGCCACGGTCCCGCAGCACACGCACAGCCTCGAGGTTGGCGGACTTGGCCGCCTTGTGAAGCGGGGTGTCGCCGTCCTTATCCACGGCCTGGATGTCGGCCCCCAGATCGAGCAGGGTCTCAATCCGCCCCTGCCAGCTGGCGGCGTGATCATGCAGAGGCGTACGGCCGTAGGCGTCCCGGGCCTCGATGTCCGCGCCTTGCCCGATCAGCCAGCGCGCCAGCTCGTCGGGACAGTCGCGAAACGCCAGCGCGACGTGCTTGCCGTAGCCGCCGCGCGCATCGAGCTCGCATGTCTCGAAGACCGCCTTGAGCGGGGCGATGTCGCCAGCCTTCAGAAGCGTGTCGAAGTCTTTGGGAAGAAGCTTCTTCCTGGCCTTGGGCATGGTTCATCCAGCTTTCAGTTGCCGTCCTCGACACACCCAGACTAGCTCGAAAGCGAGGGTCCGCAACGGGTCGGAAGCCGACCGTCGGCCAGGGGTGGAAAGCGGACATTCAAAAAGCCGCCGGGATGCTCGAACCGCCCCGAAAACCGAACCGTCCGCCTTGTACGCCTTATCTCGCCGGCCGAATGGCGAGATCGAGGCATCCCCAGACAAGCCCCAGCACCGCGGCATAGCCGGCGAGGGCATATCCCGCCCCCCGCCAGCCGGCCGGCAACATGAGCATCGCCAGACCCCACATGAGCGCCGCCAGCACCCCCGCCGCGACGAGGGGAACGAGCCAGGCGGGGCGCAGGGCGCCGAGGCGGGACAGGATGGGCCATCCGACAACCACGGCGAACAGGAAGCCCGGAATGGCCAGCAGGACGCCCAGACCCATGAAGGCCTCCAGGGCGCCGCCTTTCACCGATGCGGTCGTCGCGCGCCCCTGGACGGCGTACCAGGCGTGGATGCTGGCCGCGTAGACCGCCATCGAGAGCGCCCATGCGATCAGCAGCTTTGCGAAACCCATCGCGCACCTCCCGCCGAAGGCTTGGCCGAAAGACGTTGAAGGTCGGCTAACGCCCGTCAGCCGCCGTCAGCGTCTTTCGGTCCCGTATGAAAAAGGCGGACGCCGTCGCCGGCGCCCGCCTCCTCGCCCACGCCCGGCCAGACTCACGCGGCCGGACGAATGGGATTGGCCTACCAGCGACGGTCGTAGCGGTAGTCGCGGTCGTAGCGGCGCTCGTCCCGCCGGTCGCGGCGATAGTCGCGCCGGTCGTAACGGTCGTCGCGGCTGTTGATGCCGTGCTCGCGTTCCCAGTGGCCCCGGTTCCGGTAGCAGCGGCCGCCGCGGTAATAGTTGCAGTCATCGTCGTCGCCCGCGCTGGCGCCGATGGCCGCCCCGGCCAGGGCCCCGCCGGCGATATAGGTCCCGTCGCCGTTGCCGATGACGGCGCCCGCGAGCGCGCCCACCGCGGCCCCGATCAGCACGTCTTCGGTCCGGTCGTTGTCGCGGTCACGATCGCGATCCCGATAGCGGCTCTGGGCGTCGGCCGGGGTGGCGGCGGCCAGGGTCAGGGCCAGGGCGCCGGCCACGGCGGGGGCGGCGATGTTCGAAAGCGTCTTCATGGTCGGTCCTTTCCGGGTTCCCGCGCGTCTGCGTCCGTGAAGCGGCCATCCTGCGCGGGCGGGGCTGAACGGGCCGGGGAGGGTCCGTTCATCGGGCGTTCATCCCTGAGCGGTCGCCGCCGGGGGAAATTCCGGCGCGGCCATGCTTGACGGTGGCCGTCGGGAGCCCTACCTGCCCCTCGCGTTAGCACTCTGACGGGTCGGCTGCCAAAGCGGCCGCGTCGGGGGCTCGATCAAACTGTTTGGGAGACACTGAAGATGGCGTTTCGTCCGCTCGGCGACCGCGTGCTCGTGAAGCGCGTGGAAGAGGAATCCAGGACCAAGGGCGGGATCATCATCCCCGACACCGCCAAGGAGAAGCCGCAGGAAGGCGAAGTCATCGCCGTCGGACCGGGCCTCCGTGACGAGAGCGGCAAGGTCAACGCCCTCGAGCTGAAGGCCGGCGACCGCATCCTGTTCGGCAAGTGGTCGGGCACGGAGGTCAAGCTGGAAGGCGAGGACCTGATCATCATGAAGGAATCGGACGTGCTGGGCGTGCTCGCGTAAGCACCGGCGCCTTTCGACCCTTTCCCTGACACCACAGAATTAGGAGCAGCCACACATGGCCGCGAAACAAGTTCAGTTCTCCACCGAAGCCCGCGAGAAGATGCTGCGGGGCGTCAACATCCTGGCCAATGCGGTCAAGGTGACCCTGGGCCCCAAGGGCCGCAACGTCATCATCCAGAAGTCCTTCGGCGCCCCGCGCTCGACCAAGGACGGCGTCTCGGTGGCCAAGGAGATCGAACTGGAGGACGCCTTCGAGAACATGGGCGCCCAGCTGATCCGCGAAGTCGCCTCCAAGACCAATGACAAGGCCGGCGACGGCACCACCACCGCCACCGTCCTGGCCCAGTCGATCGTGCAGGAAGGCCTCAAGTCCGTCGCCGCCGGCATGAACCCGATGGATCTGAAGCGCGGCATCGACAAGGCCGTCGCCGCCGTCATCGCCGACATCAAGGCCTCCTCCAAGAAGGTCAGCGCCAACTCCGAGATCGCCCAGGTCGGCACCATCTCGGCCAACGGCGACCTCGAGGTCGGCGAAATGATCGCGAAAGCGATGGAAAAGGTCGGCAACGAGGGCGTCATCACCGTCGAGGAGGCCAAGACCGCCGAGACCGAACTCGACGTCGTCGAGGGCATGCAGTTCGACCGCGGCTACCTGTCGCCCTACTTCATCACCAACGCCGACAAGATGGAGGTCCAGCTCGAGGAGCCGCTGATCCTGCTGTTCGAGAAGAAACTCTCGTCGCTGCAGGCCATGCTGCCGATCCTCGAGGCCGTGGTCCAGAGCGGCCGTCCGCTGCTGATCATCGCCGAGGACATCGAGGGCGAGGCCCTGGCCACCCTGGTGGTCAACAAGCTGCGCGGCGGGCTCCGCGTCGCGGCCGTCAAGGCCCCGGGCTTCGGCGACCGCCGCAAGGCCATGCTGGAGGACATCGCCGTCCTGACCGGCGGCCAGGTCATCTCGGAAGACCTCGGCATCAAGCTCGAGAACGTCACGATCGACATGCTCGGCAAGGCCAAGAAGGTCACCATCACCAAGGACGACACCACCATCGTCGACGGCGCCGGTGAAAAGGCCGCGATCGAGGCCCGCGTCGGCCAGATCAAGAAGCAGATCGAGGACACCACCTCGGACTACGACAAGGAGAAGCTGCAGG
>NZ_DASPMQ010000031.1:0-55441 GCF_035626975.1 Brevundimonas sp.
ATGGGGAGGTGAGGACGGGTTTCACCTCCCCACCCCGTGGGGAGGTGGCCGGGCCGCGATCAGCGGGCCGGACGGAGGGGGCGGCGCGGGCGTCGACAAGCTGTTTGCTCATCACTTCCGGCCGGCGCCGCCCCCTCCACCACGCTTCGCGCGGTCCCCCTCCCCATCTGCGATGGGGAGGTGAGCGGCCTCTCCGGGGGCGACGCGGCCAGTCGAACCCGGAGACCTAGTTCTGCGGCGAGGTCGGCGACACCACCGGCGCGTCAGGCGACGGCGCGGGAACCTGGCGCTCGATCACCACCGGCGTCGAGGCCCGGGCCTCGGCCGCGCGGGCCTCGCTGGCGGCGCGGACCGCCTCGGCCTGCGACCGGGCCGCGTCGGCGCGGGCGATGTCGACGCTGGCCTGGGCTCCGGCGACCTGGCCCTGGACCAGGGCGGCGTCAGCCTGGGCCTGGGCCTCGGCGGCGTCGAGGCGGGCGTCGAGAATCTCCTCGTCGGTCTGCGCCCCGCCGCGGGCGAACAGGATCCACAGCACCGCCAGCAGCACCAGGCCGCCGAGAATGCCGGCGATCCACCAGCCGGAGTTGGATTCGCGCACCACCACGGTTTCGGTGGTGGTCTCGGTGTAGGTCGGTTCACCCGGACGCGGTCGGCTCGGATCGGTGTTCGGATCGTACTGGGTCACGGGCAGTCCTCCATTGAACTGCCGCAACGGTTGCGCCCGGCGTCCGTTCCGCCGTTAACCCACCCGGCGCAGCACCAGCGCGCTCCAGGCGTCGCGGCGGATGCGGCGCTCCAGCACGAATCCGCGCGACAGATAGGCGGCGGTCACGCGGCGTTCCTGGGTGCGCAGCAGGCCGGACAGGATGGCGACGCCGTCCAGCTTGAGCGCCTCCTTGATGTCCTGTGACAGGCTGACCAGCGGCGGGGCGAGAATGTTGGCGAACACGAGGTCGTAAGGCCCCTGTCCCCGCACCTTGCGGTCGTTGAGGCCGAAGGCGTGGACGAAGCGGGCGTCGGCCATGTTCAGCTTGGCGTTCTCGTTGGCGATACGCACCGAGGGCGCGTCGATGTCGGTGCCGAGCGCCACTCTCGATCCGGTCTTGGCCGCCGCGATCGCCAGCACGCCGGTGCCGCAGCCGACGTCCAGCACCCGCTCGAACCGCTCGCGCTTGAGCAGTTCGTCGAAGGCCAGCAGGCAGCCGACCGTGGTGCCGTGGTGGCCGGTGCCGAAGGCCGCGCCGGCGTCGATCTTCAGATTGACGGTGTTCCTCGGCACCACGCCCTGGTCGTGCGCGCCGTAGATGAAGAAGCGGCCCGCCCGCACCGGCGGCAGGCCGGACAGGGACATGGCCAGCCAGTCGGCGTCGGCCAGCTTCTCGACGAGGACGGTCAGACCCTCGTGCGCCCTGAGCCGCGCCTCGATGCCCCGGGCGTCGTCTTCATCATTGGGAAAGGCGTCGATCCGCCATATACCCCGGTCCTCGTCTTCCTCGAGGATCGAATAGGTGGCGCCCTCCAGCAGCGGGTCGGAATCCAGACACATCGCGGCGGCCTCCGCGATCGCGCGCGGGCCTCTCGCGATTATTTGAACTGCGGACTCGGACATTTCTCAAACACCGCTATCATGACGAATCGAGACACGCGCTGGCGTGCGCTCCACCGCCAGCATCAACCAACTGAACCGAGGGGTCGGGGAAACCATGGCTAAAGCACCGTCCAAGCCGAGTACCGCCAAACCGAAGGCGGCGTCCGCCGCTTCCAAGCCGAAACCGGCGGCAAAGTCGAGCGCCGCGAAGGCCGCGACGGCCAAGCCGGTGGTGAAGGCCGCCGCGCCGAAGCCGGCCGCCAAGCCCGCGGCCGCGAAGAAGCCCGCCGCCAAGGCCGCGGCTCCGAAGGCCGCCGCGTCCAAGGCCGCCCCGAAGGCCGCTCCGAAGGCCGCCGCCAAACCGGCCGCCAGGGCTGCCGCTCCGAAGGCCGCCGCCGCGAAGAAACCCGCCGCCGCGAAGAAGTCCGCCGCCAAGGCGGCGCCGAAGGCCGCGGCTCCGAAGGCCGCCCCGGCTGCGAAGCCGACCGCCGCCGCCGCGGCTCCGAAGCCCGCCGCCCCGGCTCCGGCCGCCGCTCCGGCCGCTGCCGCGCCCGCGGCCAAGCCCGCCGAGAAGAAGGGGTTCCTGACCGGACTCCTCGACGCGATCTTCGGCAAGACCAACTGATCGCCGCCAGAAACGCGGCCTGAAACGACGAAGCGCCGGAGGGGCGATCCTCCGGCGCTTTTTCGTGCGCGCTCGCTGACGCGGATCAGGCTTCCGGCAGGTCTTCCGCCAGGATGGCCATCTCGAACATGAAGCTCCCGGCCTCGTCCTCGTCCTCGAAGACCACGCCGATGAACTCGTCGCCGACATAGACCTCGGCCGAGTCGCTGGGCTTGCCGCGTGGCTTCAGAATGATGCCGCCGGTGTTGAAGGTGCGCTTCAGGTGCGTCTCGACGCGCTTCATGTCGGCGGTGTTCATGGTCGGCCTCAGGTCAGTCGTGAAGCGGCGGACCCTAGAGAAAGGCCCGCCGAAGGGAAACCCTCAACGCTTCAGATCACGAAGTCATAGACGATGTCGGCCAGCGTATGGTCCATGGTCCGGGCCGGCGCCGCCTCGGTGGGGCAGTTGACCAGCCGGGCCGGCACGCCCGCGACGGTGCAGCCCGGCGGCACCGGTTTCAGCACCACCGAACCGGACGCCACCTTGGCGTAGTCGCCGACGGTGATGTTGCCCAGCACCTTGGCCCCGGCCCCGAGCAGCACGCCCCGGCCGATCTTGGGGTGGCGGTCGCCGCGCTCGGCCCCGGTGCCGCCCAGGGTCACCGCGTGCAGCATCGACACCTCATCGCCGACCACCGCCGTCTCGCCGATGACGATGCCCGTGCCGTGATCGAGGAACAGGCCCGAGCCCAGCCGCGCGGCCGGGTGGATGTCGACCTGGAAGAGTTCGGACATGCGGCTCTGGAAATGGAAGGCCAGCGAGTCGCGGCCCTGCCTCCACAGCCAGTGCGCCACCCGGTGGCCCTGCAGCGCCTGGAAGCCCTTGAAATAGAGGAAGGGCTGCAACAGCGTCTTGATGGCGGGATCGCGCTCGGCCACGGCGCGCAGGTCGGCCTCGGCCGCCTCGACGATGCCCGGATCGGCCTCGAAGGCGTCGCGGCAGATCTCGCGCACCGACATCGGACCCAGCTCGGCGTCGCCGAGCTTGCGCGCGATCTGGAAGCCCAGCGCCGCGGCGAGGTTGGTGTGCGACAGGATCACCGCGTTCATCTGCGAGGCCAGGTGCGGCTCGGCGCGCGCGGTCTCGTCGGCGGCGAGGCGCAGCTGCGCCCAGGTGTCCGGACGGGCGGCGACGACTTCGAGCTTGGGCATCCGGGTCTCCTTCGGGAGCATCATACGCTCGCCAGCATGGCCTTCGCCAGTTCGGGCGGCAGATCGCCCTCGCGGGCCATATGGTAGGCCCTGAGCGTGGTCGCCACCGTGAACATGTCGCGCACCGAGCCGCGCCCGATCTCACGCAGCAGGTCGCCGAACGGCGCGCGGGCGACGCGGATGACCTCGGTCGGGTCCGGTTCCGACGGCACAGGCGACAGGTCCCAGGCGATCCACGCCAGCGCCCGCTCGTCGGTGATGGAGTTGGACATCTCGACCTTCAGCGCCTCGCGCCAGCAGGCCGCCCGCAGCCCCGCCTCCTCGGCCAGTTCGCGCCGCGCCCCCTCGATCGGGTCCTCGTCGAACGGGGCGCCGCCCTCGGGCATCTCCCACGACCAGTTCATCAGGGCGAAGCGCTGCTGGCCGACCAGGGTCACCGTCCCGTCCTCGTGGACCGGCAGCACCCCGACCGACAGGTTCCGCGGGCGCATCACCACATAGTCGCATTCCATCCCGGTCGGCGCCGTCGCCGGGTGCCGGGTCAGCCGCATCCACGGATTGTCGAAGATCACGCTCTCGCCGTCGCTGCGCCAGGGCGGCGGCCGTCCGGCCCCGTCGTCCCAGGCCGGGGTCGGACGGTCGGAGTCGAAGGGATCGCGCGAGTCTGTCATCGTCCGCATATGGCGCAGAGCCGCGCGGACGACTAGTCAGGCCGCATGACCGACGCCGACCTGGGCCAGCCCCTCCCCCTCCCCACGCCCTCGCCCGAATTTCAGGCCCGTCTGGCCACGCGCCGCTCCGCTCCGGCCCAGGCGCTCGCCGCCCCGGGCCCGTCCCGCGACGAGATCGGGCGCATCCTGACGCTGGGGGCTCGCTCGCCGGATCACGGCGCGCTGTTCCCGTGGCGCTTCGTGGTCATGGGGCCGCAAAGCCGCGCGGCCCTCGCCGACGCCCTGCTGCCGCACGCCGACCGCCAGCCCGATCCGGGCAAGGCCCGCAAGGTGCTGGCCAAGCTGACCGCCGCGCCCGTATCGATTCTGGTGGTCTCGGCGCCGGCGCCCAGCGCCAAGCCGGTCTGGGAGCAGCAGCTCTCGGCGGGGGCGGTGTGCATGAACCTCGAACACGCCGCCAACGCGCTCGGATATTCCAGCAGCTGGATCACGGACTGGTACAGCTATGACTCGCAAACGCTTGAACTATTGGGCGTAACGGAAGACGAACGGGTCGCCGGCTTCGTCCACATCGGCACGCTGGCCGAGCCGCCGCTGGAGCGCCAGCGGCCGGACCTGTCGCAGAAGGTAGTCTATCGATCCTAGGCGAAGGCCGCCTGGATCGAGAAGCCGACGGCCACGGCGAACAGCAGGGTCACCACGACCAGGGCGACGATCATCAGGTCTTCGGTGCGGTCGCGGGCGGGGCGCATGCCCGGAGACTGACGGGATTCGGCTGTCCGGACGATTACCCGCGCATGATCCCGCCCACATACCGCCGCGCCAGCAGGGGCTTGCCCAGCCAGTAGCAGAGCTCGGCCGGCCGCTCGATGTCCCACACCGCCAGATCGGCGGCCTTGTCGGCCTCGAGGGTACCGATCTCGTCCGCCAGGCCCACCGCCCTGGCCGCCACGCGGGTGGCCCCGGCCAAGGCCTCCTCCGGGGTCAGGCGGAATTGCACGCAGGCCAGGTTCAGCGCCGCCGTCATCGAGGCCACGGGCGAGGTGCCGGGATTGCAGTCCGTCGCCACCGCCATGGCCACCCCGTGCCGCCGGAACAGGTCTATCGGCGGCGGCGTGGTCTCGCGCAGCATCAGGAAGGCGCCGGGCAGCAGCACGGCCACCACACCCGCTTCGGCCATGGCGCGCACGCCCGCCTCACCGGTGTGCTCGACATGGTCCGCCGACAGCGCCCCGTAGCGCGAGGCCAGCGCCGCCCCGCCGCCGTCCGACAGCTGGTCGGCGTGCAGCTTGACCGGCAGGCCGAGGGCGCGGGCCTTTTCGAACAGCCGGGCCACCTCGTCGGCGGAGAAGGCGATGGGCTCGCAATAGGCGTCGACTGCGTCGACGAGACCTTCGGCGTGGGCGGCGGGCAGGATTTCATCCACAGCCTTGTCCACATAGACGGCCCGGTCCGCCCGATGCTCCGGCGGCACGGCGTGCAGGCCGAGATAGCTGGTCCGCACCCTCACGCCCGCCTCGCGCCCGATCCGCCGGGCGACGCGCAGCATCTTCAGCTCGCTGTCGCGGTCGAGGCCGTAGCCGGACTTGATCTCGATGGTGGTGACGCCGGTGGCGGTGAGACCCGCGAGGCGCGTCAGGGCGCTGGCGTAGAGGTCATCTTCCGACGCCGCCCGCGTCGCCGCGACCGACGAGACGATGCCGCCGCCAGCGCGGGCGATCTCCTCATAGGTGGCGCCGCCCAGCCGCTGTTCGAACTCGCCCGACCGGTCGCCGCCGAAGACCAGGTGGGTGTGGCAGTCGATCAGTCCCGGCGTGACCCAGCGGCCGTCCAGCCGGTCCGTTTCCGCCGCCTCGTGCGTCGGCAAAGCCGTGCGAGGCCCGGCCCAGACGATGCGGCCGTCGGCGATCAGGATCGCCCCGTCATCAATGGCCCCGTAGGGCTCGCCGCCCTCCACCATGGTCGCGAGGCGGCAGTCGATCAGAAGACGGTCGACGGTCATCGGGCCTCCGGACGGGCGGGCGAGAAGCGGGCGACCAGATCATAGACCTGACCCGGAAAGGTCTGCCATGCCCAGGTCACGCCCCGCCCGTCGGCCCAGGTGCGCCGTTCCAGCTTGAGGCAGGCCTCGCCCGGCGCCAGGTCCAGCCGCAGCGCCGTCTCGCGGTCGGCGGCCACGGCGGCGATCCTGTGCTCGGCCTCGGTCCACGGCGCCCGCTTCAGCAGCCAGCCCCCGGGTGAGACCTCGGTGAAGGGCTCGTCCGCCGCTTCGGGCGTG
Source organism: Brevundimonas sp. (assembly GCF_035626975.1). GTDB lineage: Bacteria > Pseudomonadota > Alphaproteobacteria > Caulobacterales > Caulobacteraceae > Brevundimonas. The sequence continues at coordinate 6,354 of NZ_DASPMQ010000031.1, forward strand.
GCCGCCAGCCCGATCAGCCGCCGTTCCAGCGCGAACGGCGCCCCGTCGGCCCGATGCAGGCAGACGACCGACAGGACCCCCTGGTCGCCCAGCCACGCTTCGTCATCGGTCGCGTCGCGCACCCCCCGCTCGATCAGTTCATAGCCATAGGCCATCCCCCGCGCCGCGATCTCGGCGGCGATGTCGGGGATGTCGAGCACGGCGGAATGCACCGGCGGCCGCGCCACCACCGACCCCGCCCGCCGACGCCGCACGATCAGCCCCCGCGCGGACAGGTCCGTCAGCGCCCTGGACACCGTCATCCGTGCGCAGTCGTATTGGGTGGTCAGCTCGGCCTCCGTCGGCACCCGCGCTCCGGGCGGCCACTCTCCGGACAGGATGCGCCGCTCGATGTCCGCGCCGATCCGGCGGTGCAGCGAGCTCATCCGCCCAACACGGCGTCCAGCGCCGCACGATAGCGCGCCTCGATCGCGGCCCGGTGCACATGACGCCCGTTCTCGACGACCACCCGCCCGCGCCGCCAGACCGTCCGGATCGCCCGCTTCGGCCCGGCGAACACCAGGCTGTCCAGCAGGGCGTCGTCGCGACGGCCCGCATAGGCCAGGTCGTCGGTCTCCAGCGCCACCAGATCCGCCGCCTCCCCCACGGCGATGCCGGTCGTTCCACCGGTCGCCCGCGCGCCGCCCGCCAGCGCGCGCCGGTACAGCGTCCCGCCCGTGGAGGCGCCGGCGTCCGCCAGCACGGCCCGACCCCGACGCGTCAGCCGCTGACTGTATTCCAGCGCTCTCAGCTCACCGGCCGCATCGATCAGCACATTGGAGTCCGTGCCCACGCCGAAGGCCCCGCCCGCGCCCAGGAACTCCACCGCCGGAAAGACGCCGTCGCCCAGATTGGCCTCGGTCACCGGGCACAGCCCCGCCACCGCCCCGCTCGCCGCCATCCGCGCGGTCTCGTCCGGCGTCAGGTGGGTGGCGTGGATCAGGCACCAGCGCCGATCCAGCGCCGCGTTGTCCAGCAGCCACTGCACCGGCCGGGCGCCCGACCAGTCGAGGCAGTCCTGAACCTCTTTCGTCTGCTCGGCGGCGTGGATGTGCACCGGCCCGTCGCCGGCCATCGGGACGACCGCGGCCAGTTCCTCCGGCGTCACCGCCCGCAGGCTGTGCGGGGCCACGCCCACCACGGCGTCCGGCAGGGCCGCGGCGAGCCGCCGGCTCTCCTCCATCAGGCGCGAAAACCGGTCCACGTCGTTGATGAAGCGGCGCTGTCCCTGCGCCGGCGGCTGCCCTCCGAACCCGGCGTGGGCGTAGAAGACCGGCAGTAGCGTCAGGCCGATCCCGGTCCCGGCCGCCGCCGCCGCGATCCGCCCGGCCAGTTCGCCGGGATCGGCGTAGGGCCGGCCATCCGGGTCGTTATGCAGGTAGTGGAACTCCCCTACCCGGGTGAAGCCGCCCTCCAACATCTCGGCGAACGCCAGGGCGGTGATCGCCTCGATCTCATCAGGCCCGCCCCGGTCCAGAAAGCGGTACATCAACGCGCGCCAGGACCAGAAGTCGTCCCCGGCGGTCGGCCCGCGCTCCTCGGTGAGGCCGGCCATCGCGCGCTGAAAGGCGTGGCTGTGCACGTTGGACAGGCCCGGCAGGGCGACGCCCAGATCGGCCTCGCCCGCCCCGCGCGCGACGCCCGTCTCGACCTTCGCCAGCCGGCCGTCCGCGACGGTGATCCGCACGTCGCCCGCCCACCCGCCGGGCAGCAGGGCGCGGGCGAAGAACAGGCTGTGTGCGGCGGCTTCGGGCACTGGACAAACCTCCATCGGCCTGAATATGTCTATACATAATCGGCAGGCTGGCAAGACGGGCAGGCCAGGGCGGATGGTGAGGGAGGCGGTGATGACGGACTGGCTGACGGTGACGCCCGGCGACGCCCCGCTGATCGTCGCCATCCCCCATGCCGGCACCGACATTCCCGCCGCCATCGAGGCGCGCCTGGCCGACCCGTGGCGGGCCCGCAAGGACGCCGACTGGTGGATCGACCGCCTCTACGCCTTCGCCGGGGCGCTGGGGGCCACCACCGTCCGCACCGCCATCTCCCGCAGCGTCATCGACGTGAACCGCGACCCGTCGGGCCAGTCCCTCTATCCCGGCATGACCACCACCGGCCTGTGCCCCCTCGAGACCTTCGACGGCGAGCCCCTGTATCACCCCGGCGAAGAGCCCGGGGCGGTCGAGATCGAGGCCCGCCGCGCCGAATTCTTCGATCCCTATCACGCCGCCCTGACCGGCCAGATCGAGCGGCTGGCGGCCAACGGCCCGGTCGTCGTCTACGACGCCCACTCGATCCGCTCGCATGTGCCGCGCCTGTTCGACGGCCAGTTGCCGCAGTTCAACATCGGCGACAACGGCGGCGTCACCTGCGCCCCCGCCCTGACCGCCGCGGTCGAGGCGGCCTGCGTCGCCTCGGGCGACAGCCACGTCGTCAACGGCCGCTTCAAGGGCGGCTGGACCACGAGGCGTTACGGCCGGCCGGAGACGGGGGTTCACGCCATCCAGATGGAGTTGGCGGCCCGGGGCTATATCGACGAGCCGGCGACCGCGACCGCCGCGACCTGGCCCACGCCCTTCGACCCGGCCCGCGCCGCGCCGATCACGCGCACCCTGCGCGACGTCCTCACCGCCGCCCGCGACTTCGCACTCAGCCAGCGAGCCTGATCATGACCGCCTCCAACGCCCGCGTCGTCCGCGCCCCCCGCGGCCTCGAGATGACCGCGAAGACCTGGGCCGCCGAGGCCGCCCTGCGGATGCTGATGAACAACCTCGATCCCGAGGTGGCCGAGCGGCCCGAGGACCTGGTGGTCTACGGCGGCATCGGCAAGGCCGCGCGCGACTGGCCGTCGTTCGACCGCATCGTCGACGAATTGCGCGCGCTCGAGCCCGACCAGACGCTGCTGGTCCAGTCCGGCAAGCCGGTCGGCGTCTTCCGCACCCACGCCGACGCCCCGCGCGTGCTGATCGCCAACTCCAATCTCGTACCGAAGTGGGCGACCTGGGAGCATTTCAACGAGCTCGATCGCAAGGGCCTGATGATGTACGGCCAGATGACCGCCGGCTCGTGGATCTACATCGGCACCCAGGGCATCGTTCAGGGCACCTGGGAGACCTTCATGGAGGCCGGGCGCCAGCACCATGGCGGCGACTGGTCGGGCAAGTGGATCCTCACCGCCGGCCTCGGCGGCATGGGCGGGGCGCAACCCCTGGCCGCGACCATGGCCGGGGCGTCGTGCCTGGCTGTGGAATGCCAGCGAAGCCGGATCGAGATGCGGCTCAAGACCCGCTACCTCGACGTCATGGCCGAGACGCTGGACGAGGCCCTGACCCTGATCGAGAAAGCCAAGACGGACAAAAAACCGATATCCGTCGGCCTGTTGGGCAATGCGGCGGATGTATTGCCTGAACTGGTGAAGCGCGGCGTCCGGCCCGATCTGGTCACCGACCAGACCAGCGCCCACGACCTGGTCAACGGCTATCTGCCGCAGGGCTGGACGGTCGCGGAATGGGAGGACCGGCGCGTGTCCGATCCCGAGGCGGTGAAGGAGGCGGCGCGCCAGTCCTGCGCGGTCCACGTCCGGGCCATGCTCGATTTCCAGAAGGCAGGGGTTCCGGTCACCGACTACGGCAACAACATCCGCCAGGTCGCCTTCGACGAGGGGGTGACGAACGCCTTCGACTTCCCGGGATTCGTGCCAGCCTACATCCGCCCGCTATTCTGCCGCGGCGTGGGTCCGTTCCGCTGGGCCGCCCTGACCGGCGATCCGGACGACATCCGAAAGACCGACGCGGCGATGAAAAAGCTGTTCCCCGACAACGCCGGCCTGCACCGCTGGCTCGACATGGCCGGCGAGCGCATCGCCTTCCAGGGCCTGCCCGCCCGCATCTGCTGGATCGGCCTCGGCGACCGCCACCGCGCCGGCCTGATGTTCAACGACATGGTCGCCTCGGGCGAACTGTCGGGTCCGATCGTCATCGGCCGCGACCACCTCGACTCCGGCTCGGTGGCCAGCCCCAACCGCGAGACCGAGGCGATGATGGACGGCTCCGACGCCGTCTCCGACTGGCCGCTGCTCAACGCCCTGCTCAACACCGCCTCGGGCGCCAGCTGGGTGTCGCTGCACCACGGCGGCGGGGTCGGCATGGGCTATTCCCAGCACTCCGGCGTGGTCATCGTGGCGGACGGCACGCCGGAGGCGGCGAAACGGCTGGAGCGGGTGCTGTGGAACGACCCCGCCACCGGCGTCATGCGCCACGCCGACGCCGGCTATGAGATCGCGAAGGAGGCGGCCCGAGAGCACGGCCTCAACTTGCCGAGCCTGAAATGACCGCTAGAGATCTCCCGATCATCGCCGGCGCCCTGGTCGTCCTGTCGGCCTGCGCATCCCTGCCCGTCATCGCGAATCGGCCGCCACTGGACCTGAGCGTCGAACCCGGCGAAACCGCCTTCCGTCTCTCGCTCGCGAACCCCTCAGGCTACGACCGCTGCATCGCCTCGGACCTCTGGCCGACACGCGGGGGCCAGCTGGATTTTGCGTCGGAGCGAGTCTACGTCGAGGACGACGGCAGGCGTTTCTCGATCCGCGATGAGAACACCGGCTACTGCCCGGGCTGCCAGGTTCGAGTACCAGCCAACTCCAGCATTACAGCGGCGCTGCCCTATTCGGAGTTCCCGGGGCTGACGGAGTCTCCTCCCGGACCCCACGCCACCCTGACCTTACCGATCGCTGAAACGCCTTGCCGAGCCACAGCATGACCCATCTCACCCTCGGCCAATCTCCCCTCACTCTCGCCCAGCTGCGCGCGGTCCTCGACGCGCCCTGCACGGTCGAACTCGCCCCCGCCTCGTGGACCGCCGTCGACAAGGGCGCGGCCGTGGTCGCCGCCATCGTGGCCGAGGGCCGGACCGTCTATGGCGTCAACACCGGCTTCGGCCTGCTGGCCAACACCTCGATCGCCACCGCCGACCTCGAGACCCTGCAGAAGAACCTCGTGCTGAGCCACGCCTGCGGCGTCGGGCCACTGCTGGACGACCGCGTCGTCCGCCTGCTGATGGTGCTCAAGATCGCCTCGCTGTCGAAGGGCGCCTCGGGCATCCGCCGCGAGACGCTCCAGGCCCTGATCGCCATGGTCAACGGCGGCGTCCTGCCCTGCATCCCGTCCAAGGGCTCGGTCGGGGCCTCGGGCGACCTCGCCCCGCTGGCGCATATGAGCTGCGTCCTGATCGGCGTCGGCGAGGCGCGCGTGGGCGGCGAGACCCTGCCGGCCGAGGCCGCCCTCGCCACCGTGGGGCTGAAGCCCATCGTGCTGGGCCCGAAGGAAGGCCTCGCCCTGCTCAACGGCACCCAGTGCTCGACCGCGCTGGCGCTGGCCGGCCTGTTCGCCGCCGAGGCCGCCTTCGCGGCCGGCATCGCCGCCGGGGCGCTGTCCGTCGATGCGCTCAAGGGCTCCGACGCGCCGTTCGACCCGCGCATCCACGCCCTGCGCGGCCAGCCGGGCCAGATCGCCGTCGCCGCCCGCCTGCGCGAGTTGATGAGCGGTTCGGCCATCCGCGAGAGCCACCGCCACGACTGCGCCAAGGTGCAGGACCCGTATTCCCTGCGCTGCCAGCCGCAGGTCATGGGCGCGGTGCTCGACGTGCTCAACAACGCCGCCGCCACGCTGGCGCGGGAGGCCAACGCCGTGACCGATAATCCGCTGGTCTTCATCGACGAGGGCGACGTCATCTCGGGCGGAAACTTCCACGCCGAACCCGTGGCGTTCGCGGCGGATATGATCGCGATGGCGCTGTGCGAGATCGGCAATATCTCGGAGCGCCGGACCTCGATCCTCGTCGATCCGAAGATGAGCGACCTGCCCGCCTTCCTGGTGAAGGAAAGCGGACTGAACTCGGGCTTCATGATCGCCCAGGTCACCGCCGCCGCCCTCGTGGCCGAGAACCGGATGGTGGCGCACCCGTGCAGCATCGACACGGTGCCGACCAGCGCCAACCAGGAAGACCACGTCTCCATGGCCACCCATGGCGCGCGCCGCCTGCTCGACATGGCCGAGAACACCGCCGCCGTCGTGGCCATCGAACTGCTGGCGGCGGCGCAGGGGATCGAGTTCCACCGGCCGCTGACCTCATCGCCGGTGCTGGAACAGGTCTTCGCCGTGGTGCGCGAGGCGGCGGCGGCCTATGGCAGCGACCACTATTTCGCGCCGGACATCGCGCGGGCGACGGACGGGGTCAGAAGCGGTCGCTACCGCGCCTTCGCCGGAGACCTGCTCCCGTCGGCCTGATCCTGCAGCGGCGCGCGGCGCAGGGCGGTGAGGTTCGCCGAGCCGGTGCAGAAGCAGACGGTGCGCAGCTGGCGGATCACGGTCTGGAAATGCTCGACCACGGCTTCGGTCGAGACGGTGGCGGCGGCCAGCACGCCCGCCGCCTGACCGACCATGTCGGCGCCCAGCCGGATGGCTTTAGCGGCGTCGACGCCGTCGGCCACCCCGCCCGAGCCGATGATCGTCGTCTTTGGACAGGCGGCCCGGACCTCGGCGATGGCCCGCGCCGTCGGAATGCCCCAGTCGGCGAAGGCGGCGGCGTGGGCCTTGTCGCCGGCGTCCGTGGCCCGCTCGCCCTCGACGGTCGCCCAGTTCGAGCCGCCGGCCCCGGCCACGTCGATGCCCGCGACGCCCATCTCGACCAGCCGCTTCGCCGTCGCGGCGGAGATGCCGGCGCCGGTTTCCTTGACCAGCACCGGGGCGTCCAGCGCCTTGACCAGCGCCTCCAGCGCCGCCCCGACGCCCCACCAGTCGCGGTCGCCCTCGGGCTGGCAGGCCTCCTGCAGCGGGTTCAGATGCACGATCAGGGCGTCGGCGGCGATCATGTCCAGCACCCGCCGGGCCTCGTCGACGCCGAAGCCGCGGGTCAGCTGGGCCGCGCCGATATTGGCCAGGATGGGGGTGTCCGGCGCCTTGAGCCGCAGCGCCATGTCCAGCCCCGGCGTCGCGCCCTCCGTCTCCAGCGCCGCGCGCTGCGACCCGACCGCCAGGGCGATGCCGAGATGCTGCGCCGCCTCGGCCAGCCGGGCGTTGATGGCCTCGGCGCGGCTCGGCCCGCCGGTCATCGAACTGATCAGCAGGGGCGCCTTGAGCCGCCGGCCGAGGAAGTCCGCGCCGAGGTCGATCTTGCCGTGGTCGAGATCCGGCAGGGCCTCGTGCACGAACCGGATGTCGGCGAAACCGCTGTCCCGCCCGTGCCGGGCCTTCCCCGCCAGGATCACGTCGAGGTGCTGGTCCTTGCGGGCGGTGATGTCGGTCAAACGCTTACTCCGCCGGTCGCGGTGGGATCAGGGCTGTTTCTCGACCGTCAGGGCGTAGGCGCCCGTCTGGCCCTGCTGGTAGGCCCCGGCGCGGATCTCGAAGGTCCCGTCTTCCGGCGCGGTCCATTCCAGCTTGGCGTGGGTGTCGGTCAGGCCGTCGTCGTCGGACCCCAGCACCTCGAACTCGCCGTCCTCCTTCTCGCGCCCGACGGTCAGGAAGCTGTCGACGTCGTTCGAGACCATGGTGATGAGCAGCTTCTCGTCCTCGCGCAGGGTGACGCGGTAGGCGTCGTAGTGGCTGTTGCTGTCGGTGGTCGCGTCGGTCTCCGTCAGGGCGCCCCAGGCCGTCGCGCCGACCAAGACGCTGCCCGGCTGCGGCTGCGGACCGCGGTCGATCAGTTCGAGCGCGTAGAGCCCCTTCGCGTCCGACCCCAGGGGCGAAGCCCGCAACACATAGTCGCCGTCTTCCGGCAGGGTGAAGTTCAGGCGCGAGTCCGTGCCCTCCATCAGGCCGTCGTCGTCCGACGCCAGGGCGGAGAACTCGCCGTCGGCCTTGCCGACCTGCAGGAAGGTGTCGAAGTCGCCGGACCGCATGATCGCCTGGATCCTCTGGCCCTCGCGGCCGGAGAAGGTGAAGGCGTCGTAGCCGCGGTCCTCATCGTCGCGCGGGTCGCTCTCGCCGATCTCGCCCTGCAGGCTGGCGCCGAAGGGGATGCTGTCCGGCGCGCGGTCCGGCTCGACCTCCGTGATCGACAGGCTGTAGTCGCCCGTAGCCTCCGAGAAGGCCCGCGCCTCGACGATGTACGAGCCGGTGCGCGGCAGGGTGAAGGTCAGACGCGAATCCGTGCCTTCCGGCCCGCCGTCGTCGTCCTCGTCCAGGCTAACGCGGTTCTCGTCGAACAGCTCGACATAGGTGTCGAAATCCTCCGAGGTCATGTCGATGCGCACGCGCTGTCCTTCGCGGCCCTCGAACCGGTACGCGTCGGCCGGGGTGTCGCTCTCGCTCTTGCCGTCGCTCTCGGTCAGTTCGCCTTCGACGGTCGCTCCGACCGCGATCGACTGGGCCGCGACGGGCGGCGGTCCTTCCTGCAGGCCGAGGCTGTAGGCGCCGGCGTCGGCCGCATTGAGCGGCGTCACCCGGATCAGGTATTCGCCGTTGTCGGGCGCGGTGAAGATCAGCCGCGAGTTAAGGCCGCTGTCGGAGCCGTCATCGTTCTCCGCCAGCTGGACGAAGGCGCCGTCCTCCATCCGTCCGACGCGGAGCACCGGATCGAACGCCTCGCTGTCCAGGGCCATGGCGATGCGATCGCCCTGCCCGGCCCTGAAACTGAAGGCGTCGTACGGGAGCCCGTCGTCGGTTTCCGGATCGCGGTTCGACAGCTCCCCGTGCAGCGTCTGTCCGACGCGGATGCCGGACGGACGCGGGGCGCGGGGCGGCGGCGGCCGCTCAGCCAGGCTCAGGGTGTAGGCGCCGCCTTCCAGCCCGGAAAGCGGCCGGGCGCGCAGGATATAGGTTCCCGCCGTCGGGGCGGTGAAGCGGAGGCGGGAGTCCGTGCCCTCCCCCAGGCCGTCGTCGTCCGAGGCCAGGGCCTCCGCCGTCGCATCTTCGGGAAACACCTCCAGATAGGCGTCGAACGCCCCGGACCGCAGAATGGCCTCGAGCCGCTGACCAGCCCGGGCCCTGATCGCGTAGTCGTCGTAGCGCCAGGAGTCCTCGGCCTCGGTCAGGTCGCCCTCCCCGATCGATCCCTCGACCGTGGCGCCCACGGCCAGCGGCGCGGCCGACTGCGCCAGCGCGGGGCCGGCGGCCAGGACGAGCGCCAGACTGCTGGCGGCGAGAATGGTGTGACGGCGCATGCGGTCCCCCTGATTGCGGCCACGATCATAGACGCCGAACCGCGCCGTCTGTAAATCGCGCTCACCGCACGATTCCTGACGACCGGAGCCGAAACCATGACGGCCGAACCCGCCCGCGCGACCCTGATCGACGGCAAGGCCTTCGCGGCCGGCCTGGTGGAGCGCGTCGCCGCCGCGTCGGCCCGCCTTGAGGCGGCGCACCGGGTCAAGCCCGGCCTCGCCGTGGTCATCGTGGGCGACGATCCCGCCAGCCAGATCTACGTGCGCAACAAGGGCGAGACCACCCTGCGGGCCGGGCTGCGATCCGACACCCATCGCCTGCCCGCTGACACGGACCAGGAGACGCTGCTTGAGCTGATCGCCGCGCTGAACGCCGACACGGGCATCCACGGCATCCTCGTCCAGCTGCCCCTGCCCCGCCATATCGACGCCGCGGCGGTGCTCGGGGCCATCGACCCGGACAAGGACGTCGACGGCTTCCACGTCGTCAACGCCGGGCGGCTGGCGGTCGGCCTGCCGGGCCTCGTCCCCTGCACGCCGCTGGGCTGCCTGATGCTGCTGAAGCATGAGCTGGGCGACCTGTCCGGCCTCAACGCGGTCATCGTCGGGCGCTCCAACATCGTCGGCAAGCCGATGGCGCAACTGCTGCTGGGCGAGAGCTGCACGGTGACCATCGCCCATTCGCGCACCCGCGACCTGCCGGCCCTGTGCCGCACCGCCGACATCCTCGTCGCCGCCGTGGGCCGCCCCGAAATGATCCGCGGCGACTGGATCCGTCCCGGCGCGACGGTGATCGACGTCGGCATCAATCGGGTTCCGTCGCGCGATCCGGTGAAGGCGGCCGAGGGCAAGACCCGGGTCGTCGGCGACGTGGCGTTCGACGAGGCCGCGGCGGTGGCCGGACGCATCACCCCGGTGCCGGGCGGCGTCGGACCCATGACCATCGCCTGCCTGCTGGCCAACACCTACACCGCGGCCTGCCGCGCCGCCGGCGTGCCGCCGGAACCGCTGGACGCTTGAACGGCAGGGCCTAACCCCTGATAGTCATCCATTCAGGGCCGCAGCCTGTCAGGAGACGTCGATGATTCCCTTGAACCCCCGCATGGCGGCCATCGCGGCCGTGGTGGTCCTGGCCCCGGCCGCCGCCGGCTGCGGCGTCAACGCCATCCCGACCAAGGAAGAGACCGCCCAGGCCCGCTGGGCCGACGTGCAGTCGCAATACCAGCGCCGCTCGGACCTGATCCCCAACCTCGTCGCCACGGTGCAGGGCGCGGCGATCGCCGAGCGCACCACCCTGACCCAGGTCATCGAGGCCCGGGCCCGCGCCACCGGCGTCACGGTGACGCCCGAGACCCTCAACGATCCCGCCGCCTTCCAGCGCTACCAAGCCGCCCAGGGCGAACTGAGCCAGGCCCTGTCGCGCCTGATGCTGGTGGTCGAGCGCTATCCGGAAGTCCGGTCGAACCAGAATTTCATCGCCCTGCAATCGCAGCTGGAGGGCACCGAGAACCGCATCGCGGTGGCCCGGCGCGACTACAATGAGGCGGTGCGGGACTACAACACCTCGCTGCGCACCTTCCCGACGGTGATCTGGGCCAAGACGATCCACGCGGGGTCCGACCCGATGCAGCTGTTCACGGCGACGGAAGCCGCCCAGACCGCGCCCACCGTGAATTTCGACGCCATCAACCCGGCCCGGCCCGGCGGCGCCGCCGCGCCGACGACGCCCGGCGCGGCTCCGCCCGCGCAGTGAATTCGTCCACGTCCCCCTGGCCAGGCCGTCTTGCGGCGTTGCTGGTCGCCCTGCTGACCGGCGTCTGGCTGGCTTCCGCACAGATCGCGGTCGCTCAATCAGCGCGGGGGCCTGAATTCCCGACCCTGACCGGGCGGGTCGTCGACCAGGCGAGGCTTCTGACGCCCGAAAAGGAAGCGGCGCTGACCGCGAAGCTGGAAGCCCTCGAGCGGGATACCTCCGACCAGCTGGTCGTGGTGACGGTCAACAGCCTCGATGGCCGCGAAATCGAGGACTATGGCTATCAGCTCGGACGGGCCTGGGGCATCGGCCAGGCGGACGACGACAACGGCGTCCTGCTGATCATCGCGCCCGAGGAACGCAAGGTGCGGATCGAGGTCGGCTATGGCCTGGAGCCCGTGCTGACGGACGCGCTGTCGGCGCTGATCATCCACAACGAGATCCTTCCGTCCTTCCGCGAAGGCTATTTCGAGCGCGGCATCGAGCAGGGCGTTGACGCCATCGACCGGCAGCTGCGGCTCGATCCGGCGGAAGCGCAGGCGCGGGCCGCCGCCGCCGCCAGACCGAAGGCCGGCGTCCCGGCCGGGCCCGTGATCTTCATCGGCGTCATCTTCGGCCTGATGTTCATCTCCATGATCGGGGGACTGGCCCGGGGCGGTCGTCGCCGGCGCGGTTCCGGCCTGGCGCCGATCCTGATCTGGGCGGCGGCCGAAGCGATGCGCGGCGGCGGTCGCGGGGGCGGCGGTTTCGGGGGAGGCGGCGGCGGCTTCGGCGGCGGCGGCGGCAGCTTTGGCGGCGGGGGCGCGTCCGGCGGATGGTGACCGATCTCACACGTGAAGCCCATGACCGGATCGCGGCCGCCATCGCGGCGGCGGAAGCCCGCACATCGGGCGAAATCTTCTGCGTGCTGGCGCGGCGCGTGTCGTCGTATCGCGACGTCTCGCTGGGCTGGGCCGCGGCGGCGGCGCTGATCCTGCCGCTCGGCCTGATCCCCGTCGGCTTCGATCCGGCGTGGATACCCGGAATGGCCGACAGCTGGGAAGCGGCCCATCTGGCGGCGCGCGACGTCTCGGTCGGACAGGCCCTGGGCGCCTATGCCGTGATCCAGGCCGTCCTGTTCCTGGGCGTCTATCTGATCACCCGGCTGCCGGCGGTCACACGGTGGATCACGCCCCGCGCCATCCGGCGGGCTCGCGTCCGGGAGGCCGCCGTGCAGCAGTTTCTCGCCCATGGCCTGCACGTCACCGAGGCGCGCACCGGCGTGCTGATCTTCGCCGCTCTCGCCGACCATCAGGTGGAGGTCGTCGCCGACAAGGGCATTCACGACAAGGTGGATCAGTCGGTCTGGGGGGACGCGGCCGCGGCGCTTTCCCAGGGACTCAAGCGCGACGATCCGGCGGCCGGCTTCGAGGCCGCGATCGGGCTGTGCGGGGCGGTCCTGGCGGAGCATTTCCCCCCGCATCCCGCCAATCCCAACGAGGTTCCGGACCGGCTGGTCGTGATCTGACAGGCGACCGGAACGCGGTCCATGGGGGTCGCATTCCTGATTGAAATGGCCTAGCCCGACCGCCTCAGAGCGTTTCGGCCCGTTCCCAGGACCTCATGCCCCGCCTGCTGACCTACAATGTGCACCGTTGCGTCGGCGTCGACCGGAGGCTGGATGTCGGGCGGATCGCCGCGGTCATCGCCGAGCACGAACCGGATATCGTCTGCCTGCAGGAGCTCGACGTCGGCCGCGCCCGGACGGGGCTCGTGGACCAGGCCCGGGCGATCGCCGACCGCCTGGCCATGACCTTTCACTTTCACGCCGCCATGAAGGTCGAGGCCGAACAGTATGGCGACGCCATCCTGACATTGCGGCCGGAGCGGCTGGTGAAGTCGGGGGCGCTGCCGACGATCCGCGGCGTGCCGGGGCTGGAGCCGCGGGGCGCGCTGTGGGCGGCCATCGATTTCGACGGAGTGAACCTCAACGTCATCAACACCCATCTGGGCCTCGTGCCGCGCGAACAGCGGCTGCAGGCCGCCGCCCTGCTGGGCGAGGGGTGGCTGGGTCATCCGTCGTGCGTCGGCCCCACCCTGCTGACCGGCGACTTCAACGCCACCTCGATCACCCGGCCCTATCAGGCGCTGGCCCGGCGGCTGTCCGACTGTCAGCGCGCGCTGGGTCTGCGGCCCTCGGTGAAGACCTTCCCCTCCAGCTTTCCCGCCATCCGCATCGACCACTGCTTCACCAGCCCGGAGCTGGTGGTGACGGGCGTGATGGCGCCGTTCTCGCCCCTCGCCCGCATGGCGTCGGATCACCTGCCCCTGGTCGTGGACTTCGAGATCAGGAGCTGATCCGCGGCCGGTTTCGCTGCGACGGACTGCGCCGCTTCCACGGCCGGAAGGCGTCGGCGGGCGAGGTCGGGTCCCCAAGCTGGAACTCGGCGATGAACCGCTCGACCGCGGACGGAGGCGTCGCGCCCAGGGTCCGCATCCGGCCGGTGTCGAAGCGATGTATGGCCTCCCCGACCGATCCGACCAGGGCCTCGGCCGCCGCGAATTCCGCGGCGCTTTCGCCGATCCAGTGGCCGATGGTGCGGTGGCGGAACCGCCGGATGGCCGCGCGCCCCGCCTCGGTCCCCGGCGCGGCCGCCACGTCGCATTCGGTGTCGAAGCCGAAGGAGCGGTTGTTCAGATTGGTCGAGCCGATCCGCAGCACCTCGTCGTCATAGATCGACACCTTGGCGTGCACGATGATCCGCTCGCCGCCCCGCGTGTGCGGCGCGAAGGCGAAGAAGCGGTTGTTGGTGTCCGCCTGTTCCAGCCGGAACAGGACCTCCGAGCGCGCGGTGTCCATGGTGATCTGGTCGAACCAGCTGGGGCTGCCCCCGGTCGAGACCAGCACGACCTCGGGGCTGTCAGGCCCGGACAGGCGCTCGGCCAGGGCCGCCGCGATCCTCGGCGAGGTGAAATACTGGTTCTCCAGATAGATCAGGTGACGCGCCCGGCGAATGGCGTCGAGGTGCAGGGTCTCGTTCTCGCGCACCTCGGCCCGTCCGGCCCAGGCCGGTTCGGTTCGGGCGATGGCGACCGGCGTGTCGAACAGATCGGGCTCCACGCCCTCCGGCCACGGGTCTTCCCCGGGCTCGTCCGCGACGATCCGCTCGGACGTCGCGCGGAACCAGCGCTCCCGCGCCAGATCGCCCAGGGCGCGGGCCGCCGGCCCGTCCATGACGCACATGACCTCGTGCCGCGGCGACGGGATCAGGCCCGACGGCTGGCAGCGACGCGGGTCGCCGTCCAGATGCTCGGCGGAATCCCAGCGGTCCGTGGCGATGTCGCCCCCGCCGCAGAACGCCACCGCGTCGTCGATGATGACCACCTTCTGATGGTGGCAGGCGCCCGGGGGGCCGGGATTGTCGAGACGAAACTCCACCGTCCGCCTGCGGAACCAGCTCTGGGCCCGATGGGGATAGAAGCCCTGCGACGCGGCGATGAGCAGCGGCGATTTCCAGATCAGCAGCCTGACGTCCAGCTCCGGCCGGGATTTCACCAGCATGCGCAACTGGTGTCCGACCTGGGCCTGATGGTCGTCGGGGAGGGTTTCCGGGTCCAGCCGCGTGCGGGGATCGAACTGCCAGCCCAGCATGACGACCGAACGCCGCGCCTTGCCCAGGGCGGAGCGGAGCGCCTCGAAATAGGCGGCGTTCTCCATCAGCACGGCGAACCGGCCGGCGGTTTCCACCCGCCAGCAGTTCCGCCCCGGCGTCAGCCAGGGCCCGATCCGTTCGTCCGCCGAAAGGCTCATGACACCAGCCTGACCGATTCGCATGACGGCGGCATGCGCCCCAAGCTTTACAGGACGCGCACCGGCGTGTTCCGTTCCATGCTCATCCATGCCGACCCGCCGCGTAATACGCTCCCGATTGCCGGAACACCGTTTCGGGGGCATAAGGCACCGGTAACTCTGGATGGGGGAGGTCGGCGATGCAGGCGCTGATCGAAATGATCATCGGCTTCGTCGCCATGCTCGCCGCCGCGGCGCTGTCGCAGTTCGGCCTGCAGCTCGACGCCCCGCAGGAATCCCAGCGGGAGATCCACCGCGTCCGCGACTGCGACGAGACACCGGCCGCCACGGCGTTCACCGCGACCGAACACAAGCAGGACTGCTGACGCTTGCGCCGGATTTGTCCGTGCTCGCCTTTGCGCGCCGCGAATGAGCCGCTAGGGTCCTGACGGGTCGCGCGCCCCGGCTGCGCGACGTCGCATCCTGACGAGATCGCCGCCTCATGAAGTCCCGCCAACGGCCGCCGCTGAACCTGACCGACCCCGAACCGGAGGCCGCGGCCCTGGCCGAGTTCGAAGCCGTGCCGGACCTCCCGCCCGAACCCATGCCCGAGCCAGCGCCGGCGCCGGCGCCCGAGCCGGCGGCCGAGCGCCCCATGTCCGAACGCCGTCGCCGCCGCCTCGCCGAGGAGCGCCGCCAGGCCGAGCAGCGGGCCGCCGAGGCGGCAAGGCGCGAGGCCGTCGTACTGGCCCCCGCCCTCACGCCCGAACCGGGCCAGTCCGCGGATGCGCCGCCGGTCGCCTATGATCCGCCCCCGGCGCCCGCGCCGCCCCGGCGCCCGGCCGAACCGGCGCCGTCCGGGCGACACGCCTATCTGCTGGCCGGCGTCTCGGCGGCTCTGTGGATCGGCGGCGTGGCGGCGTGGCTGGCCTTCGAAGTCGGTTCGGGCGCGGTCAATCTCGACCCTCTGCGCATAGCGGTCTACGCCCTGATCGCCTTGGCCCCGGCCGGCCTCGCCATCATGCTGGCCCACGCGGTGCGGCTGGGCGCCGGGCTGGCGGCGGAAACCCGCCGGGCGCGGAGCCTTTCCGAGGCGCTGATCGCCCCGACGGCGCTGGCGGCCCAGCAGACCGGCGAGGTCCTGCATTCGCTGCGCAACGACATCGACCAGGCCTCGCTCGCCGCCGAGCGGGCGCGGAACGACATGACGCTGCTGCGCGAGGCCTTGGCGCAGGAGACCACGCGACTGAACGAGGCCGCTGAAACGGCCGGCCGCACGGCGCGCCGGCTGACCGAACAGCTCGGTCACGAACGCGATCAGATGCAGACGCTGGGCGTCCAGCTGGACAGCCAGGCCAGCGGCGTGATCGACGCGGTCGAACGGCAGTCGCGCATGGTGGTCGACGCCTCCGACCTGGCCCAGACGCAGCTGCGCGAGGCCGAGGCCGCCCTCGCCGCCCGCGCCGCCGACCTGGCCGCCGCCGCCGGCGAGGCCCAGGACGCGGCCCGCGTCGCCGCCGACGATCTGGCCCGCCAGACCCTGCGGCTGGAGAACGCCGGCTCCGGCGTCGCCGAACAGATCCAGTCGGTCGAGGAAGGCCTCGGCCAGCAGCGCGCCGCCCTCGTCACCGCCGCCTACGCCCTGCGCACCGATCAGGAGGACTTCTCGGCCCAGGTCGAGAGCCAGCGCGCCCAGCTGACCGAGCAGCTGTCCGCCACCCGCGCCGTCACCGACGAACTGGGCCAGACCTCGGCCCGGACGACCGAAAGCATCAAGGACCTCGTCGAGGCCGCCACCGACCAGTTCCGCGCCCTGGTCGAGATGTCCGCGCGCGAGGCCGACGGGTTCGACAGCGCGACCAAGCTGGCGCTCGACAAGTTCGAGACGCTGGCGGCCGAGGCGCGCGACGCCCTGGTCGAGGAGACCCGCCGCGCGCTGGCCGCGCTGCAGGCCACGGCCGAGGACTCGCGCCTCGCCGCCGCGGAAGCCGCCGAACAGGCCCAGGTTCGCGCCGACCGCCTCGGCGAGGCCCTGTTCGACGCGGCGCAGAAGGCCGATCAGGCCGCTGACGCGCGGGTCGACAGCGCCCGACGCATCGTCACCGAAACCAGCGGCCTGGTCGACGAGGCCGGCCAGCACGCGATCGAGCGACTCGAGAGCACCGTCGAGCGTATGAACGCCGCCCTGGCCCGCATCGACGAGGCGATGGAGGACCTGGACGCGCGGGCCGCCCGCCTGCCCGAGGAAGCCCAGAAGCGGGTCGAGGCCGTGCGCGCCTCGGTCGAGGAAGGTCTCGCCGCCCTGTCGGCCGCCTCGCAAAAGGCCGCCGCCGACACCGAGGCGCTGGACGCGGGCTTCCAGGAGCGGGTGCGGCGCAACTACGACATGCTGACCGAGGCCGTCCGGCTGATGGGCGTGGTCTCCGGCGACAGCCCGACGACCCGCCGCCGCGAGGCCCTGGCCGCGAGCACGCCTCCCGAGCCGGAGCCCCCGCAACGCACGCGGCCCGAGCGGTCCGAGGAGGCGCGCGGATTTGGCCTTCGCGGGCGGCTGAAACTGGAGCCCATGCCCGGGGCGGCCGTTCCGAACCAGCCGGAGAAGGACCGGCTGGGCTGGAGCGACCTGGAAGACCAGGGCGCTGCCGAACCGCCGCTGGATCTCGACACGCCGGTCATGCCGGCGTCCGACAACGAGGCGCTGGGCGACCGGATCACGGCCGCCATCCGCCGGATGGGCGTGGATCCGAACGCCCTCCTGCCCCGCTCCCGCGTCGAGGAGGCCGCCCAGGCCGTCGCGGGCGGCGATCCCGAGCGGGCTCGCCAGATCGTGCGGCGGGTCGCGCCGGCGGCGGTGCGCAGCGTGTCCCGCCGGGTGCTGACCGACTCCGACCTGCGCACGGACGCCGAGACCTATGTGCGGGCCTTCTCGCGCGAGCTGGCCGCACGGGCGGCGGCCAACGACGGCCCGGGGGTTCTGGGACGGCTGACGTCGGACGGCGGCCGGGCCTTCATGCTGCTGGACGCGGCGATCGGCGATCTGGCCTGACCGGCGCCGACCAATAAGGCTTGACGGATCGGTCGCCCTGTCGACACGGTTCGACGTCACGCTTTTGTCACGGACAGGCACGGTCAATGGTCGATATCACGGACCCAACGTCGTCGGACCACCGGCCGGCGATCGTCATCTGCGCCTGGGACGCGAAAGAGGCGGCGTGGGACCCGATCGAGGACCTGTCGGGTCAGCCGTGGAGCCCGGCCGGAGCGCGCACCGTGGCGGTGCCGGCGGCGGACCCCGACATCCTGGCCTCGACCCTGTCGGCCCACCTGAGCGACGGGCGGACGCGGGCGCTGCTGCTGGTGGGCCGGACGCGGCGCAGCGACGGCTTCCGGGTGCAGATTCGCGCGGAGAACCGGACCCTGGACGGCGCCGGACGGATGAACCGGGTCGGACCGAGCGTGGCCAGGGCCACGGCCCCCGTCGCCGATATGGTGCGAGCCCTGAACGAGGCCGGACTGATCGCGGACGCTTCGTCCGACGCCGAGGACGACGTCGGCAGCTATCTGCTCTACAGCGTGCTGGCCAATCTTGAGGAGGGGGTGGATACTCCGGCCATCGGCCTGCTGCGGGCGCCGGAAGGCGAGGGCGACGCGGCGGTGACGCGGGCGGTGAAGACCGCCGCCCAGGCTATGGCCCGCCACCTGTCGCCCCTGCCCCGTTCACGCGCCGGCTAGAGCGGATCCCAGTCTTCGTCGCAACGGCAGGGCGACGATCAGGCCGGCGGCGGCCATCGCGGCCATGGCCCAGTAGCCGCCGGCGCCGAAGCGATCGTAGAGCGGGCCCGACGCGGCCGTGGCCAGGCCGATCAGCAATCCCGCGGACAGCACCGAGCCCAGCGTCTGCGCGGCGGTCTGGCTGTCGCGCGGGGCCAGCCGCTCGACGATCTGCACCCCGGCCAGGAAGGTGGCGGCGAAAGTCAGGGCGTGCAGCGCCTGCAACGGCCAGAGCAGCCAGAGCGGAGGAGCGAGGGCCATGGCGCTCCAGCGCAGCACCGCGGCGGCCGACCCGACCATCAGCAGGCTCCACGGCCCGACGCCGACGCGACGGCGCCACGGTTCGAACAGCCACATCAGCCCGATCTCGACGATGACGCCGAAGGCCCAGAGCTGGCCGGTCACCGCCTCGCTTATCCCCTGGGTTTTCCACAGGATGGCCGAGAAACCGTACTGGAAGGCGTGGGCCGCCTGCACCGCGCCGACGGCGAAGATGGCGGTCATGAACACCGGATCGGCGATCAGGCGCCCGACGCCGCGGAACCGCTCCAGTCCCGCCAGGACCTCCCCGTCGGCGACCGGCTCGGGCGGCAGGGCGAAGGCCGCGACGGCGGCGGCGCCGAGGGCGGTCAGGGCCGTCCAGAGGATGATGACGTTGACCGGGGCGGTCAGCAGCAAGGCGCCCATGCCGACGTTGGCGGCGACAAAGGCGGCCGAGCCGCAGCCGCGCGGCACGGAGAAGCTGAAACCGTCACGCGCCGCCAGCCGCAGGGTCAGGACGTCGGTCAGCGGGATCAGGGCGGCGGCGGCCGTCGCGCCGAGAAACCAGCAGGCGGCCCAGGCCGCGAATCCCTCGACCAGGCCGGCGCCGCCATAGCCGAGGGCCATGGCCAGGCCGAGCAGGGCGATCGGCGTGCGACGGCGGCGGAAGCCGTCCGCCCACACCGCCAGCAAGGGACCGGTGACGACGCGGGCCAGCATCGGAGCCGCCAGCAGGGTCCCGATCTCGGCTCCGCTCAACCCCTGCGCGCGAAACCAAAGGCCTGCAAACGGGAGGGACACACCACTGGCGCCGAAGAGCAACACATACTGCAAAGCTACGCGCTGGGCGGCGGTCATGGCGGCCGAATAGCAGACGTGCAAGATTCTGTCGGCTAGCCTTCCTCGATCTGACGTCGATCCGGCTTGGCTTTTGATTGCTCTTGCCGCATTGCCGACACAAACGACCCACGCCTGACAGCCACGAAACGAGACCGAGTACCGTATGGCCTTCCCCGTGCCCGAGACGTCCCGCCGCGACCTGTTCCCCGAGATCGAACCCTACGCCACAGGCTTCATGCCGACCGGCGGCGTTCACGAGATCTATTACGAGGAATGCGGCAACCCCCAGGGTCTGCCGGTCGTGGTGTTGCACGGCGGACCCGGCGGCGCGGTGAATCCGGGCATGCGGCGCTATTTCGACCCGTCGAAATACCGCATCGTGCTGTTCGACCAGCGCGGCTGCGGCAACAGCCGGCCAAACGCGTCGCTGGAAGAGAACACCACCTGGACCCTGATCGAGGATATCGAGCGGCTGCGCGAGCTGCTGGGCGTCGACAAATGGGTGGTGTTCGGCGGCAGCTGGGGTTCGACCCTGGCCATGGCGTACGCCATCACCCATCCCGAGCGGGCGGCGGCGCTGGTGCTGCGCGGCATCTTCCTGCTGACCCGGCCCGAGTTGCACTGGTTCTATCAGGAAGGGGCCTCGAACCTCTTCCCCGACGCCTGGGAGCGGTTCGTCGCGCCGATTCCGGAGGACGAGCGGCACGACCTGATGGGCGCCTATTACAAGCGGCTGATCGGTGACGATCAGGCGGAGCGGGAACGCTGCGCCATCGCCTGGTCGAGCTGGGAGGGTGAGACGGTCAGCGTCGAGGGGCCCGAGGCGCGGCCCGACAAGTTCGCCGAACCCGATTTCGCCGTGGCCTTCGCGCGGATCGAGAATTGGTATTTCACCAACGGCGGCTTCTTCCCCGAGGAAGGCTGGCTGCTGAAGAACATCGGCCGCATCCGGCATATCCCGTGCTGGATCGCGCAGGGCCGGTTCGACGTGGTGACCCCGCTCTCGGGGGCCTGGGCGCTGCACCGCGCCTGGCCCGAGGCGAAGCTGGACATCGTCAAGGACGCCGGCCACGCCTCGACCGAGCCGGGCATCGTCGACAGCCTGGTGCGGGCGACGGACTGGGCGGCCGGGCTCTAGCGGACGACCGACGTCGGTTCAGTTCCTGAACTATTCCCGACCTGTCCTTCGACGGACAGTCGTCGCGCGGATCAGTTCGAGGAGGAACACCGATGATCGCCCCCCAAAGATACCTGCTCATCACGGCGGCCCTGCTGGCGACCGGATCGTCGGCGACGCCGGAGAGGCCGCTGGCCGTGGCGCCGGACGACGCGGCTGTTCACTGGTCGCCATGCCCTCCGATCTTCGCCGGGGGATGCGAACTGGCGGTCCTGCATGGTGATCCGGGGCAGCCGAACGCCGATGTCTTCCTGCGCGTGCCCGCCGGCGTCGCCCTGCCCGCCCACACCCACTCCAGCGCCGAGCGCATGGTCCTCGCCGCCGGTCGGATGACGGTCAAATACCGGGACGCGCCAGAGACCATCCCGAGGGCGGGCTCCTACGCCTACGGGCCCGCGGGAGCGCCGCATCGGGCCGCCTGCGTCGGCAGCGAAGCCTGCGTGCTGTTCATCGCGTTCGAGGGGCCGGTGGACGCCCTGCCGTATGCCGGGTCGCTCGACTGAAGCGACGGACCCGATCGGAGGAGCCGCCTACTTCGGATTGGTTTTCTCGACCATTTCGGAGAGCTGGAAGCCGATGCGGCGGGCGGGGCGTTCCTCGGGCTTCTTGCGCACGTCGAGCAGGACGTTGATCTGGGCGTAGTGCTGGATCAGGCGGACCGGACGGCCGTCGGCGTTCCTGCCGAGAAACAGGATGAAGTCCGGGCCCCAGAAGCCGATGTCGTCGATCGACATCGTGCCGTCGCCGGGCAGGCCGACGATGCGGGCGCCGACCTCCTCGTCCCGGTCGAGGCCCTTCTCGAAATCCTCGATCAATTTGGACAGGCGGACGAAGGCCCATTCGGCCGGGTTCTCGCGCATGCGCACGCCGTCGGTCAGGGCGGCGGTCTGTTCGGGCGAGGCGGCCGGGAGGACCGGCTCGGGGCATGGGGCGTCGCCGCAATCGGAGAACAGCGAGGCGGGCGCGACGACGGGCGCGTCGGGGCTCGCAGCGGCGGAATCGGCTTTGGCTTTGGCTTTGGTCATGACCGAACCTAACGCCTGAAAACGCCGATCAGAACAGGCCGTGGCCTTTGGGCAGTTCGGCGTAGCGATGCACCCGGGTGGACAGAACCAGGCCGAAGCCGATCATCACCGTCATCATCGACGACCCCCCGTAGGACAGCAGCGGCATCGGCACGCCCACCACCGGCGCCAGGCCCATGACCATGGCGCCGTTTATCAGCACGAACAGAGCGAAGAAGGCCGTCATCCCGGCGGCGGCGATGCGGCCGAAATGGCTGTGGGCCAGCGAGGCGATACGCAGGGCGATCAGGATCACCGCAACGTAGCAGGCCAGAACCGTGAAGGAGCCGACGAAGCCGAATTCCTCGGCCACCGTCGAGAAGATGAAGTCCGTATGCCGTTCGGGCAGGAATTCGAGCTGGCTCTGGCTGCCGAGGCCATAGCCCTTGCCCAGCAATCCGCCAGACCCGAGGGCGATCTTGGACTGGATGATGTTGTAGCCCGTGCCCGACGGGTCATTCTCGGGGCTGAGGAAGGTCAGCACCCGGTTGCGCTGGTATTCATGCATGCCGAACATCACGAACGGCGGGATGATGGCCGCGGCCGCGATCGCCCCGGCGGCGATCACGCGCCAGCTGAGGCCGGCCACGAACATGACGGCGGCGCCGGTCAGGCCGATGACCATCGCCGATCCGAGGTCGGGCTGCTTGGCCACCAGCAGGAAGGGGACGCCGATCATCCCGGCCGGGATCAGCAGCTTCCACGACCAGCGGGCGTCCTGGGCCGAATGATTGTGGTACCAGCGGGCCAGCGCCAGAACGAGGCCGAGCTTGACGAACTCGGCGGGCTGGATGCGCATGAAGCCCAGGTTGAGCCAGTTCCGGGCGCCCCCGGCCGTATAGCCGAGCGGGGTGAACTCGATCATCAGGACGAGAACGAGCAGCAGGCCGTAAAGCGGATAGGCGGCGCGGAACCACCATTTCGGGTGCACCATCGCCAGCGCCAGCATCGCCACCAGCAGCGCGCCGAAGCGCAGCAGGTGCTTGGCCGCCCACGGCTGCCAGTCGCCGCCGGTGATCGAGTAAAGCATCGCCGCGCCGACGCCCGCGATCGCGCACAGCAGGCCGACCAGCCGCCAGTCCAGCTCGGCGATCTTGGTCGAGAGCCGGTCGCGCTCGCCGGGACGGGTCAGGGCGGAAGCGGTCATCGGCGCGGCTCCGGCAGGTAGGGACGCGGGCCGGTCGCGGCGGTCGGCGCGGGTTGCGGCGCGGGCGGGGCGATTTCCGCAGCGGCGGCGCCGGTGACCTCCCCGCCGGGCGCGGCGCCGGCCTCGCCCTCGTCGGCGCCGATGGGCGCGACGGCTTCGGGCGGCAGGGGCCGTTCGATCCGGGCGCGCATGTCGGGGTCCTTGAGCAGGACCGTCTTCATGATCTCGCGCGCCTTGGGCGCGGCGTCGGCGGCCCCCCCGGACGGGGCGTGCTGAATGATCAGGGCGATGGCGTAGCGCGGCGCGTCGTGCGGCGCGAAGGCGACGAACAGGGCGTGGTCGCGGCGCGTCCAGACGGCGTCGCGCGGCCCGCGCGCTCCGGAGCCGTAGTCGCGGGACTGGGCGGTGCCGGTCTTGCCCGCCATCTGGATGTCGCCGAGGCCGAGCTGGGAGGCCCGGTAGGCGGTGCCGGTGACGTCGTTGGCCACCGCCGCCATGCCGCCGCGAACGATGTCGAGGTGCTCCTTGCTGAACGGCAGATCGGCGAAGGCCGGCGCGGCCGCGCGCTCCCTGCCGCCGACGGCCTTGACCAGACGTGGCTGCACCGCCTTGCGGCCGTTGGCGATGCGCGAGGTCATGACGGCGAGTTGCAGGGCGTTGACCTCGAGGGCCCCCTGCCCGATCGACACCGACAGGGTTTCACCCGGATACCAGGTTCCATCGTCGTCCCATTTGGTGCGGGCGGTGTAGTCACGTTTCCATTTCGTCGAGGGGACGGTGCCGCTGGACTGGCCGGCGATGCCGATCTCATAGGCCTGGCCGAAGCCGAGATCCTCGGCCACCCGGGCGATCCGGTCGATGCCGGCGCGGTTGCACATGTGGTAGAAATAGGTGTCGCACGAGTTCTTGATGGCGTTGTGCATGTCCATCGAGCCGTGACCGCCGCGCCGCCAGCAGCGGAAGGTGCGGTTGCCGTAGCGATAGCCGCCGGTGCAGGTCACCCGCTCGGTCGGGTCGATGCCCGCGTCGAGAATGGCCAGGGCCGTGGTCATCTTGAAGGTCGAGCCCGGCGGGAAGGTGCCGTAGATGGCCTTGTCCAGCAGCGGCTTGCGTTCGTAGTCGCGCAGGGCGTTGTAGATCTTGCCGGGCACGCCGCCGACGAACAGGTTGGGGTCGAACGACGGGGCCGAGACCATGCACAGGATGTCGCCGTTGCGGACGTCCATGACCACGCAGCCGCCCGACTCCTCGCCATAGACCTCCAGCGCCCGGTTCTGCACGTCGGCGTCGAGCGTCAGGGTGACGTCCTTGCCGGGGATCGCCGGCTTCGAACCGCCGATGTCCTCGGCCACCACGCGGCCGCGGGCGTCGACCTCGACCCGGTTGCCGCCGGCCTCGCCGCGCAGGTCGGTGTCGAAGGCCTTCTCCACGCCCTGGCGCCCGATGCGGAAGCCCGGGTTGAAGAGAATCTCGGGGACCTTTTCGCCGCGCTCCTCGATGGCCTTGATGTCGCGGTCGTTGGGCTTGGCGACATAGCCGATGACATGGGCGAACGAACCGCCGAACGGGTAGTAGCGGGCCTCGTTCATGTCGGCCATCACGCCGGGAAGCTCGTTGGCGTAGAGGTTGACCCGGGCGAACTCCTCCCAGGTCAGGTCGCTCTTGACCGGGACCGGGCTGAAGCGCGGGGCGGCGTTCACATCGCGGATGATGGCGCGGCGGCGTTCCAGGGTGTCCGGCAGCAGGCGGCCGAGCAGGTCGAGGGTCTGGTCGAGGTCCTTGGTCTCGTCGCGGACGACCAGAACCCGGAAGCTGGGGCGGTTGCCGGCGATGACCACGCCGTTGCGGTCGAGGATGCGGCCGCGCGGCGGCGGCACGAGGCGGAAGTTGAACTGGTTGTTCGTCGCCAGGGTGGCGTATTCACCCGCCTGGATCACCTGGAGCTGGGCCAGTCGGGCGGTCAGGGCGACGCCGCCGAGCGTGGTCAGCCCGCCGAGCACGAAGGTGCGGCGCAGGAAGGAGCCCTGCCGCTCGTTGGTGTCGGAAAAGAAGATGGAGGGTTCCGAGCTCATCGGAACCTCACGTCGCCGTCCTCGAACCGCTCGATCAGGCGATGCGCGAACGGGAAGAGCAGCAGGGTCGGCAGCAACTGCAGGAAAACGGAGATCAGGCTGGCCGGCGTCGGGGCGATGAACGCCATGACCACATAGGCCAGCAGGAAGGCCAGGGCGCAGCAGGCGGCGTACCAGACGAACAGCACCGCTGTGTCCTGGCCTGCCAGAAAGCTGCGCGACGCCAGCACGATGCTGTAGATGGCCAGAAAGGTCAGGCCCCACAGGCCGAGCGGGCCGTAGGTCAGAATATCGAGAGCCAGGCCCAGGGTGACGAGCACCATGGGCGCGAGCACCGATGGCCGGATCAAGGGCCAGGCGAAGGCCAGCACCATGGGGATGACCGGCTCGGGCAGGTGCAGGCCGAACAGCTCGACGGGAGTCTGGAGGACGATGGTGGCCGCGACGGAGATCAGCGCCGGATAGACGATCCACTGCATCGGCCCGACGACGCGGACCGCGACGGGGCGTCTCATTCGGTCCCTCCCGGCGCCGGCTGGGCCGGCGGCTGGACGGGCTGGGCCGTCGACGGAGCTGGGGTCGCGGCCGGGGGAGTCGCGGCGGCCTCGCGCGCGGCGGCGCGGCGGGCGGCGGAGTCGGTGATGGCCGTGGTCTGGGCGGCGGTGGCCTCGGCCAGGGTGTCGAGCGCGGCCAGGGGCGGGGCGTTCAGGTCGTCGGCGCCGATCAGCTGGCCGAAATCCTCGAACAGCATGACACGGACGTAGTCGATGGCTCCGCGGTCGCTGAACAGCTTGACCCGCCACGACCCGTCGATGCCCCTGGCCGCGACCCCGATCGGCACGCCGCGCGGGAAGCCGCCGCCGTCTCCGGAGGACAGGATACGATCACCGGCCTGGACCGAGCCGACCCCGCGCACGAACTCGAGCCGCGGATTGCCCGAGCCGTCGCCGGTCAGCAGGGCGCGGGCGTCGGTGCGGTCGACCAGCACCGGGGTGCGGCTGGCCACGTCGGTCAGCAGCAACATGCGGCTGACGTTGGATGAGGTCCCGACGATGCGGCCGACGAGCCCGTGCTCGTTGATCACCGGATTGCCGACCTTGACGCCCCTGGCCGCGCCGACGTCGAGCAGGCGGGCGTTGGAGAACGGGCCGCGGGTGTCGGAGATGGAGCGGGCCGTGCGCATGGCCACCGGCGGCTCGGGCCGGATGCCCAGCATGGCCTCGTAACGGGCGTTGACGTTCTTCAGGGCGATGGCCTGGTCGCGCCACGGCTGCAGCTCGGCCAGCTCGCGCTTGAGCCGGCGGTTCTCGGACACGGCGAAGAAATAGCCGCCGACATAGTCCGAGGCGTGGCCGAACCAGCGCACCGGGGCCGCGAACACGCCGCCGACCGGACCCGAGACGCTTTCGACGCCGGCGCGCACCGGCTGGTAGGGCGAATTCTGGGCCCGGGCGTCGCTGATCAGCAGGAGCACGCAGCCGATGGCGGCGATCACGACCGTGACCGCCGCGGTCCAGACCAGCGGCACCTTGATGTTTTCGAACGGTCCGTCGCGAAACGCCACGGCGCGCCTTCCTCAGAAAAAGGGAATCAGCGGGACGCCCCCTGCCGATGTGCCGAGCCTATCGCAAAATCCGGGCCGTTTGGAAACCGCCGCATCCCCGATGACGCCAAGGATGACAGCGATTTGAGGCGGTGTTGAGAACTGAGCCTTAAAGGGCCGAGTCGAGCACGCCCTTCATCCAGCGCGGATGCTCGAGCACCCGGCCGCAGCCGATGGCGACACAGGACAGCGGATCGTCCGCCACCGAGACCGGCAGGCCCGTGTGATCGCGGATCTCGGCGTCCAGGCCGCGCAGCAGGGCGCCGCCGCCGGTCAGCATGATGCCCTTGTCGGCGATGTCGGCCGCCAGTTCCGGCGGAGTGGCCTCCAGGGCGACCTTCACAGCCTCGACGATCTGGGTCACCGGCTCGGCCAGCGCCTCGGCGGCCTGGCGCTCGGAGATGCGGACCTCGCGCGGCACGCCCTGCATCAGGTCGCGGCCCTTGACGTCGATCGACAGGCCTTCGCCGTCGGCGGGGATGCGGGCGGTGCCGATGTCCTTCTTGATGCGTTCGGCGGTGGTCTCGCCGATCAGCAGGTTATGGTTGCGGCGCATGTAGGAGATGATCGCCTCGTCCATCTTGTCGCCGCCGACGCGGACCGAACGCGAATAGACGATGCCCGACAGCGACAGCACGGCCACCTCGGTGGTGCCGCCGCCGATGTCGACGACCATGGAGCCGGTCGGCTCGTGGATCGGCAGGCCGGCGCCGATCGCCGCGGCCATCGGCTCGTCGATCAGGCCGACGCGGCGGGCCGAGGCGTTGAGGCAGGAATCATTGATGGCGCGGCGCTCGACGGCGGTAGCGCCCGACGGCACGCAGACGATGACCTTGGGGTTCACGAAGCCCTTGCGGTTGTGAACCTTGCGGATGAAGTGCTTGATCATCTCTTCCGCGACTTCGAAGTCGGCGATGACCCCGTCGCGCATCGGACGGATGGCTTCCATGTGACCGGGGGTGCGGCCCAGCATCTGCTTGGCCTCGATGCCCACGGCGTGGACGATCTTGCGGCCGCCGACATTGCGGAGCGCGACCACCGAGGGCTCATTCAGCACGATGCCCTTGCCCTTCATGTAGATCAGGGTGTTGGCGGTGCCGAGGTCGATGGCGATATCGTTGGAGATCGCGCCGAAAATGCTGGAGAACATGGGTTCGGGATACCGTTCGTTCGGGCCTGGAATGGGCGTTCGCTGTCTCGATCCGCTTCGGCGACGCCCGGCCGCGCGTATCCCCACACGCGCCGCCTCCTGATCGTTATCGCCTGACCGACCTTCCGGCCCGTTTGCCCTTGTGCGGGGGGGATTACAAGCCCCATGCGAGCCGTCGAAGCCCGCCGCCGCCGCTATCCGCGCCGGGACCGTTCACGTTCCCGTCAGCCACGCTTTTCAGTCCGGCGCCCCGGCCGCGCGCTCGCGTCGCCTGACCAGTTCGCGGACGCCCAGCATCAGGCCCAGCCAGACCACCGCGACGCCGGCCAGGATCAGTGAAGTCCAGACGCCGTCTCCGCTCACGGCCGCCGCCACCGCCCCGCCGAAGAAGGCCACCAGCGCGGTCTTGGGCAGCACGCCGAGCGCGCATCCGAACAGGTAGGCCGGGAAGGAGGCGCGGGTGGCGCCGAAGGCCATGTTGACGACGATAAACGGGGCCGACGGCACGTTGCGGATCATGAAACTGGCGTAGAAGGCGTTCTTGCCGACGAAGCCCTTGAGGCGGTGAAGCGTGCGGCCGCCGAAGCGATCCAGCATTCGCGCCGTCGGGCCTCGCCCAAGCCAGTAGGTCACGCCCGCCGAGGCGATGGTCGCCGCCCAGCTGTAGAGGAAGCCGGACCACGGTCCGAAGGCGACCACGCAGGCGGCGATCAGGATGAACTGCGGCGCGCCGATGAAGGCGGCGGCGATGAACAGGATGACGGTGGCCGCGAAGGCCCACGGACTGCCGGCGTAGCCTTGCAGCCAGGCCTCCAGCTTCTCCTCGGCCGCCAGCCCGAGCTGGCTCTTGCCGATCATCAACAGGGCGACCGTGGCGCCGAGCAACAGCGCCGTCGCCAGCGCCGCCCGCCAGCGGCGGCCTTCCATGTTGAGGATGAAGTCGAGGATGCGGCCCATGAGGTCGCGATTAACATCCCGCGGCCAAGTCGGCGAGGGCGAGGGCCGGCCGTGGCTCACCGTGACCGCGACCGCGGCCCCGGAACAGCCGGGCTTTCCGGGCGTTGCCGCCATGACGCAAACGGACTGCGCGCGTCGCCCATTCTGCTTGGGTCGAGGATGGCGCCGACTGTCTTCATCGCAGTCACTGAAGAGACGAACCGATGTCCCTGGAAAACCCCAAGACGACCGCGAAGATCGCGGGCCACCCGATCCACCCG
The DNA here is from genome assembly GCF_035626975.1 of Brevundimonas sp. GTDB lineage: Bacteria > Pseudomonadota > Alphaproteobacteria > Caulobacterales > Caulobacteraceae > Brevundimonas. The sequence continues at coordinate 35,377 of NZ_DASPMQ010000031.1, forward strand.
ATGCTTATCCCCTTCCCCATTGCCTTCTTTGTCGGAGCGTTCGCGGCGGACGTCGCCTACTGGCAAACCGGCAATGCGTTCTTCGCCAGCGGCGCTGCGTGGCTGATCGGGGCCGGCCTGGTCATGGCGGCGCTTGCGGCTCTGGCGGGACTGGCGGACTTTCTGGGCAGCCGCGCGATCCGCGCGCTGCGTCCGGCCTGGCTTCACCTGGTGGGCAATGTCACGGCCGTGCTGCTCGAACTGTGGAACCTGATCCTGCGGCTGGGCGACCCTGCCGCCGCGGTCGTGCCGATGGGCCTCGGCCTCTCGCTGGTGGTGACCCTGCTGCTGCTGTTCAACGGCTGGATGGGCTGGGAGATGGTGTACCGCGGCCGTGTCGGCGTCGCCGATCGGTGAGCCGCCGGCGAAAAATCGCTGCTGATCCAGGGCAGACCCCGCGTGCGGATCTGCCCGACCGTTCCCTGATCCGCCTGCGCGTCCGTCCGGGCACGAACCATGTCAGCAGCGGCCGCACGGTGCTGGCCACCGACGACAACGGCGTGCTGGCTCCCCAGCTCGACCGGGGCCTGTTCGTCCACGAGACCCGGCTGCTGTCCCGCTACCGATACCTGATCGACGGAGTCGAACCCCAGGCCGTCTCGGCTTCGAACGTCGATCAGCGCTCCTGGCTGGGCTATTTCATCGTTCCGGCACCGGGGGGCGAGATCGAGAAGGAGCGCGACCCGATCTCCGGAGCGGCCCAGGAGGCGGTGGAACTCAGGCTCTCGCGCTATCTGGGCGACGGCATGCATGAGGACGTCGACCTGACGAATTTCGCGCGCTGGCCGGTCAGGCTGGAGCTGACGCTCGAACTGGAGTCCGACTTCGCCGACTCCTCGGAAACCGGCGGCGACCGCCGGCAGACGGGCCGGAAGTCCTCCGTCTGGGCCGCGGGGGACCAGACCTGGGAGCTGACGACGACCTATGAGGCCAGGCGCCGCTACGCCCACCAGGGCGAGGCGGGAGAGGCCCGCATCCGGCGCGGGCTCGGGATACGCTTCTCCAACGCCACGACGCCGCCGCGCCGCAAGGGCGGCCGTATCCGGTTTTCCATCCACCTCGAGCCCCGCGAGCGCTGGCATTGCTGCGTGGACCTGACGCCGCGGATCGAGGACCAGGCCTTGCCGCCGATGTACGGATGCCGGTCATTCGTCGCGCCGGACAACGAGTACGAACGCCGCACGGCCGTGTTTCTCGACGAGGCCACGAGGTTCTCGAGCGGCGAGAGCGGCACCCTGGCCCCGGTGGTGGTCGGCGCCCTCGATCAGGGCAAACGCGACCTCGCCGCCTTGCGCCTGTTCGATCTCGATGTCGGGGACCATGCCTGGACGGTGGCGGCCGGCCTTCCCCTCTATGTCGCGCTGTTCGGCCGGGACACCCTGACCGCCGCCTGGGAGGCCGCGCCGGTGTCCACAAGCCTGATGCGCGGAACCTTGCCGGTGCTCGCGGCGCGTCAGGGCCGGGCGCGGGACGACTGGCGCGACGAGCAGCCGGGGCGGATGCTGCATGAGGCTCATACAGGACCGTTGGCGGCCCTCAACTTCACGCCGCAGGGGCGCAGCTACGGCTCCCTGACCACCTCGGGCTTCTATCCGTTCGTGGTCGCCCAGCTCTGGCACTGGACCGGCGACAAGGCGCAGGTCGAGCCGTTCCTCGAACCGGCCATCTCCGCGCTGAAATGGCTCGACGACTGCAGCGACCGGGATGGCGACGGCTTCTTCGACTACCGGACCCGCTCGATCATGGGGACGGAGAACCAGGGCTGGAAGGACTCCGGCGACGCGCTGGTGCATGCCGACGGCTCGGAGGCGGTAAAGCCGATCGCCACCTGCGAGGAACAGGGCGTCGCCTACGCCGCCAAGCTGAACCTGGCCGAGGTCCTGTGGTGGTTCGGCCGCCGGGACGAGGCGAAACGCCTTGCCGACGAGGCGACGGAGCTCAAGAAGCGGTTCAACGCGGCCTTCTGGATGGAAGACGAGGGCAGCTTCGCCATGGCCCTCGACGCCGACGGACGCCAGGTCCGGTCGATCGGCTCGAACGCGCTGCATTGCGTGGCGACGGGGATCGCCGACACGTCGCTGGTGACACGTACGCTGGATCGCCTGTTCGCCGACGACATGTTCAGCGGATGGGGGGTTCGCACCCTGTCCTCCGATCATCCGTCGTACAATCCGTACGCCTATCATCGCGGAACGGTCTGGCCGGTGGAGCACGGCCCGTTCGCGGTCGGGGCCTATCGCTACGGCTGCCACAATCGTGTGGAGCAGATCTGCCGCGCACAGTTCGAGACCGCGGCGCTGTTCGACCACTACCGGCTGCCGGAGTGCATCTGCGGACATGCGCGGGATGCGGACCATCCCTTCCCGGCGGTCTATCCGGCCGCCAACGCGCCCCAGGCCTGGTCGGCGACGACCCCCTACACCCTGCTCCAGGCCCTGCTCGGGCTGCAGCCCTATGCGCCCCTGAAGATGCTGTTCATCGACCCGCAGCTGCCGCCATGGCTGCCGGAGATCACCCTCTCGAGGATGCGCGTCGCCGAGGCCGTGGTCAGCCTTCGCTTCTTCCGCCGACCGGACGGACGCAGCGACTACGAGGTGCTCGACAAACAGGGCTCCCTGCACGTTGTCCGGCAGCCGAGCCCGTGGTCGTTGACCGCGGACTTCGGCGAACGCGCCCGGGACATCCTGGCGGGGCTGACGCACTGATGTCCCGCACGGCGCCCACGGACAGGCCGGCGGGGAACGGTCAGGACGACCGCTCGGTCGTGATCACCGGAGGCTCGGCCGGCGTGGGACGGGCCATCGCCCTGCGGTTCGCCCGGGGCGGCGCCCGCGTGGCCGTGCTCGGGAGGTCCCGCGACGGCGTGGACTCTGCGGCGCGCGAGATCGAGGCGGCGGGCGGCCAGGCCCTCGCCCTTGTGGCCGATGTCAGCGACGCCGCGGCGGTCTCCGCGGCCGCGGACGAGGTGGCGCGGCGGTGGGGCGGCATCGACGTGTGGGTGAACAACGCCATGGTGACCATGTACGCGCCGGTCTCGCGGATGTCGGCGGAGGAATTCCGGCGCGTCACCGAAGTGACCTATCTGGGCTGCGTCCACGGGACGATGGCGGCGCTGACCCACATGCGGCCTCGCGACGCCGGCGTGATCATCCAGATCGGGTCGGCCCTCAGCTACCGCGCCATTCCGCTGCAGTCGGCCTATTGCGGCGCCAAGTTCGCGGTCCGCGGGTTCACCGACGCCCTGCGCAGCGAACTGCGTCGCGAGACGTCGGGCGTCCGCATCACCATGCTGCAGTTGCCGGCGGTGAACACGCCCCAGTTCGACTGGGCCCGGACCGTCTTCCCGCGCCGCCCACAGCCGGTGGCGCCGATCTTCCAGCCCGAGGCCATCGCCGACATCGTCTGGCGGGCCTCGCGGGACGTTCCGCGCGAGGTGTGGATCGGGTGGCCGACGCTGAAGCTGATCGCCGGCGCCGCACTGGCGCCGGGGTATCTCGACCGCTACCTGGCCAGGGAGGGCTACGACGCCCAGCTCAGCCAGGAGGTCCAGCCACCGGGCCAGGAGGACAATCTGTTCGGGCCCGCCGAGGGCGGTCATACCGTCCACGGACGGTTCTCGGCGCGAGCCAGGCCGTCGGTGGCGGCGTTCGATCCGCTGGTGGCGCGGCTTGCGGCCCTGGGCGTCACCGCGGCGTTGGCGGGACTGGCGGCGCTGGCGTTGCGCCGTATGCCCGATGATCGCCGGCAGCCGTCCAGCCCTGCAGGGTCGGCGCATCGCTCCCGGTCAGGCTGCGCCGGGCGAGGATCATCGCGCCCACAACGCAGGCGCTGAACAGCATCCCCTCCAGTCCCCCGGTCACCACCTGGCTGACCGGCCCGAAGCCGCTCTCGCCGAACAGGCCGCCGATCGGATCGAGCCGGAGGCGCGAGTCCGGGAAACGGCGGGCGAGCAGATCAAGGCTGCCGGCCATCAGCCGGCCTCCCAGCAAGGGGATGAGGGCGCCCGCCGCGCCGCCGGCCAGACCCGCGGCGGCCATGCCGCGCCGGAGCGACGGCGCGCCCGCAGCGAGGCTTCCCAGCCAGGCCCCGAGGCCGACCGCGCCGCCGAGCAACAGGCCCTCGGGGCCCCCGGTGATCTCGCCCGGCGACTGGCCGAACAGGAGGTTGAACGCGTCGAGGCCGAGCAGCTTGGTGAAGCCGCCCACGAGCAGCCCTCCGACAGCGCCGCCGGCTATGGGCCAGACCGCGGAGCGACCGGGCGCGAAGCCCGCGGCCGCGATCCCGAAGCCGACCCCGGCGCCCCCCATCAGCCCGACCAGTATGGTGAGGCAGACGAGGACGAGAAGCACCGAGATCTCGCCCATGCCCGGCTGCAGCGGCTGCGACGCCCCGGCGAAACCATAGAACAGGCCGCCGAAGACGCCGGCGAACCCGCCCCCGATCATCCCCGCTCCGCCAAGCAGGAGAAACCGCCGCCAGGAATAGCGCGGCGGGAGGTCCGGCGCCGGGCGGGTTGCTGCGATCGCCCGGGGACCCGGTTCATCGTCGAGACGTTCGACGGGCGCGATAAAGCGGTAGCCGTGCTTGGGCACCGTCTCGATGAAGCGCGGATTGGCGGCGTCGTCGCCCAGCCGGCGCCGGAGCGTCTTGATGCACTGGGTGAGCGCCTCGTCCGTGACCGGCACGCCGCGCCAGACCTCCTCGAGAAAGCGGTCCTTCGAGACCAGCGCGCCCTGCTCGCGCACCAGCAGGACCAGAGCGTCGAGATAACGGGCGTTCAGCTCCACCGGCACGTCATCCCGCCTGAGCTGGCGGTCGCGGGGATCGAGACAAAAGCGTTCGAAGCGAAAGCCGCCGGGCGCCATTTTTCAGCAGGACCTCAGGAGTTGCTCATGCCGCTCAGCCGCCGCACAGGCCAGGCTGCGAGCCTCACCCACGTCACGAGGCATGGCAATGGCGGAAAACGCGGAAGACCGGGCCGGGCGGCGCCGGCGCCATTGGATTATAGCCGCCTGGGCTGCTGTCGCGGCGCTGATCGTGCTGCCGCTGGTCGTTCTCTGGTTGACGACGGCCATCGGGATTTGATCGCTCTTTCGCAACTGCGTAAGGATTGCGGATCCTTCCCCGGAGTCGCCATGTCCAGCCTGCAGTCCGCCGCCCTCGCCCGCGTCAAGCCCTCGGCCACCCTGGCCGTGACCGCCCGGGCGCGGGAACTCAAGCGCGAGGGGCGCGACGTGATCGGACTGGGCGCCGGCGAGCCGGACTTCGACACGCCGGACAACATCAAGGACGCGGCGATCGCCGCCATCCGCCGCGGCGAGACCAAATACACCGATGTCGACGGCATCCCCGAGCTGAAGGCGGCCGTGGCGGCCAAGTTCGCGCGCGAGAACGGCCTGAAGTACGAGACGAACCAGATCCATGTCGCCCCGGGCGGCAAGACGGTGATCTACAACGCCCTGGTGGCGACCCTGTCGCCGGGCGACGAGGTGATCGTGCCGGCGCCCTACTGGGTGTCCTATCCCGACATGGTGCTGCTGGCCGGGGGCGAGCCGGTGACGGTGGTCGGGCACGAGGCCGACGGCTTCAAGCTCAGGCCGGAGGCGCTGGAGGGCGCGATCACGCCGCGAACGAAGTGGCTGATCCTGAACTCGCCGTCCAACCCGACCGGCGCGGCCTATACGGGCGCGGAACTGGAAGCGCTGGCCGCCGTGCTGCGCCGCCACCCGCAGGTCTGGGTGATGACCGACGACATGTACGAGCACCTGATCTACGGGGACTTCGACTACCGGACCATCGCCGAGGTGGCGCCGGACCTGTACGACCGAACGCTGACGGTGAACGGGGTGTCCAAGGCCTACGCCATGACCGGCTGGCGCATCGGCTACGGCGCCGGGCCGAAGCCGCTGATCGACCTGATGCGCAAGGTGGCGGGCCAGACGACGTCCAATCCGTCGGCGATCAGCCAGTGGGCGGCGGTCGAGGCGCTGAACGGGCCGCAGGACTTCATCGCCGAGCGGGCCAAGCATTTCGAGGCGCGGCGCGACCTGGTGGTGTCGATGCTGAATCAGGCGACGGGCATCCGCTGCGCCGTCCCGGAAGGGGCCTTCTACGTCTATCCCTCGATCGAGGGACTGATCGGCAAGACGACCGAAGGCGGGGCGGTGATCGACGGCGACGACGCCTTCACCGCCGAACTTCTGGACGCCGAGGGCGTCGCCGTGGTGCAGGGCTCGGCGTTCGGGCTGAGCCCCTATTTCCGCATCAGCTATGCGACCTCGGAGAGCGTGCTGGAGGAGGCCTGCCGGCGCATCCAGCGGTTCTGCGCGAGCCTGCGCTAGGCCGCCCGGCTGACCGCGAAGTCGGCCAACTGCTCCAGCGCATCCCGCCATTCGCCGGCGGGCAGCGGCTTCAGCGCCGTCTGGGCGGCGGCGGCGTAGTCCCAGGCGGTGTCGAGCGTGGCGCCGATCGCGCCCGTGCCGATGATCAGTTCGCGGGCGCGGCGGAAGTCGTCGTCGGTGCGCTGTCCCTGGTTGATGGTGCGGTCCCAGAAGGCGTCCTCGCGGCCGCGCGTGCGGGCGGCGGCGAGCAACAGGGGCATGGTCACCTTGCCCTCGTGGAAGTCGTCGCCGGCGTTCTTGCCCAGGGTCGCGGAGGCGCCGCCGTAATCCAGAGCGTCATCCGCCAGCTGGAAGGCGATGCCGAGATTCAGTCCGTAGGCGCGCAGGGCCTGCACCGCCGTCTCGTCGGCCCCGGCCCCCACCGCCCCGGCCTCGGCGGCGGCGGCGAACAGTTCGGCGGTCTTGGCCGAAATGATGCGCAGATAGGTGTCCTGGTCGAGGTTCAGGTCGTGGGCGCGGGTCAACTGCAGCACCTCGCCCTCGGCGATGACGCTGGAGGCTGTGGCGAGAATGCCGAGGGCGCGCATCTGGCCGGTCTCGACCATCAGCTCGAAGGCGCGGGCGAACAGGAAGTCGCCGACCAGCACGCTGGACGGCGCACCCCAGATCAGATGGGCGGCGGTCTTGCCGCGGCGCAGGTTGGAGCCGTCGACCACGTCGTCGTGCAGCAGGGTGGCGGTGTGGATGAACTCGACCGCCGCCGCCAGCTTGCGAGAGGCGTCGATGTCGTCGACCGCGCCCGACGCCCGAGCGGCGGCCACGGTCAGCAACGGGCGCAGGCGCTTGCCGCCCGCCGAGACCAGATGCTCGGCCAGCAGGGGAATCACCGGCACCTGCGACTGCATCCGCTCGACGATCAGGGCGTCCACGGCGGCCATGTCGCGCTTCGCCAACCGCACCAGCGGTTCAACGTCTCCCTTGGGGCGGGACTCGGCGACGGTGACAGCGTCCAACGGAGAACTCATGGGCACGGCGCGGGGGGAGGATCACGCCTGAAAATCCAGCCGCCGCTTGCAGGGCGGCGTCGCGGCGCACAATGGTGATCGGGCCATGAAGGGTCAAGCTGCGTGACCGTCGCACCGTTCGTTCCGCAAGGCGGAGACATCGTCGAGAACGCCCTTCTGGGCGGACGCGTCCGGCTGCGCCAGCCCGCCAAGGGATATCGCGCCGGCATGGATGCGGCGCTGCTGGCGGCGGCGGTCGACGCGCGCCCGGGAGAGCGGGTGCTCGAGGCGGGATGCGGGGCCGGCGCGGTGCTGATGCAGGTCGCGGCGCGCGCGCCGGGGGTGATTCTGACCGGGGTCGAACGCGACCCGGCCATGGCGGCGCTGGCGCGGGAGAACGCGGCGCTGAACGGGGTCGAGGCGGACATCGTCGCCGGCGACGTGGCGGCCGGGTTCCGCGCGCTGGGGCTGGAGCCGTTCGACCGGGTATTCAGCAATCCGCCCTTCTTCGATGATCCAGGCGCGCTTCGGGCGCCGGCGGCGGGCAAGCACGGCGCGTGGATGGCCGACGACGGGCTGGGGGCGTGGACGCGGTTCCTGCTGAAGGCGGTACGAGAGGGCGGGCGAATTGTCGTCATTCATCGCGCCGACCGGCTGGCCGACCTGCTGGCCCTGCTGGGCGAGACGGCGGGATCGTTCTCGGTGCGTCCGGTGCATCCCTATGCCGACGAGCCGGCCAAGCGGGTGCTGGTGCAGGCCATCAAAACCGGCAGGGCGCCGCTCCGGCTGCTGCCGCCGCTGGTGCTTCACGACCGGTCGGGCGGCAAGCATGCGGCGGAGGCGGAAGCGGTGCTGCGTGGAGAAGCCGCCCTGCCCTTCTGATCCCCCGCGCCTTGGGCTAGACAGCCGCCATGTCCCTGCGCCCGTTGTTCGTCACCCAGATCTATGAAGCGTCTCTGGCGTCCGCGCCCGGCTTCCCCGCCTTCAACGCGGCCCTCGCCGACGCCTGCCGCATGCTGGCCGCGGAAGACCAGGCGGGGCGGATGTGGTGCCGTGAGCATGGCTATCGCGGCTATACCTCGTACGGCTCGCTGAGCGACCTGCCGCAGCGCCTGCCCGAATTCGCCGAGCTGAAGCGGCGTCTGGACCGGCACGCCGCGGCCTATGCCAAGGCGCTGAACTTCAGCCTCGCCCGCAAGCCGCGACTGGACAGCCTGTGGGTCAATATCCTCAAGCCCGGCGGCGGCCACAGCGGCCATATCCATCCGCACGCCTTCCTCAGCGGCACCGTCTATGTCGAGGTGCCCGACGGCGCCTCGGCCCTGAAGCTGGAGGACCCGCGCCTGCCGATGATGATGGCCCGCCCGGCCGTCCACGCCGACGCGCCGGAGGCCGAGCGGCCCTTCGTCTACCTGGCGCCGCAGGCCGGCACGGTGCTGATCTGGGAAAGCTGGCTGCGCCACGAGGTGCCCCCGAACGCCGCCCGGAGCGAGCGGATTTCGGTGAGCTTCAACTACGCCTGAGCCCGAAACGCGGCCGATGACCCGCTACCCGGCTAGTGCATCCCGGACTTCATCCGCTTCATTTCCTCGTGATCCGTGCGGATCGCGGCGCATTCGGATTCAATCAGCCGCCGCACATGCTCGGGCAGGTCCGTATCCCGTGAAGCCTCCTCGAATTTCTTCTCGATGAAGCTCTCGCCGCGATCGACCTCGGCGAGCACGGCGTCGTCGTCGCGTCCCATGATCTTGCCCTTCAACTCGGTGAAGATGTTGTGAGCCTTGCCCATGGCGGACTGGTCGGTCTCCGGCTCGGCGCCGAAGCTGCGGACCTCGGACTGCAGCCGGCGCGACAGCTCCTCGCGGGTGGAGGCCTTGCGCGACAGGAGAGAGCGGATCGGCGGGCTTTCCGCGCCTTCGGCGGCGTCGCGATAGCCGTTGGCGCTGTCCAGCGTGGTCTCAATCAGGCCGTTGAGGACCTTTACGGTGTGATCGTGAGTTTGCATGGGGAGTCTCCTTTCGCAGAGGGGGAAAGCCGACAAACCGTTCCGGACGCCGGGCGTTCCCGACTTCCGCCGATATCGCGGCGCCCCGCCCGGCGCCGTTCCTCCGACGCCGCGGAGGCCAGTGCTCCACTCACGGCGAGGTTGCCTATGTTAGCGGTAACCATTTCTTATCCATGCCCGTGACCATCTATTCGCATCACGGCGCTATTCGGGAGAGGCGTCATTGGCCTACGGCCTGCTTGCGGAAATCAATGCAGACTCGTGCAGGTTCGCCCTGCTGGACGTGGACGCCTCCGGCGCGCCCGTGATGTCCGCCTGGTTCGAACTGGCCGTGGCCGACGTGGCCGGTCCGGTGGAAGCCTTCGAACGCTACCTGTCGGATCTGGCGGGCGGTCCGCCTCCGCTGCTCGGCCTTTCGGTGGCCGCGCCGGTCTCGGGCGACGCCTTCGTCGTCACCCAGTCTGGCTGGACGGTGTCGATCCCGGAGTTGAAGGCCGCGTTCGGGTTCACCGAAATCGTGGTCGTGAATGACGCGGTGGCCTCGGCGCTGTCGCTCGAGTGGTTGTCTGCCGACGATTTCATGGCGATCACCACGACGCCGGGCGGGCCCTGCCGGTTGCAGCCGGGCCGTTACGCGGTGGTCAGCTGCGATGACGGACTGGGCGTCTCGGCGGTCGAGATCAGCGAGACGGGATGCCGGGTGATCGATACCGAGGCGGGCCACCTGGCCTTCGCCCCGGCCGACGCCGAAGAGATCGCCATTCTCAATGAAATGGCCAAAACCTACGGCCGGGTGTCCTACGAACGGCTGCTGTCGTGGCCCGGGCTGGCCCAGGTGAACGACGCCCTGATCACCGCCGACGGCGGCGCCGCGCCCGGCCTGTCGCCGCTGGAGGTGGTTCTGTACGCCCGCACCGGAGCGGATCCCCGCTGCGTGAAGGCGGTCCGGCGCTTCTTCGGCGTGATGGGCGACTTCGCCGGGCAGGTCGCCCTGGCCGTCGGCGCCACCCAAGGGGTGGTCCTGGTGGGACGGGCGGTCCTTGAGGCGCATGACCTGATCGACGCCGAATCCTTCCGCGGCCGGTTCGCGGCCAAGGGCCGGTTGTCGGGCGTGGTCGACGCCCTGCCGACCTGGGCGGTTGTGAACCGCGGCGGCGTGCTGACCGGCGTGGCGCGCCAGCTGCTCCAGCGCGACAGCGCCGGGGCTGTTCCCTCCCCGTCCCGACGTCGCGCAGCCGAGCATGCGCCGGCCGCCGGCTGCGCCGCCACCGATCTGCCGCCGCCCTTGCTGGAAGCGATCGGCGCGGGCGTCCTGATCCTCGACGCGGATCGGCGGATCGTCGCCAGCAACGGCCGGTTCTGGGAGGGGTCGTCGACGCCACGGGGGCTCACCCTTCCAGGGTCAGACTCCGAAGCCTGTATGCAGGCGATGATCGACGGCGGCGACTGGTCGGGTGAGGCGGCGGCCATCGTTCGGGAGCATTTCAGCACCCGGACGCCCTTCACCGTCGAGCGCACCGCCTTTGGCGGCCGGCTGATCTGCGACGAAGGCCAGCCCCTTGCGGACGGCGGCTGGATCATCACGGCCCACGACGTCACCGCCGTCGAGCGGCGGGCGCGGGAATTGGAGCGGATCGCCGCCGACCTGCGCGACGCCAAGGCCGAGGCGGACGCCGCCAACAGCGCCAAGTCCAATTTCCTCGCCACGATGAGCCACGAGATTCGCACGCCGCTGAACGGTGTGCTGGGCATGGTCCAGGCCATGGGCATGGACCGGTTGTCCGGCCCGCAACAGGAACGGCTGGAGGTTATCAAGGAGTCCGGCGAGAACCTGCTGGCGATCCTCAACGACATCCTCGACCTGTCGAAGATCGAGGCCGGCAAGCTGGAGCTGGAGGAGGTCGCCTTCGACCTGGGCCGCCTCGTGCAAGGAGCCCATTCCGGATTTACCGCCATCGCCAACAAGAAGGGTCTGTCGTTCGCCCTGACGGTCGCGCCGGACGCCGCGGGCGTCTATCGGGGCGATCCGACCCGGGTGCGCCAGATTCTCTACAACCTGATCGCCAATGCGCTGAAATTCACCGAATCCGGCGAGGTCCGGGTGGACGCCTCGCGTCAGGACGGGGCCTTGCGGATCAGCGTCAGCGACACCGGCATCGGCATCCCCGAGGACCGGCTGGCGGCCCTGTTCGACAAATTCACCCAGGTCGACGCCTCCACGACCCGCCGCTACGGCGGCACCGGCCTGGGGCTGGCGATCACCCGCGACCTCGTCACGCTGATGGGCGGCGACCTGTCTGTGGTCAGCGAGTCGGGCGGCGGCAGCCGGTTCACGGTCAGTCTGCCGTTGCGCCGCCTCTCGGATGTCGAGACCGTCGCTCCGGCCTCCCAGGCCGCACGGCCGGTCACCGCCGGCGCTTCGGGCCTGCGAGTGCTGGCCGCCGAGGACAACCGGGTGAACCAGCTGGTGCTCAAGACCCTGTTGCACCAGCTGGGCGTCGACCTTCGGGTGGTAGACGACGGCGTGGAGGCTTTGGAGGCGTGGGAACATGACGTCTGGGATCTGATCCTGATGGACGTGCAGATGCCGCGTATGGATGGACCGACCGCCACGCGCCGCCTGCGCGAACTCGAGATCGAAACCGGCCGTCCCCGCACGCCGGTCATCGCGCTGACGGCCAATGTGATGTCCTATCAGGTCGCTGAATACCTGAAGGCCGGCATGGACGCCTGCGTGGCCAAGCCGTTGCAACTCACCGAGTTGCTGGAGGCGATGCGGTCCGTGCTCCAGCCCGATGACCAGCCCCTGTCCGCCACGGGCTGAGCCGCCGCCTCCGCCGGGCGCTCGGCCGCAAAAGAGACGCTGCGCCGTTTGCTCGCCACAAACCCCGCTAGGGTCCCACCGTAAAGCTTCAGCGGGAGTCGGGTATGAAGGCGTTCGGTCTGGTCGGAATCTTCGCGGCGGCGACTGCGGTCGCGGCCTGCACGGACCGCGCCGACGCGCAATCCTCTTCGCCGATCCCCGCTCGCGCCGATGGCGCGCCCTATGTGCTGGGCGGCACCCAGGTCTGGAGCGTGCCCGACCCGGTCTCCGGTCGCGACTACGAGGTCTTCGTCAGTCTTCCCGCCGGCTACGAAGCCGCGACCGGACGGCGCTATCCGGTGCTCTATGTGACCGACGCCGACTATGCGTTTCCCGTCATCCGCAGCATCGCCCGGCGGGTGAACCTCGACGGGCCCGTGCTCGAGGACTTCATCCTGGTGGGTCTGTCCTATTCCCGGGGCGACAGCGGCGCCGACAGCCGACGACGCGACTACACGCCCGTTCCGCGCCGGCCCGGCGACGCCGCGCACGGCCAGGGCCCGGCCTATCAGGCCTATTTGAAAGCCCACGCCCTGCCCTTCATCGAGGGTCGGTTCCGCGCCGATCCGGCCCGGCGCATCCTTCTGGGCCACTCCTACGGCGCCCTGCTCGGGTCGCAGATCCTGCTGACCGAGCCCGGGTTGTTCGACGCCTACATCCTCGGCAGCCCGTCGTTCTGGTTCGGCGACCACCGGATGATGAAGATGGAGGCGGACTACGCCCGGACACACAGCGATCTGCCCGCGGACGTCTTCATGTACGTCGGCGGCTTCGAGACCGTCGGCGACGGACCGCGCTACAACCGCACCACCGATATGGTCGGCGACATGGCCGTGTTCCAGCGCCGGCTCGAGTCCCGCGACTATCCCGGACTGAAGATCCAGTCCGTGGTGCTGGAGGGCGAAGACCATCTGACCGTCGCCCCCGTCGGCTTCACCCGGGCCCTGAGGGCAGTCCTGCCTGCGGGCTGAGGGCTCTCGATCCGGCTTCAGCCAGGCATGAGGCCGGCCAGACCGTCCCAGGCCAGCATGGCCGCACGCGCCGTGCCGCGCAGTTCATCGGTCGTCGCGCCCTCGCGGGCGCGGAAGGTCATCCCCTGCTGGACCGTGGTGTAGAAGGCGGCGATGGCGGCAGGGTCGGCGTCGGAGGCGATCTCCCCCGCCGTCTGACCGTCCCGCAGCCGCGCCGCCATCGCCGCCAACGCGTCCTCGCGGATCTTCGACAGTTCGCCGCAGGCGCCATCCGGCAGGGCGTCGGGATGAGCGCCCGACAGGACAAGCAGGCAACCCCTGGGCCGGTCGCAATGCCCGCTGGCCTCGGCCGTCGCCAGCAGCAGCCCCTCGATCGCTTCCCGCGCCGTCGCGGCGTCCCGCATCGAAGCCCACAGGACGGAGCCTTCGGTTTCGGTATAGAGCCGCACCGCCTCGCGGAAGAGGTCCTCCTTGCTGCCGAAGGCGGCGTAGAGGCTGGGCGAGTTGATCCCCATCGCCTGTGTCAGGTCCGTCATGGACGCGTCCGCGTAGCCCTTGCTCCAGAACACCGACAGGGCGCGGGACAGGGCTTCATCTCGATCGAAACTGCGTGGGCGACCGGCCATGGCGGCTTCCGGACCTCATTTTCTACCGATTGATACATAATCCCTTGACGCCGGCAGGCAAGCTTTCCATCTGCCATTCTGTGTCAATTGATACAGAAAGAAAGCACATCATGACCGTCTCTCTCCCCCTCTCCGGAAAACGCGCCCTGGTGACCGGCGCCAGCCGCGGCATCGGCGCCGCCATCGCCCGCCATCTGGCCGCCGACGGCGCCGACGTCGCCCTCACCTACGAGAAATCCGCCGACCGCGCCGAGGCGCTGGCCGCCGAACTCCGCGCCCTGGGCCGCAAGGCCGTCGCCATCCAGGCCGACGCCGGCTCCAGCGACGGACCGGGCAAGGCGGTAGAGGGCGCGGTGGCCGCGCTGGGCGGCCTCGACATCGTCGTCAACAACGCCGGAATCGGCGGCGGGACCCTGTTCGCCGACCAGTCCATCGATGAGATCGACGCCCTGCTGAACGTCAACATCCGCGGCGTCATGCTGACCACACAGGCCGCCCTGCCTCATCTGGGCGACGGCGGTCGGATCATCTCGATCAGCAGCGTTCTCGCCGATCGGGTGCCCTTCCCCGGCGTGACCGTCTACTCCGCCACCAAGTCGGCGCTGCAGGCCTTCACACTCGGTCTTTCGCGGGAGCTGGGCCCGCGGGGAATCACGGTCAACCTGGTCAAGCCGGGCGCCACCGACACCGATATGAATCCCGCAGACGGCCCCAACGCCGCCGGCCAGCTCGCCGCCACCTCGCTGGGCCGTTTCGGCCAGCCGACCGACATCGCCTCGGCGGTGGCCTTCCTCGCCGGTCCGGGGGCCGGCTACATCACCGGGACCAGCCTCCTGGTCGACGGCGGCGTCGGCGCCTGAACCCTGCCGCCTTCAATCCGCCGCGTCCGGGGGCTAGTTATTTGCTCTTGGGCGCGGCGGTCGCTACATCCCGCGCCAACCTCCCCCCACTCCCGGACGACAGGGCGCACCGCACCTCATGGCGCAGCAATATATTTTCCAGATGCAGGGTCTGACCAAGACCTTCCCCGGCGGCAAGAAGATCTTCGAGAACATCTGGCTGAGCTTCTACAACGACGCCAAGATCGGCGTGGTCGGCGTCAACGGCTCCGGCAAGTCCACCCTGCTGAAGATCATGGCCGGCCTGGACAGCGAGTTCACGGGCGAGGCCCGGGCCGCGGACGGCGTCAAGCGCGGCTATCTGGAGCAGGAGCCGCAGCTCGATCCGGCCCTGAACGTGCGCGAGAACGTCGAGGCCTGGTGCGAGGAGAAGCAGTGGGTCACCCGCTTCAACGCCATCGCCATGGAAATGGCCGAGGAATACACCGACGAGCTGATGGCCGAGATGACGGCCCTGCAGGAAAAGATCGACGCCGGCGACGTCTGGGATATCGACAGCCGTATCGAGATGGCCATGGACGCCCTGCGTTGCCCGCCGGACGACTGGGAGGTCACCAACCTGTCCGGCGGCGAGAAGCGCCGCGTCGCCCTGGCCCGGCTGCTGCTGTCGAAGCCTGACATGCTGCTGCTCGACGAACCGACCAACCACCTCGACGCCGAGTCGGTGGCCTGGCTGCAGCATCACCTCGAGGCCTTCCCGGGCTGCGTCATCCTGGTGACCCACGACCGCTACTTCCTCGACCTCGTCACCAAGTGGACGCTGGAGCTGGACCGCGGCAAGGGACACCCGCACGAGGGCAACTATTCCTCGTGGCTGGAAGCCAAGACCAAGCGGGTGGTGCAGGAGCAGTCGGAATCCGAAGCCCGCCAGCGCGCCCTGACCCGCGAACTGGAATGGGTGCGGTCCGGCGCCAAGGCCCGTCAGGCCAAGTCGAAGGCCCGCCTGGCCGCCTATGAGCGGATGGTCGACGAACAGGAGAGCATGCGTGGGGCCCAGACCCATGCCGTCATCCAGATCCCGCCCGGCCCGCGCCTCGGCAACGTCGTGCTGGAAGTCGAGAACCTCGAGAAGGAATACGGCGACAAGATCCTGTTCAAGGGCCTGTCGTTCAAGCTGCCGCCCAACGGCATCGTCGGCGTCATCGGCCCCAACGGGGCCGGCAAGTCGACCCTGTTCCGCCTGATCACCGGACAGGAAAAGCCGGACGCCGGGACGATCAAGGTCGGCGAGACGGTCAAGCTGGCCTATGTCGACCAGAGCCGCGACGACCTCGAACCCAACAAGACCATCTGGGAAGTCATCTCGGGCGGCACCGACGTGATGATGGTCGGCAAGCGCGAGATCAACACCCGCGCCTATGTCGGCAGCTTCAACTTCAAGGGCGGCGACCAGCAGAAGAAGGTCGGGCAGCTGTCGGGCGGCGAACGCAACCGCGTGCACCTGGCCCGGACCCTGGCCACGGGCGGCAACCTGCTGCTGCTCGACGAACCGACCAACGACCTCGACATCGAGACGCTGCAAAACCTCGAGGAGGCGCTGGAAGGCTTCGCCGGCTGCGCCGTGGTCATCTCCCACGACCGTTGGTTCCTCGACCGCCTGGCCACCCACATCCTCGCCTTCGAGGGCGACAGCCACGTCGAATGGTTCGAAGGCAACTTCGAGGCCTATGAGGAAGACAAGAAGCGCCGGCTGGGCGTGGAGAGCCTGATCCCGCACCGGATCAAGTTCCAGAAATTCGGGCGGTAGCAGGGCCGTCCGACCCGCGGCAGCGTGATCGGCGAGGCCAGGGCTGCGGCCTCGCCGCCACACGCCGGGGTAAAAAGTCACTCGCCTTCCGGGCGAACAGGGCGGCGGCGTGGGGACGGGAGCCGGCGCCCGCCCTCAATCTTGGGTAACCGACCCGGACAACGGGCGGACGGGCTTGCGAAATAGAGAATCCAGTGGTTTGTCCGGCGCGCGCCCGGCGCGGGGATCCGGACGCTTCTCTTCCAGCAAGGATCACGCATGCCCATCATCAACGGCACGTCCGGCGACGACGTCCTGCTCGACACCAACGACCAGGACACCATCAACGGCGGCGAAGGCAACGACACCATCACCGCGCGTGGCCCGGCCTATGACGCGACGGATGGCGGCCCCGGCGACGACCTGCTGATCCTCGACTTCTCCACCGCCACCGGCAATGTCATCACCGGCCAGTATTTCCCCTCGAGCGGCGACACGACGGGCTATTTCTACGAGGTCCCCACCCGCCAGGTCGACTTCGCCAATTTCGAGCGCTTCGACATCCGCACCGGCTCGGGCGCCGACGTGATCGTCACCGGCGGCGGCGCCGACATCGTCAGCACGGCGGGCGGCGACGACGACATCGACACCTGGCGAGGGGCCGCGACCGTCAACGGCGGCGCCGGAACCGACCTGTGGCGCGCCGACTTCAGCAACAACGCGACCGGCATCAACCTGAACCTCAACGCGGCCATCGGCGGTTTCGTCGCCCTTGGGAACGGCTCCAGCGTGACCGGGGTCGAGCGTCTGCTGCTGACCCTGGGCGCCGGAAACGACACCGTGGTCGGGCGCACGGGCGCCTACAACGACACCCTGGACACGGGCGCCGGCGACGACACCGTGACCTTCACCGGCGGCAACGACAGCTACGTCTTCGGCGTGGGCAACGACACCCTGGTGGCGGACTTCTCGTCCGAGACCTCCGCCGTCCTGCTGCAGATGCCCTACGACAACGAGTATGGCTTCCTGCGCAACGCCAGCAACAGCCAGCGCGTCAACTTCAAGGGCGCCGAGAATTTCAACATCCGCCTCGGCGCGGGCGACGACAGCATCACGACCGACGCGGGCTTGGACACCCTGTATGGCGGCGACGGCCGTGACACGCTGAATACGCTCGCCGGTGCGGCGGTGATCGACGGGGGCGCCGGGATGGACACCTGGCATGCCGACCTGAGCTACTTCTCGGGCGGCATGACCATGGATCTGAACGCGGGCATGACCGGCGTCAACGTCATGGGCGGCGGCTCGTCGGTGGCCAACATCGAACGCACCCACCTGACCTTCGGTTCGGGCGCCGACGTCATCACCACCCTGTACGGTGTGAACAACACCGGCACGGATCTGCAGACCGGCGGCACGGGCTATATGGACGTCATCCACGCCGGCGCCGGCGACGACGTCGTCACCTCGGGCGGCGGCGGCTTCGGCGGCGGCCTCGGCGACGAACTCTACGGCGACGCCGGGATCGACACCCTGATCATCGAGATGTCGGACCGGACCACGACCCTGAGCATCTTCGAAAGCAGCGGCGAAGGCGCCGGCGTGTTCGGCAACAACCATTTCTACGGCATGGAGCGGATGATCATCCGCTCCGGCTCGGGCGACGACGACCTGCAAACGATATCCGGCGCCTGGGAGGACACGGTCAGCAGCGGCGCCGGCGACGACTTCATCGCCACCTTCCAGGGCCGCGCCCACATCGACGGCGGCTCGGGCGTCGACCGCTGGATCGGAGACTACACCGACGTGGCGGTCGATCTCGCGATCGACCTCAATCTGTCGGGCGTGCAGCAACTGGGCGACGGCAGCGACATCGTCGGCATCGAGCAGTTGCACTTCCAGGCCGGCGCCGGCGATGACGTCATCACCACCCGCACCGGCAACACCGAGGACGGCCTGGCCGATTACATCTGGGGCGGCGAGGGCAACGACATCATCACCGTCGGCGGCGGCGCCGACGAGGTCGACGGCGGCGAGGGCGAGGACATCCTGGTCGTCGACTGGTCGGGCGAGACCGTCGGCATCCAGTCCTTCGGCGGCCTGTTCCGCGACGGCCCGTCGGGCAATACGACGGTCGGCTACGCCAACTTCGAGCACCTGCACGTCACCGGCGGTTCGGGCGCCGACAACATTTTCGACCTGTACGGCGGCGACGACCGCTTCAGCGGCGGCGCCGGCGCCGACTGGCTGAGCGGCGCGAACGGGGACGACTGGCTCGACGGCGGAGCCGGGGCCGACACCCTCAGCGGGGTGAACGGCTTCGACACCGCCAGCTATATATCGGCCGGCGCGGGTCTGACGCTCAACCTGGCCAACAACGCCGCCAGCACCGGCGACGCGGCGGGCGACCAGTACGTCGACATCGAGCGCTACGAGCTGACCAACCACGGTGACGTCCTGGTCGGCTCGACCGCCGCCGATCAGGTCGCGGGCATGGCCGGCGACGACATCCTGACCGGCGGCCTGGGCGACGACGTCCTGGACGGCGGCGACGGGCAGGATACGGCCGTCTTCTCGGGCGCCTACGCCGCCTATTCGATCGGCATCGTCGATGGCGTGGTCACTGTCACCGGCGCTGATGGCGTCGACGTCCTGATCCAGGTCGAGAAGCTCCAATTCTCGGACCGGACCATGACGGTGGGCGTCGCCCTGGCCGGCACGCCGAACGGCGAGCTCCTGATCGGCACCGACGGCGACGACACCCTCAACGGCATGGCCGGCGACGACCGCCTGAGCGGCGGCCAGGGCTACGACAGCCTGATCGGGGGGGCCGACATCGACGCCGCCGACTACAGCACCGCCATCGGCGCGGTCGTCGCAAGTCTGACGACCGGCGTGGCTTCCAACGATGGCGAAGGCGGCTCGGACACCTTCTCGGGGATCGAGAACCTGATCGGCTCGGCCCTCGGCGACAGCCTGACCGGCGATGCCAACGCCAACCTGCTGACAGGCAACGCCGGCGCCGACCAGCTCGCCGGCGCGGACGGCAATGACACCCTTCGGGGCGGTGCGGGCGCGGATGTGCTCACGGGCGGCGCGGGCATCGACACCGCCGACTATTCCGCCGCCGCGGCCGGCATGCGGGCCCAGCTGAACACCAACGCCTCGTCCAACGACGGCGATGGCGGCACGGATACGTTCTCAGGCATCGAGAACCTGACCGGCTCGGCCTTCAACGACGTGCTGATAGGCGACGGCGGCGCCAACACGCTGCGCGGCGGGACCGGGGCGGACACCCTGCTGGGGCTGGCCGGCGCCGATGTGTTGTGGGGCGGCTCCGGCGCGCTGAACACCCTGCAGGGCGGGCTGGGCGACGACCGCTATGTGCTGGAGGCTGCCGATTCGATCACCGAACTGGCCGGCGAGGGAACCGACACCGTCGAGGCGCGGATCAACACCTACACCCTGGCCAACCACGTCGAGAACCTGATCTTCGGCGGGACCGGGGCCTTCGCCGGCACGGGCAATGCCCTGGCCAATGTGATCACCGGCGGGGCGGGGAACGACGCCCTGCGCGGCCGCGGCGGCGTC
>NZ_DASPMQ010000032.1:0-18627 GCF_035626975.1 Brevundimonas sp.
CGGATGGCCGCCAAACTCTCCGGTGGCGGCGGCGGCAGGTACGCCATCGAGCAGAACAGCGAGATCAACGTCACGCCGTTCGTGGACATCATGCTTGTCCTGCTCATCATCTTCATGGTGGCGGCCCCGCTCGCCACCGTGAACGTTGAGGTCAAACTGCCGCGCGCGGTCGCACCGCCCCAACAGAACCCGCCGAAGCCGTTCTATGTGTCGATCCAGGCGAATTCCCGGGTCTACATCGGCGACAACGAGGTGTTGGCCGGTCCCGACGGCGTCGGCGCCGAACTGCTCGATCTGATCGGCAACAAGACACCGTCGGACGAGCGGATCTTCATCCGCTCGGACCAGACCACCCGCTACGGCGATTTCATGCAGGTCATGAATTCGCTCCAGGACAGTGGTTTCTACAGCGTCGCCCTGGTCGGCGAAGACCAAGCGGCAGAGTAGGAGCGGTGAGCACATGACTGAAGTCGAATACCATCGCAGTCTCTACGATCCGCCGAAGCCCAAGGGCATCTTCGGGGTCCCGCCGCACGTGCTGATCGCCAGCATCGTGGTGGTGTGTCTCCTGTTTGGTCTCCTGGCCTTCTACTTCGTCAACGCCCAGTTCAAGCTGCGCGAGGTCGTCTTCTCGGACGATTCCGTCGATGTCGAGCTGATCGAGCCGATCCCGCCGCCTCCGCCTCCGCCCCCGCCGCCCCCGCCGACGGATACGCCTCCGCCGCCGAAGCTGCAGGTGCGGGAGCCCGTCGCTCTCCCGAACGCCCCGCCGATTCCGCCGGTGGCGATCGTGCCGACGAAGAAGGAGGACCGGGTCGAGTACGTGGGCCCGCCGGTCATCACCAACTCGCCGCCGCCTCCTCCGGCTCCGCCGGCTCCGGCACGCCCCGCGGAAATCCGCAACGTCACCTGGGCGCGCCAGCCGCAGCCGGAGTTCCCGGAACGGGCGATGTCCCGGGGCATCGAATCGGGCTCGGTCGAACTGGTCTGCACCGTGTCGCCGAACGGCTCGGCCACGAACTGCTCGATCACGTCGGAAGATCCGGCGGGCGCCGGGTTTGGTCAGGCCGCCCTCCGTTCGATGTCCAGGGCGCGGTTCTCGCCCCAGACTCGCGACGGGGTCGCCGAAGGCGGGCGCGCCCGCTTCCGGGTGCGGTTCCAGCTTCCCGAATAGATCGACAAAGTCGGTCCTGCGACGAACGCCCCGGCCCCAGCGGCCGGGGCGTTTTCGTTTGCGGCGGGAGCGTCGATCCCGTTCAGGCGTTGTGGGGCGAGCTTGAATGGAGCCCGTCATGAACCGCCCCCTGATCCTCGCCCTCGCCGCGACCACCGCCCTGTCGACCGCGGGCTGCGCCTACAACGAGACCCTGGGCCGCAGCCAGTTCCTGATCGTCGACGACAACGCCCTGACGCAGCAGTCAGAGGCGGCCTGGGCCCAGGCCCTGCGCACGCAGCCGACCTCGTCCGACGCCGCCGCCAACGCCCGCGTCCGCCGCGTCGGGACCCGCATCGTCGAGGCCGCCGGCCTGACCGACCGGAGTTGGGACTACGCCGTCTTCGTCAGCCAGAAGCCGAACGCCTTCGTCCTGCCCTCGGGCAAGATCGGCGTGACCACCGGCCTGCTGGCCCTGGTTCGAAACGACGACCAGCTGGCCGCCGTCCTCGGCCACGAAGTCGGGCACGTCGTCGCCCGTCACGCCGCCGAACGCTATTCCTCCACCGCCGCGACCAGCCTGGTGCTGAGCGGCGTCCAGAGCGCCGCCGGCGACTACGCCAAGGCGGCCGGCGCCATCGGCGGGCTCGGCGCCCAGCTGGGCGTACTGCTGCCGTTCTCGCGCCGGCATGAACTCGAGGCCGATCGCCTCGGCGTCGACTATATGCAGCGGGCCGGATACCGGCCGTCCGAGGCCGTCGCCCTGTGGCGGCTGATGGCCGAACAGCGGCAGGGGTCGACCCCCGAGTTCGCCTCGACCCACCCGTCCGACGCCAGCCGGATCGCGGCGCTGGAGCAGTATATCGCCAGCCAGGGGTGGAATTGAGGGGAAGGCAGGGGCGACGGGCGAGGGACGGGCAAGGAAGGCCGATTCGCCGTCGTTCCTGCGCGGGCCACCAGATGCGCCGTCGCCCTCGCCCCAATCTTCCAAATCCAACTTGATCGAGGCCAGCGACACGGCTAGACACCGCCCTCGCGTCGCCCCTTCGTGCGGGCTTGCGCCGCCTTAGCTCAGTTGGTTAGAGCGCCGGTTTGTGGAACCGGAGGTCCTCAGTTCAAGCCTGAGAGGCGGTACCATCCTTCCCGGGACCGGAGCGCGTCATGGCCGTGACCGACACGCCGCCCGCCTGGGACCCCGACCAGTACAATCGCTTCGAAGGCGAGCGCGATCGCGCCGCGCTGGACCTGCTGGCGCGGCTGCCGCACGGCCTGGCGCCGGCGGAGGTCTGGGACCTGGGCTGCGGCCCGGGTCGGCAGGCGGTGCTGCTGAAGCGCCGCTACCCGGAAGCGCGGGTGCACGGGCTGGATTCCAGCGCGGCCATGCTGGATCAGGCGCGGGCGGGCGAGGCCGATATCGACTGGCGGTTGGGCGACATCGCGGCCTGGGCGCCGGAGCGGCCGGCGGATCTGATCTGGGCCAACGCCTCGCTGCACTGGCTGCCGGATCACGAGGCGCTGTTGCGGCGTCTGGTCGGGCATCTGGCCCCCGGCGGCGTCATCGCCGTGCAGATGCCGATGGCGCATGAGACGCGCCACCATGCGCTGATGCGCGAGGTCGCCGGCGAGGGACCTTGGGCCGCGATGCTGGCCGGTGTCGTCCCGGTCGCGCCGCTGCTGGAGCCGGAAGCCTGTTATTCCGTGCTGGCCGAGGGCTGCGAGGCCGTCGATGTCTGGTCGACCCTCTATCTGCAGGCGCTGGCGGGTCCGGACGCCGTGCTGGAATGGATGAAGGGCACGGCCCTGCGGCCGTATCTCGCCGCCCTGCCGGACGCGGTCATGCGGGAGGCCTTCCTCGACGCCCTCGGCGCTCGCCTTTCCGCGGCGTTTCCCCGGCGACCGGACGGGGTGACGCTGATGCCGTTTCCGCGCCTGTTTCTGGTGGCGCGGAAACGCTGACCCGAACGCGGCGCCGCAGCTGGGTGACCGGGCCGTCGAGCCCCGCCAGCGCCTCTCGCGTGGCGCGGTAGCCGGCTTCCACGCCGGGGTCGAACCCCTTCCAGTCGCGGATATCGATGCCATCCGGGGTCGGCTGGATCAGCAGATCGGTGGCGGCGCGCGAGCTTTCCAGATCGGCGTCGGTGGTCAGGGTGGCCGAGCGCATCAGAATCGACACGATCGGCGGGCCGCGGCGCCACGCGCCGGTAGCGATCAGCCGCCAGATCGAGGGTGGATGCTCGATTGTCTCCGGATCGACGCCGCGCGTTTGCGACATGTCCACGCCGATCACGGGGCCGGAGTTCATCTGGCGCATGACCTCGGCCGGCAGGTTCTTCAGCACCGCGCCGTCGACCAGCACCTGGCCGTCGATGACCACCGGCGGCAGCAGGCCCGGGATCGAGATCGAGGCCCGCATGGCCCGCCGCATCAGCCCGCGCCGGTGAACCTCGATCCGGCCGCTGGTCAGGTTGGTCGAGACGGCGAAGAAGGGGCGGTGCAGATCGGCCAGGTCGACGTCGCCGTAGGCCTCCTCCAGCAGGCGGTCGACCTTGCCGGCGCGGGTCATGGCCAGCATCGGGAAGGTCAGGTCGGAGAGCGGATCGCTCTGCACGAAGGCCTTGCGGATGCGGGCTTCCAGCTCTTCTTGCGACCAATTCAGGGCCGGTCCGGCGGCGATCACCGCCCCCATCGAGGCGCCGCCGACGAAGTCGATCGGCACGCCGGCTTCCTTGAGGGCCTTGAGCGCCCCGATGTGCGAATAGGCGCGGGCGCCGCCGCCCGACATGACCACGCCCACGGCCGAGCCGGTGATGACCCGGCCCATCCGCTCGGCGTCGGCCTGGTCGCCCTCGACGGCCTGGAACCAGCGTCCCGGACCGATCGCATCGAGCCAGACGGCGGTGTTGGCCGGGTGGGCCATGCGCGGATCGCGCAGCAGGATCAGGTCGGTGCGGCGCTGGGCGTCCAGCACGCCCGCATGGGGCAGGGGCCGGTTGGGTGGCGCCATCAGGCCGGCGCCGACGACGAAGACCCGGTCGACCTGCCGCGCGCACAGGGCGCCCCAGGCCGGCTCGTCCATCTCGGCGACATAGAGGACGAAGTCGTGGGCGTCCTCGACCCGGCTGAACCATTCGGAGGCGGACGACAGGGCCGAATGGTCGATGACCTGGCAGGTGAAGCCGTCGGCCTCGATGGCGGCGGCGATGCGCTCGACGAAGGCGCGGATCGGGCGGGGGCGGGCCGAGATGAAGCCGAACACGCTGGGCTCGCCGCCGCCCGAGCGCCGGTCGCGGGCGCGCTGGATCATCAGCCGAGACAGCTCGACCATCAGGTCGGGCTCGGTGCGGGCGGCTTCGAAGAAGGCGTCGCGGGGCAGGGCCAGCACCTCGGAGTCGCGCAGGGCGACGATATCGGCCGTGTGCTCGGTGCCTGCGAGCATGGCCATCTCGCCGGCCGGCTCCCCGGGGCGGATGACGCCGACGAACAGGGGCGGGCGGTCCTCGTCGGCGTCGCGGCGGAACACGCCCAGTCGACCGGTGCGGACCAGATAGAGGGTGTCGGCGACATCGCCCTCGGCGAACAGGGTCTCGCCGCCGGTCAGGGCGAACCAGCTGGCGCGCGTATTCTTGCCGCCCTCGAAGATGCGGTGCAGGGCGTCTTCCAGCCGGTCGGAGCGGACAGGGGCCATCGCGGGAGCCTAGCGGGAGTCGCGGGGCGTTAGCGAGAGGCGGGCCGTCACCACGCGCCCATTTCCCGCAGCCGTTTGGCCAGATCCTCCGGCACCTCGCCGGCGTCCAGTGAAGAGAGGTCGGGCGGGGCGTCCTTCGGCTCGAGGTAGCGCCAGCCCTGGAAGGGGCGGCGGGCCTGGGGGGCGGTGCGGACCACGTCGGGCGACAGCTTGATGTGGCACATGCTGGCCTTGCCCTCGCCCTTCGTCGAGATGTCGAGGATCGGCATGCGGCAGACGACGGAGCCCTTCATGACCCAGAACAGCGAGCCGCCGTCCTCGAGCTCGGCGGCGCGTTTGGGCGTCATCCGGGTGTGGACGGTCAGCCATTCGCCCTTGGCGGCGCGGCGCTCCAGCGTCTCGACCCTGGCGACGCCGACGCACAGCTTGATCATGTGGAGGGTGGTCATGGCGGCGCCTAGGCGGTCACCGTCGCCAGCACCGTCCCGTCCGTGACCTGATCGCCGACCGAGACGCCCACGGTCTCCACCACCCCGTCGAACGGGGCGACGAGGGCGTGCTCCATCTTCATTGCTTCCAGCACCACGATGGGCTGGCCTCTGGAAACCGTGTCGCCGGGTTTGGCGGGCGTGGCGACGATCTTGCCGGGCATGGGGGCGCGGAGGGCGCCGTCGGAGGCGGGGCCGGAGGCGGCTCCGGCTTCATAGCTATAGGGGCGGACCTCGTAGACTTCGCCTCGGCGGAACAGGATCGAAGCATCATCCGCGAGCAGGCGAGGAGCGATCCGGACCCCGTCATCCTCGCCGACCTCGATCCGGCCGAACACCGGCCGCGCCCTTGTGGTTCGCCCGCCGTAATCGACAATCCAAGTCTCGTCGCCCTTCAGGGCGGATTGCAGACGCGCCTCGATCCGTTCGCCGTTGAGTCTGGCCTGGAAGATCGCATTGGGCGCGGCATTGAGCCGGAACCCGGGAATCCGGCCGGCGAATGGCGACCATGGCGCGATCCAGGCGTTTGTGGAGACGTGATCTTCCCGGACATGGAGGCCTGCGGCCAGGTCCACCACGGCGGCGATCGCCGGCACGTCCGAGACCTCATGCAGAAGAGATGACTCCTCAGCTCCGATGAAGCCGGTGTCCACGTCGCCATCGACGAACCGGGGGTGCTCAAGGCAGCGGACGAGGAAGCCGGCGTTGGTCTTGACCGGCCAGACCTCGACCGAGGCGCAGGCGTCGGCGAGGGCTTCGGCGGCCGCTTCGCGGGTGTCCTCGTGGACGATCAGCTTGGCGATCATCGGGTCGTAGAACTGGCTGACCTCGCCGCCCTGTTCCACGGCCGTGTCGACGCGGATGTCCTCCGGCAGGTGGAAATGCTCCAGCCTGCCGATGCTGGGCAGAAAGCCGTTGGCCGGGTCCTCGGCGTAGAGGCGGGCTTCCATGGCCCAGCCGTTGAGGGGGATGTCTTCCTGCTTCAGCGGGATCGGCTCGCCGGCGGCGACGCGGAACTGCCATTCGACGAGGTCGACGCCGGTGACCGCCTCGGTGACCGGGTGCTCGACCTGGAGGCGGGTGTTCATCTCCATGAACCAGATTCGGTCGGCCTTGAGGCCGTCGGAGGCGTCGGCGATGAATTCGATGGTGCCGGCGCCCTCGTAGTTCACGGCGCGGGCGGCGCGGACGGCGGCGTCGGTGACGGCCTTGCGGACAGCCGCGTCCATGCCGGGCGCGGGGGCCTCCTCGATGACCTTCTGGTGGCGGCGCTGCAGGGAGCAGTCGCGCTCGTGGAGGTGGACGACATTGCCATGGCTGTCGCCGAACACCTGCACCTCGATGTGGCGGGGACGGGTGATGTAGCTCTCGATCAGGACGCGGGGGTCGCCGAAGGAGGACTGGCCCTCGCGCCGGGCGGAGGCGAGGCCGTCGGCGAAGTCTTCGGGGCGGTCGACGCGCTTCATGCCCTTGCCGCCGCCGCCGGCGACGGCCTTGATCAGGACGGGATAGCCGATACGGGCGGCCTCGGCGGTCAGGACGGCGTCGGACTGGTCCTCGCCCTGATAGCCCGGGGTGACGGGCACGCCGGCCTCGATCATCAGCATCTTGGCGGCGTCCTTGAGGCCCATGGCGCGGATCGACGCCGGCTTCGGGCCGATCCAGACGATGCCGGCGGCGGCGACCGCCTCGGCGAAGTCGGCGTTCTCGGACAGGAAGCCATAGCCGGGGTGGATGGCCTCGGCGCCGGTCTGCTTCGCGGCTGCCAGAACTTTCGCGGCGTCGAGGTAGGACTCACGGGCCGGGGCGGGGCCGATCAGCACCGCCTCGTCGGCCTCGCGGACGTGCAGGGCGCCGGCGTCGGCTTCGGAATAGACGGCGATGGTGCGCAGGCCCATGCGGCGGGCGGTGCGGAACACGCGGCAGGCGATCTCGCCGCGATTGGCGACCAGGACGGATTTGAACATGGGTCGTGTCTAGCCGGAGTTCCGATGCGGGAGAAGGGACGGCGGAGGCGGAGGGGTCAGACGAAAAACAGGGTCTGAACAGTCTGAAGAGTCTGACTCGTCGAGGGGGATGGATGGGACACTGGACGGGACGCCTCCCGACTGACGGGATGGGCAGGAGTGTATGACGGCGGCTTCCTGCGGCGGGAAGATCGGTTCGGGAATCTGCGATATGCTTGAAAGTGCCGGAGATTTTCCGCTGAACCTGACTATGGATTCGCGGATTGTCAGCACAGCGTCATGGTTCCCCACACCGCTATCGTCATCCTTCGGCGAGGCGAAGCCGAGACCGGAGGACCCAGCGGCGCCGAAGGCGACCTGTTCAGGCAGGCGGGTTCAGCAGGGCGCTCCCGGCAGGGTCGCGCTCGCGCGCGCCGCCGGGGCCTCCGGTCTGCGCCGCTGCGCGGCTTGCCGAAGGACGACGATAGCCGTTGGTGGGTGGATGGCGCCGCCTACTCCGCCCAGCGGGGCTTGCGCTTCTCGAGGTAGGCGCGGACGCCTTCCTGGCCTTCGTCGGAGACGCGGGCGTGGGCGATGCGACGGGCGGTGTCCTCCATCAGGCCGTGATCCAGCCTGTGGCCGGCCACGTGGTGGACCAGACGCTTGGCGTCGCCGACCGCGCCGGGGGCGCAGGCCTTCATGCTGTCGGAGAAGGCGGTGACGAAGCCGTCGATCTCGTCGGCGGAGGCGAGCACATGGCCGACCAGGCCGAAGTCCTTCGCGGCGTCGGCGTCGAAGCCGTCGGCGGTCATGAACAGGGCCCGGGCGGTGCGGGCGCCGACGGCCTCGACCACATAGGGGGCGATGGTGGCGGGGATCAGGCCCAGCTTGACCTCGGAGAAGGCGAAGCGGGTTCCCTTGACCGCCACGGCCATGTCGCAGGCGGCGACGATGCCGGCCCCGCCGCCCATGGCCGCGCCCTCGACGACGGCCACGGTCAGGGCCGGGACGTCGTGCAGGGCCTTGAGCATCTTCGCCAGTCCCATGGCGTCGTCGCGGTTGTCGCTCTCGGACCAGCCGGCCGCGTCGCGCATCCAGCCGAGGTCGGCCCCGGCGCTGAACGTCCCGCCCGCGCCGCGCACGAAGACGACGCGCACATGGTCGGCGCCCTGGAGGGTTTCGTAGGCCTCGTAGAGGGCGGCGACGGTCGGGGCGTCGAAGGCGTTGCGCTTCTCGGGCCGGTTGATGGTGACGAAGACCACGCCGTCGGCCGTCGAGCGGATCTGCACCAGCTCGTCATTGGCGTCGGGCGCCGCGCCGGCCAGCAGCGGATGGGAGATGGCGTTGATCTCGGCCGCCTCGGCGGGGGTGACGTCGAGGGCGTTGAGGTCGGCGGGGGTAGGGTCGGCCATGATGGTCTCCTGCGGCATCAACGGTATAACGCGCGGCGGGCGGAACGGAACATGGAGCGTGCGTGATGGCGGCCAGCGCGACCGATCGCATTCGCCGGACGAGCGTGGCCAGCGTCCACGTCCACTATGTCGCCAAGGCGGAAAAGAAGGGCCGGACGCGGGCGGAGGTGGATCAGGTGATCCGCTGGCTGACGGGCTATTCGCAGGCGCAGCTGGAGGCGTTGCTGGAGGCGAGGACGACGTTCGAGGATTTCTTCGCCGGGGCCCCGGCGATGAACCCGGCGCGGACGCTGATCACCGGCATGATCTGCGGATATCGGGTCGAGGAGATCGAGGACCCCTTCATGCGCGAGCTCCGCTACCTCGACAAGCTGGTCGACGAGCTGGCGAAGGGGAAGGCGATGGAGAGGATTCTGCGGGCGGGGTGATCGGTGGCTTCGGCCGGTTTGCGGTCACCGGGGCGCCGCAGGGCAGCGAACGTAGGACGTCGCCTCACCGTCGATGACGATCTGGAGAGTGGATCGATCCGGCGAAAGCGTCAGCTCGCCGGTGCGACGCCGGGTGATCGGTTGTTCGTTGGCGTCAGTGTCGCTCGTGTCCCACCAGTCCAGCACCACCCGGACCGGGCCGTCGCCGTCTGACCGGGCGGAGAGGACGTTCCCGCCCCATTCGTAGTACTGAAGTGTGGCGCCCGCGATGCCGAGGCGGGACAAGCCATCCGGATCGGCGCAGGCGGCCGGCGTCAGGTCCCACGCTCCGTCGAACGCAGGGGGAAGGGGATCCGTCGCCGTGGCGCAGGCAGACAGCGCGAAGCCGAGGATGAGGATGGGGACACCGATGCGCATCCCCATCACATCCTGAACACGCCGAACGTCGTCTCCGGGATCGGCGCATTGAGGCTGGCGCTGATCGCCAGCCCCAGCACATCCCGGGTCTGCACCGGATCGATGACCCCGTCGTCCCAGAGGCGGGCGGTGGCGTGGTACGGATTGCCCTCGTCCTCGTATTTCTGGCGGACGGGGGCCTTGAAGGCCTCGGCCTCCTCGGGCGTCCAGGTCTCGGCGTCGCGGTGGACCGTGGCGAGGACGGCGGCGGCCTGTTCGCCGCCCATGACGCTGATCCGGCTGTTGGGCCAGGTGAACAGGAAGCGGGGACCGAAGGCGCGGCCGCACATGCCGTAGTTGCCGGCCCCGAAGCTGCCGCCGATCAGGACGGTGAATTTGGGCACCTCGGCCGAGGCGACGGCGGTGACCAGCTTGGCGCCGTTCTTGGCGATGCCCTCGGCCTCGTATTTGCCGCCGACCATGAAGCCCGAGATGTTCTGCAGGAAGACCAGCGGAATCTTCCGCTTGCAGGCCAGTTCGATGAAATGGGCGCCCTTGAGCGCGCTCTCGGAGAACAACACGCCGTTGTTGGCGAGGATGGCGACGGGGTAGCCCCAGAGGCGGGCGAAGCCGCAGACCAGGGTCGTGCCGTACAGGGCCTTGAACTCGTCGAACTCGGAGCCGTCGACGAGGCGGGCGATGACCTCGCGCACGTCGTAGGGGGCGCGGACGTCGTCGGGGATCAGGCCGTAGAGCTCTTCGGCGTCGAAGGCGGGGGCGCGGGGCTCGCGCACGTCGAGGTCGACCCGCTTCACGGTGTTCAGGCTGTCGACGATGGTGCGGACGATCTCGAGCGCGTGCTCGTCGTTTTCGGCGACATAGTCGACCACGCCGGAGCGGCGGCCGTGGGTCTCGGCCCCGCCCAGTTCCTCCGCCGAGATGACCTCGCCCGTGGCGGCCTTCACCAGCGGCGGGCCGGCGAGGAAGATGGTGCCCTGTTCGCGGACGATCACCGTCTCGTCCGACATGGCCGGGACATAGGCGCCGCCGGCGGTGCAGCTGCCCATGACGCAGGCGATCTGGGGGATGCCCCTGGCCGACATCCGCACCTGGTTGAAGAAGATGCGCCCGAAGTGGTCGCGGTCGGGGAAGACCTCGGCCTGGTGCGGCAGATTGGCGCCGCCGGAATCGACCAGATAGACGCAGGGCAGGTTGTTCTGCTCGGCGATCTCCTGGGCCCGCAGGTGCTTCTTCACCGTCATCGGGAAATAGGCGCCGCCCTTCACCGTCGGGTCGTTGGCGACGATCATCACCTCGCGGCCCGAGACCCGGCCGATCCCGCAGATCATGCCGGCGCCGGGGGCCTCGCCCTTGTACATGTCGTTGGCGGCCAGCTGGCCGATCTCGAGGAAGGGCGAGCCGGGGTCCAGCAGCCGTTCGACGCGGTCGCGGGGGAGCAGCTTGCCGCGCGCGACGTGGCGTTCGCGGGACTTCTCGGGGCCGCCGAGCGCGGCCTGGGCGACGCGGGCGTGGAGTTCGTCCCTGAGGGCGCGGTTGTGGGCGTCGAGGGCCTTGAAGGCCGGGCTGTTCGGATCGATGGCGGACGTCAGCTTGGGCATGGGGCTGGTTTAGGGTGGTTCCGGCGAACGCTCCATAGCAATTAGCCATCGTCATTCCGGGCGAAGGCTCGCGCAGCGGGCCGCAGACCCGGAACCCAGCGGCGCCGCGACGGCGGCGAAACACCGGATGTAGAGGGAGTCAGGCGCCTGTGCTCCCGACAGGTTCGCGCTCGCGC
The DNA here is from genome assembly GCF_035626975.1 of Brevundimonas sp. Classification (GTDB taxonomy): domain Bacteria; phylum Pseudomonadota; class Alphaproteobacteria; order Caulobacterales; family Caulobacteraceae; genus Brevundimonas. Next base: position 11,304 of record NZ_DASPMQ010000032.1, read on the forward strand.
GCGCCGCTGGGTTCCGGGTCTCCGGCGCTGCGCGCCTGCGCCCGGAATGACGAAAGCAAAGAGAGCTTATGTCACCCGCTCGCAAACCCGGGTTGACCCCGCGCGCTCCCCATGGCCTGTCGCGCCTCCCATGATCGCCTTCAGCCCCCAGACCCGCGCCACCCTGAAAGACCTGCTGCACCTCGCGTGGCCGGTGGTGCTGGCGCGCATCGGCATCATGACCATGGGGCTGACCGACGTGATCGTGGTCGGCAACTGGTCCGGGCTGGAGCTGGCTTACAGCTCGCTGGCGCTGGCGCCGACGGCGATCGTGGTGACCACGGCGGTCGGGCTGATGATGGGGGTGCAGGTGATGACCGCCCGCTTCCTCGGCGAGGGGCGGCGGGCCGAGGTCGGGGCGGTGCTGCGCCGGGGCGTGGTCTATTCGCTGCAGCTGGGGATCGCCGCCATGATCGGCATGATCCTGGTCGGGCCGTGGGCGCTGCGCCACATGGGGTTGGCCGATGGGCTGGGCGAGGGGGCGTCGCCGGTGCTGGTGGTCTTCGCCCTGTCGATGCCCGGCTATCTGGTCAGCGTGGCGGCCCAGTTCTTCCTCGAGGCCATGCACCGGCCGCGCGCCGGCATGTGGGCCATGTGGGTGGCCAACGGCATCAACCTGGCGCTGAACCTGCTGCTGGTGCCCGACCTGCCGGGGATCGGGCTGGACGGGGCCGTGGCCTCCGCCTGGGCGACCTTCTTCGCGCGGACCTCCCTGGCCGTGTTCCTGATCGTCTACATCGTGCGCCTGCCCGGCGCGCGGGGGTTGGGCGTGTTCGACCGCCCGCGCCGCGATCCCGCCGCCGAGCGCGAGCAGCGAAAGATCGGCTACGGCGCGGGCTCCAGCTATTTCATCGAGGTCGGGGCCTTCGCGGCCATGACCTTCATCGCCGGCCAGCTGGGGGCGATCGAGACGGCGGCCTGGACCATCGTGCTGAACGTCTCGGCCATCGTCTTCATGGTCCCGATGGGGCTGTCGGCGGCGACGGCGGTGCTGGTCGGACGGGCCTATGGCGCCGGCGACGGACGCGGCGTGCTGCGGGCCGGACTGGTCGGGATCGGGGTTGTCAGCGCCCTGACGCTGGCGGTGGCGCTGGTGCTGTGGCCGACGGCGCCGTGGGTGGCCAGCGCCTACAACCGCGATCCGGCCCTGCTGGCGGTGGTGATACCGGCGCTGGTGCTGGCGACGCTGTTCTTCGTGGCCGACGGCATCCAGGTGGTCTCGGCCTCGGCCAACCGCGCGGCGGGCGACGTCTGGTGGCCGACCATCATGCATTTCGGGGCCTACACCCTGGTGATGATGCCGCTGGGCTGGGGGTTGGCGCACCAGATCGGGGTCGACGGACTGGTCTGGGCGGTGATCATCGCCAGCCTGGTGTCGTCGGCGCTGCTGACGGGGCGGTTCGTCAGGGTGGCGAGGCGGCTGCCGCAGGTCGCGGCCTGAGCGCAGGGTGGCGGCGGCATGACGGACATCACTGAAATCCTCACCGAACGGCTGGTGCTCAGGGCCCCCCGGGAGGCGGACAGCGCGATATATGTCCGCTTCTACGGGGACGCCGAGGCTTCGGCCTTCTACGGCGGCCCCCTTTCGCCCGTCGCGGCCTGGAGCCGGCTGGCCCGCGATCTCGGCCACTGGAGCCTGCGCGGCTACGGAATGTGGGTGGTCGAGCGGCGTGACGACGGGGAGGCCGTGGGAGGATGCGGCCTGTACTGGCCGACCGGTTGGCCCCGGCCGGAGCTGACCTGGTGGGTGCTGCCGCAGCAACGACGGCAGGGCTTCGCGCGCGAGGCCTCGCTTGCCGCGATCCGGTTCGGCCATGAAAGCCTGGGCTGGCCACGGGTCGAGACGCATTGCGACGACGACAACGCGGCCGCGCGCAGCCTGATCGCGAGTCTGGGCGGGAGCCGGATCGTTCGCGAGCGGTTTCCGGACGGCAAGGATCGCGACGTTTTCGAATTCCCGCCTAGCGCCGGGTGAACCGCAAGGTGTTTCCGTCCGGGTCGTCGACATAGAATTCGCGCGTGCCCCAGGTCTGGTCGAGAGGTCCCTGATGGACGGGCGAGTCCGGCTTGTGCGACGGATCGAGGCCGCGCGCGCGGAAGGTTTCGAACAGGGCGTCGACCTCGGGGACGTCGACGACGACCGCCTGGCCGAAGACGCCGTCGCCGCGGTGGCTGGACAGGTGCAGGACATCGCCGCCGCGCGTGAGCCAGGCGAAGCCCGGGTCGGTCAGCTCGGACCACGCCCGCCGCACCTCGAAATCCAGCACGCCGGTGTAGAAGTCGACCGAGCGCAGGATGTCGCTGCATTTGACGGTGGGGATGATGGCCATGGCCGGAATTTACACCCGGCGCCCGTGATCGCACAGGCTGAGGTGACGTCAGCGGCCATGGCCTCTATATCCGTCCGCTCCCCCCGACTCCCGGATTCCCATGGCCCGCATCCTGATCACCTCGGCCCTGCCGTATATCAACGGCATCAAGCATCTGGGGAATCTGGCCGGGTCGATGCTGCCGGCCGACGTCTACGCCCGGTTCAAGCGGGCCCAGGGGCATGAGGTGCTCTACATCTGCGCGACCGACGAGCACGGCACCCCGGCCGAGCTGGCCGCCGCCGCGGCCGGGCAGGACGTGCGGACCTATTGCGACGAGCAGCACGAGATCCAGAAGACCGCGGGCGAGCGGTTCGGCCTCAGCTACGACTGGTTCGGCCGCTCGTCGAACGCGCCCAACCATCGCCTGACCCAGCATTTCGCCGACGTCCTCGAGAAGAACGGCCTGATCGAGGAGCGGGTCGACCGGATGATCTATTCGGTCGACGACGCCCGCTTCCTGCCCGACCGCTATGTGGAAGGGACCTGCCCGCACTGCGCCTATGTCGGCGCGCGGGGGGACCAGTGCGACAACTGCGGGCGGCTGCTCGACCCGACCGACCTGATCGATCCCTATTCGGCGGTGTCAGGCTCGCGCAATCTCGAGGTGCGCGACACGCGGCACCTGTATCTGCTGCAGACCAAGCTGGCCGACCGCATCCGGGCCTGGATCGAGTCGAAGACCGACTGGCAGACGCTGGCGAAGTCGATCGCCCTGAAACATCTCGACGAGGGACTGATCGACCGGGGCATCACCCGCGACCTGAAGTGGGGCGTGCCGGTGGTCGGTCCCGACGGCGGACCGCGCCCGGGCATGGAGGGCAAGGTCTTCTACGTCTGGTTCGACGCCCCGATCGAATACATCGGCGCGACCGAGGAATGGGCCGACGCCACCGGCCGGACCTGGCGCGACTGGTGGCGCACCGACGAGGGTGCGGACGACGTCCGCTACGTCCAGTTCATGGGCAAGGACAATGTCGCCTTCCACACCGTCAGCTTCCCGGCGACGATCCTCGGCTCGGGCGAGCCGTGGAAGACCGTCGACACGCTGAAGGCCTTCAACTGGCTGAACTGGTACGGCGGCAAATTCTCGACCAGCCAGAAGCGCGGCGTATTCATGGACCAGGCGCTGGAGCTGCTGCCGGCCGACTACTGGCGCTGGCGCCTGACCGCCTACGGGCCGGAGCATTCGGACTCGGCCTTCACCTGGGAGGATTTCCAGGCCTCGACCAACAAGGACCTGGCCGATGTGCTGGGCAATTTCGTCAACCGAATCGTCAAGTTCGCGGAATCGAAGTTCGACGGCGTCGTGCCGGATGCGGGCGAGCCGGGGCCGCTGGAGGCCAAGCTGGAGGCCGACCTCGCCGCCGGCATCGCCGAGGCCACGGCCGCGTTCGAGGCGATGGAGTTCCGCAAGGCCTGCCAGGCCCTGCGCGCGGTCTGGGTGCTGGGCAACGAATATCTGCAGGAGGCGGCGCCGTGGACCGCCCTCAAGACCGACGTGGACCGCGCGGCGGTCGGGGTGCGGGCCGGGCTGAACCTGGTGGCCCTGTTCGCGCGGCTGGCGGCGCCGGTGATGCCGTTCTCGGCCGAGAAGATCGCGGCGGCGGTGGGGGCGAGCGATCTCCGCTGGCCGGCGGCGGACGAGGCCTTGCTGGATCAGCTGCCGCGCGGTCAGGCCGTGGCCGCCGCGGGCGTGCTGTTCACCAAGATCGAGGACGCCCAGGTGGCCGAGTGGTCGGAGCGGTTCGGCGGGGCCGAGGCCTGACCCTCCCGCTTGACGGCCGCGCGGGGCGGCGTGACCCTGCCGGGCCGCCGACGGGAGGTTTGGCATGCTGACCGGATTGTTCGCGCTCGCTCTGGCCAGCCCCCAGATCGTCGAGGGGCCGTCGTTCGACTGCACCGCGGCGCTTGAGCCGGTCGAGGACGCCATCTGCTCCAGTCTCGAGCTTGCGCGGCTGGATATGCGCATGGACCGGCGCTATGTCGCCGTCCGCCGCGCCCTGTCCCCCGAGGCCCGGCGTGCGCTCGGCGAGGATCAGCGCTGGTTTCTCGGCGCGCGGAACGAATGGTTCGAATACCGGGAACAGTGGTCTGATTTTCCGAATCTGGCCGACCGGATGAGCGACCGCATCGCCTTCCTCGACGGCATCGACACCCGGCGAGGCGCCGGGCTGACCGGCCGGTGGCGCAACGCCGCCGGCGTGGCGGAGATCGAGGCGCTCGCAGACGGGCGGTTGAAGCTGACGATCAGCACCGCCAGTCCGGTCAACGCGCGCTGGACCTGCGAAGTCTCCGGGACCGGACAGGTGTCGAACCGCGTGCTGACGGTCGAGGTGGACGGCGAGCCCGGCTGGCGCATCCTGGCCACGGTCACGGGCGGGATGCTGCGGATCGAGGAACGGGATCCGGACGGCGGGCAGGGCCAGCGTCCGTACTGCGGGCACAACGGCCACCTGGGCAGCGGCTGGTTCCGGTCGCGGGCCGGCTGACGGGCGTGAAAGAAAAGGCCCGGATCGCTCCGGGCCTTTTTTGCGGTTCAGGGGGCGGGCGGAGCGGCCTTCGCCGCTGTGTTCGCCGATACGCCGGGCGACCCGGTTGCATGTTCGTCGGCCGTGCCCCGGGTGAATTCCTCGACCTCGTGGGCCGAGATGTCGAGGAGGGCCGGGGCCGAGCGGTTGAAGGCTTCGGTGTTCCCGGTCCGCACCACCACCGAGCGGGCGCCGTCCCAGATCATGTGCAGCGCCACCCAGAGCACGATGACCAGGCCGACGTAGCCGATCCAGCGGTGCTTGTTGAGCAGGCGGGCGATGAAGGTGGCGGCGATCCCCATCAGGGCGATCGACAGCACCAGGCCGAACACCATGATCATCGGATGATCGTGGGCCGCGCCGGCCACGGCCAGCACATTGTCCAGCGACATCGTCACGTCGGCGATCATGATCTGGACCAGGGCGGCGCCGAGCGTCTTGCGCTTCAGGCCCAGCTCTTCCGGGCTTGGCCCCTTGCCGTGTTCGATGGCCAGGGCGAGCTCCAGCTCGTGCTCCGCCTCGGCCTGGTCATGGGTGGCCTGCTCGCGCAGTTCGCGCCACATCTTCCAGCACACCCACAGCAGCAGCACGCCGCCGGCGAGCAGCAGGCCGATGATGGCCAGCAACTGCACGGTGATCAGGGCGAAGCCGATGCGCAGCACCACGGCCGCGGCCAGGCCGATCAGGATGGCCTTGCGGCGCTGCTCCTGCGGCAGGGCGGCGGCGGCGAGGCCCACGGCCACGGCGTTGTCGCCGGCCAGCACCAGGTCGATCATCAGCACCTGGCCGAGGGCGGCCATCTGCGAGGCGAGTTCGGGAGAGCTCAGAAATTCCATGCGGCGCTGTTAGGGCAGGGGAGACGGGTTCGGCAAGCCGCGAACCGCCCTCAGGTTCCAGATTGCGCGCGCGTGGCCACATAGAGGGCCACCGCCGCGGCGTTGGACACATTGAGGCTTTCGAAACCGCCCGGCATGGGGATCTTCGCCAGCACGTCGCAGTGTTCGGCCACGAGGCGGCGGATGCCGTCGCCTTCCGAGCCAAGGACCAGCACGGTCGGCCGGCCGTCCAGGGCCTCTTCCAGCGTCGCCTCGGCCGCGCCGTCGAGGCCGACCGCCCGCCAGCCGAGGTCGGCCAGGCGTTCGAGCGCCCGGCTCAGATTGGTCACCCGGGCGCAGGGCAGGCGTTCGGTCGCCCCGGCCGAGGCCTTGGCCAGCGCACCGGCCAGCGCCGGCGAATGCCGGTCCTGCACCACGATCCCGCGCGCGCCGAAGGCCAGGGCCGAGCGGAAGATGGCCCCGACGTTCTGGGGGTCGGTCAGTTGATCCAGCATGACGATGACGCCGGACGCCGGCTCGGCGATGTCCTCCAGCGCCACGCCTTCCAGCGGCTGGACCTTGAAGGCGAAGCCCTGGTGCACGGCCCCGGCGGGCAGCATCCGGTCCAGCGCCTGCGGCTCGATGACCTCGACCTTGTGGCCATGGGGGGCCAGCCGGTCGCGCTCGATCTCGGCGGCGCGGTCCCCGACGGCCAGCAGCCGGCCCATGCCCTTGCGGGCCGGATTGGCGAGGGCGGCCAGCACGGGGTGACGGCCCCAGACGAAATTGTCGGCGTCCGCCTTGCCGCCGCGCGGCGGGCGGGGCGCGGAATCGGCGGCGCGGGCCGGCGGATTGGGGTTCCAGCCGCCGCTCTTCGGCGCGCCCTTGTCGGACGGGCGGGTCCCGTCCGAACGCCCGCCGGGCCGGCCTCCGGATGCCGGTTTTTTGCCCGATTTCCGGTCGTTGCGTTCTGGATTTCTCGACACTATAAGACGCCCTCCGATTTGGAGCCCTGAGGGCTTTCGGGTCTGGCGCCCCTCCTATCGCAGGCGACGCGAGACACCGAGAGCTTTTGTTGCGCCGGGGGTCGAAAGACCAACGTCGCGACGGCCCGACGGTTCGAAAAGCGCGCTGGGGGAATGTCCCGAGCGGCAAAGGGGGGGGACTGTAAATCCCCTGCGTAAGCTTCGCAGGTTCGAGTCCTGCTTCCCCCACCACGCGCTTTCGAAACGGCCGGCCGGGACGACGAGGAGGATCGGCTGCGGAGGCCCTCGGGCCGACGCAGTCTCCGTGCGGGTATAGTACAATGGTAGTACAGCAGCCTTCCAAGCTGAATATGTCGGTTCGATTCCGTCTACCCGCTCCAGAATTCTCTAGCTGACCAACGCCCGCTCCCCATCTCTGGGCCAGGGCCACAGGAGTTTTGGCCATGGCCAAGGAAAAGTTCGAACGTAACAAGCCGCACTGCAACATCGGCACGATCGGTCACGTGGACCACGGCAAGACGACGCTGACGGCGGCGATCACGATGGTTCTGGCCAAGGCCAGCGGCGGCAAGGCGATGAACTAC
>NZ_DASPMQ010000033.1:0-40458 GCF_035626975.1 Brevundimonas sp.
CGGGCCGGCGAGTCGAGGAGGTCCGAGAAGGGCCGGCAATCGACGGGCGGGTGGAAAACGGCCACGCGGGGCGGCCTGTCTCGTCGAAACGGTAAAACAAACTCATAGCCGGGCGAGGCCCGGCCGCCCCGCACCCTCCCCCCACCGCCTCGCATGAGGCGGCGAAGACCCATGTCCGAAGAGAAAACCCATGCGTCACGACGGTTCATTGTCCCCGAACGCCCGTCCGCCTATCTTGGCCCGATGAGTACGCGCTGGACACCCGAGAGCTGGAGACAGAAACCCGTCGTGCAGATGCCGACGGACTATCCGGACATGGCCGTCCTGCATCGCGTCGAGGACGAACTGCGCGCCATGCCGCCGCTGGTCTTCGCGGGCGAGGCGCGCCGCCTGACCGCCAAACTGGCCCAGGTCGAGGCCGGAGAGGCCTTCCTGCTGCAGGGCGGCGACTGCGCCGAGAGCTTCAAGGAGTTCTCGACCGACAACATCCGCGACACCTTCCGCCTGATCCTGCAGATGGCCGTCGTCCTGACCTTCGCGGGCCGCAAGCCGGTGGTGAAGGTCGGCCGCATCGCCGGCCAGTTCGCCAAGCCGCGCTCCTCCTCGGTCGAGCAGATCGACGGCGTCGAACTGCCCAGCTACCGCGGCGACATCATCAACGGCATGGCCTTCACGCCCGAAGAGCGCGTGCCCGATCCGCAGCGCCTGATCCGGGCCTACAACCAGTCGGCCTCGACGCTGAACCTGCTGCGCGCCTTCGCCGGCGGCGGCTACGCCGACCTGTACAACATCCACCGCTGGACCATGGGCTTCGCGGCCGACACGGCCTACGGCGCCAGATATCGCGAACTGGCCGACAAGATCACCGAGGCCCTGGCCTTCATGGAGGCTGTCGGCGTCACGCCCGAGACCCATCCGGACCTCAGCCGGGTCGAGGTGTTCACCAGCCACGAGGCCCTGCTGCTCAATCTCGAGAGCGCCCTGACCCGCCTCGACGGCGCCACCGGCGAATGGTTCGACACCTCCGCCCACATGGTCTGGATCGGCGAGCGCACCCGCCAGCTGGACGGCGCCCACGTCGAATTCGCCCGCGGCATCAAGAATCCGATCGGCCTCAAGTGCGGCCCGACCATGGAGCCGGACGACCTGTTGCCGCTGATCGACGTGCTCAACCCGGACAACACGCCCGGCCGACTGACCCTGATCGGCCGCTTCGGGGTGGACAAGGTCGGCGAGCGCCTGCCGCGCCTGATGAAGGCGGTGAAGGACAACGGCAAGCGGGTCATCTGGTCGATCGATCCGATGCACGGCAACACGCTCAAGGCCGGCAACGGCTACAAGACCCGGCCGTTCGAACGCATCCTCGGCGAGGTGAAGGGCTTTATCGACGTGGCCGAGGCCGAGGGCGTCCATCCCGGCGGCGTGCACCTCGAGATGACCGGCCAGAACGTCACCGAATGCCTGGGCGGGGCCCAGGCCCTCACCGAGGACGACCTGTCCAGCCGTTACCACACCCATTGCGATCCGCGCCTCAACGCCGACCAGGCCCTGGAGCTGGCCTTCCTCGTCGCCGAGCGGCTCAAGGCCGGACGGCGTCCGCAGTCCGAGGCGGCGTAGAGGTGGAGGGCGTCGGCCGCCCTGCCGATGACGAACTGCCCGGCCGCTGCGCCTACCAGGGCGCGCCGGGCGCCTTCAGCCACGAGGCCGTCATCGATCTTCGTCCCTGGGACGAACCCGTCGCCTGCGACACCTTCGAGGCGGCCATCGACGCCCTGAAATCGGGCGAGGTCGGCTGCGCCCTGATCCCGGTCGAGAACACCACCATCGGCCGCGTCGAGCCGGCCGCGTCCCTTGTCGAGAAGGCGGGCCTGAGGGTGGTGTCGGAGGTCTGGCGGCCCATCCGTCTGGCCCTGATGGGCACCCCCGGCGCGCGGCTCGGCGACGTCCGGACCGCCGAGAGCCATCCCGCCGCCCTGGGCCAGTGCAAGGGCGTCCTGGCCAGTCTGGGCATCGAGCCGGTCGAGGCCTTCGATACGGCGGGGGCGGCCCGCGCCGTCGCCGAGGCCGGGGATCCCACCCGCGCCGCCGTGGCGCCCCTGCGGGCAGCCGAGGTCTATGAACTGTCGATTCTGCGCAACGACATTCAGGATTCAGCCGACAACCGCACGCGATTTGTCCTGTTGAGCGTCTGAACGGGTTGACGGCGCACGATCCATGCGGCCAATGAGCCCCATGGTCCGCTCGCAAGCCATCGCTGCGACTGCATTCGCCCGCTTCAACGCGGCCGCGGACCTGTATTTCTACGGCTTTCGATACGCCGGCTGAGGCGTTGGGCATCGCGTCCTGACCGCCTCGCCGGCGACCGCTCCGCGACGGAGCGGCGGCTCGCAAAACGCCTCACAAAGCCCATCGAAATCTGAAAGTCCTCCCCGTGTCCCAGTCCATTACCAAGCCCGCCCTCCAGCAAGCCTGGCCGTCCGTCGAACTCTCCGCCGAACAGATGGCCCTGGCCGTCCTGCGCCATGAGATCGACGACCTGGACGACCAGCTGCTGGCCCTGTTCGAACGCCGCCTCGCCATCGCCGCCCTTGTCGGCCAGGCCAAGGACGCGCCGTCCGGCCCCCACGTGAAGCTGCGTCCCGACCGCGAACAGACCGTGCTCGACCGCGTCCTGGCCCAGGCCGAGCCCGACAACCGCGAGGCGGTCGAATCCCTCTGGCGCCAGATCGTCGGCTGGGGCCTGGCCCGTCAGGGCCGGATGCAGGTCCAGGTCTGGTCCCCGGTCGAGCCGACCCGCGCCTTCGACGGCGCCCGTCTCCGCTTCGGCGCCGCCGCCGACATGCGGGCGGTGCGCGATCCCCAGGCCGCGCTCGCCTGGGCCGCCGAGGGTCACGGCGTGGCGGTGCTGGCCGTGAACGCCGGCGATCCGTGGTGGATGGGCCTGCGCCGGGAGTGGGCGTCGCTGAGCGTCTTCGACGGCTTCGGCGGCGAGACGCCCACGGCGCTGGCGGTCGGCAAGATCGATCCGGCGGCCCTGCCCAGCGGCCGGCGCGTGCTGGTCACCGCCGGCGGCGACGCCGGCGACGGCTCGGGCATCCGGCGTCGCGGCCTCGACACCCACCACGGCTGGACCCTGTCCCTGACCGACTCCGTCCTGCCGGTCGGCGGCGACGAGGGCTGCGTGGGCTCGATCGGCTAGAGCGAAATCGGTTCTGATGGACGCAGTCCATCAGGGCTCAGATTTCGCTCCGCTGCGAATCTGGACCATTTTTTGGGTTCAGGTCGATTCGACCTGAAACAAAAATGGTCCAGGGCGGGCGGTCAGATCGCCATATTGTCGATCAGCCGGGTCTTGCCCAGCCAGGCGGCGGCCAGGACCCGGCCCGGGCCGTCGACGGCTCCGGCCTCGAACACCCCCAGATTCTCCGCCCGCCGCACCGCCACATAGTCCACGTGGCTGAAGCCCGCTCGCAGCAGGGCGTCGCGAGCCCCGGCCTCGATGGCGGAGAGGGGGCCTCCCGCCGCCGCCTTCGCCCCGGCCTCGGCCAGCACGCCGTTCAGCCGCCGGGCGACGTCCAGCTGGTCCTCGGACAGGTAGGCGTTGCGCGACGACAGGGCGAGGCCGTGGCCGTCGCGGATGGTCGGCGAGCCGACGATCTCGACGGGGATATCCAGGTCGCGCACCATTCGGCGAACGACGATCAACTGTTGATAATCCTTCTCTCCGAACACCGCGACATCCGGCTGGACCTGGTTCAGCAGTTTGGCGACCACCAGGGCGACGCCGCCGAACATCTGCGGCCGGAACGCGCCTTCCAGCCCCTCGGCCGGCGCGCCGACGGAGATCGTGGTCGTGGCGTCCGCCGGATACATCTCCTCGACCGCGGGGGCGTACATCAGCGCGCACCCCGCGCCGGCCAGCAAGTCCGCGTCCCGGGCCTCGTTCCTCGGATACGACCCGAGATCCTCGTGCGCCGCGAACTGGGTCGGATTGACGAACACGCTGGCCAACACCCGGTCGGCTCGCCGTCCGGCCTCGCGCACCAGGGTCAGGTGGCCGTCATGCAAGGCCCCCATGGTCGGCACGAAGCCGACGGTGAACCCCTGGCGTTTCCACGCGCTTATAGTGGTGCGCAGGGTGGTGACGCCGCGAACAGTGGCCATGAGTGGTGTTTCGGCCATGGTGAACGAATTAACCCTTCGCCTTAAGCGTGCTTGTGAACCGCGCCTCAAAGCCAGGCGTGCAATGTGCCGCTTATGACGCCGAGCCTCATCATCCGTCCAGTGCTGGCCTGTCTGGCCGCCGCCACCCTGTCGGCGTGCGGTCTGGTGGACAGCGATCCGGACCGCTTCGAAAACCTCGCCGAGTCCGTCGCCGCGATCCCGCTGGACGGGTCGGCCGCCCGGACCCCGACGCGCGGCGCCGGGGCTGAAGCCGGTCTGCGGCCCGCGCTCCGGGTCGAGGTGATGGATCCGCACGCCCTGTGGGACGCCCGCGACGGGGACCTTCGCGCCGTGGCCGGCCAACAGGCTCCGCGCCTGATCGCCGCCGCCGCGCCCCCGGTCGTCGAGGCCGTCGTCCACAAGGTTTCGACCCGCATCGACGGCGCCGCGGTCCAGGCCGGATTGCGCCCGGCCCAGCCATCCCGCGCTACCGGCGGCCTGGTCCAGATCGGAGCCTACTCCAGCGAGGCCGCCGCCCGCGCCGCCTGGGCGGAGCTCAGGGACGGCGATGCGGCCCGGGCCCTCGACGGCCTGACGCCGGTGTTCGAGGGGGTCGAGATCGGCGGTCGTCGCCTGACCCGGCTGAAAGTCCGGGCTCCGGCGGCCGGCGCGGCCGCCGTCTGCGCCGCGGCCGGCATCGATGATCCATGGTGCCGCCGCGCGGCGTGATGCGCCGGCGCCTCACATCCACAGTCCGTTGATCGCCGCTCGTTGACGGCGCGCCCCCGCCCGGCGATTCTGGCGTTTCAGGGCTGCGCGTCGAGTCGGCGGCCGGGCAGAGGCATCGAGAGTTCATGGCTGACCCCACGGTCATCGTCGTCGGCAACGAGAAGGGCGGGGCGGGCAAGTCCACGCTCGCCATCCACATCGTCTGCGGCCTGCTGCATGCCGGCAAGACGGTGGCGATCATCGATCTGGACCTGCGCCAGCGGTCCATGGCCAAATTCTTCGCCAATCGCGCCGCCTGGATGGCCGGCAACGATCAGCGCCTGCCCATGCCGGTCGAGCCCGACATGGGCGACGGCAAGGCCCTGGCCAAGGCCGACGAGGCGACCCAGCTGGCCCGCTTCGACGCCGCCTTCGCCGAGGCCCGCGCCGTGGCCGAGGTCATCCTGATCGACACGCCCGGGGGCGACACCCTGCTGTCGCGCACCGCCCATGGCCTCGCCGACCAGATCGTCACACCGATGAACGACAGCTTCGTCGACTTCGACCTACTGGGCCAGGTCGATCCGGTCACCCTCGATCTGCTCAAGCCGTCGATCTATTCCGAAAGCGTCTGGGAGGCGCGCAAGCACCGCGCGGTCACCGAAGGCCGCGCCGCCGCCATCGACTGGATCGTGGTCACCAACCGCCTCGCCGTCGCCGCCGCCCGCAACCGCCAGCGGCTCGAGGAGCGAATGGAGAAGCTGGCCCGCCGGGTCGGCTTCCGCATGGGCCCCGGCCTGCGCGACCGGGTCATCTACCGCGAGCTGTTCCCGTTCGGCCTGACCGTCGCCGACCTGTCCAACGAGGTGCGGCCGGTGGCCGTGTCGCTGGCCCACGTCGCGGCCAGGCAGGAGTTGCGCAACCTGATGCTGGCGCTGGGGCTTGACGGCGGCCAGCTCGACGCGCCGCTGGACGAAGCGGCGTGAGGTCTTGAGCCTGGTCTGGCTGGCGCTGGCGGCGATCGCCGTCTGGGCGCTGGTTCGGCTGGGCCGTCAGACGGAAAGCCCCGGCCGCGGCCACTGGCGCGTCGCCGCCACCCTGTTCAGCGCCGTGCTGATCGCCGGCGCGGTGCTGCTGGCCGCGCGGGGCGCCTGGCTGCCGGCGATCGCGCTCGGCGGCGCGGGCCTGTGGCTGACCCTGTCCTCGCGCCAGCGCGTCGCGCCGCCCCGCACCGAAGCCATGACCGCCGCCGAGGCGCGCTCGCTGCTCGGCGTCGGCGCCGACGCCACGCCGCAACAGATCAACACGGCCTGGAAGCGGCTGATGGCCCGAGCCCACCCCGACCAGGGCGGCACGGAAGGCCTCGCCTCCCGCCTCAACGCGGCGCGGGACCGGCTGCTCAAGCCCTGATCAGGTCGCGGCCTTCTTCGCGGCCGGCTTCCTGGCCGCGGCCTTCTTCGGAGCGGCCTTCTTCGCCGCCGGCTTCTTGGCTGTCGCGGCCTTCTTCGCCGGCGCCTTCTTCCCCTTGGATGGCGCCGCCAGAGCGCGTGCGGCCAGCAGCGGCAGGGCGTCCTCCAGCGTCAGATCCTCCGGCGCCGTGCCCTTGGGCAGGGTGGCGTTGATCTTGCCGGACTTCACATAGGGCCCGAACCGGCCCGCCATGACGTGGATCGGCTCGCCCGTCTCCGGGTGGGCGCCCAGATCCTTCAGCGGCGCGGCCGCGGCTCCGCGCCCGGCGAACTTCCCGGCCCGCTTCTCGGCCAGCAGCACCACCGCCCGGTTCAGCCCGACCTCGAACACCTCGTCGATGTCGGCGACGTTGGCGTAGGTGCCGGCGTGCTGCACGAACGGGCCGTAGCGCCCCAATCCGGCCGTGATCGGCTTGCCGTCCTCCGGGTGCATCCCGACCTCGCGCGGCAGGGCCAGCAGCCGCAGCGCCTGCTCAAGCGACAGCGACGCCGGGGACCAGCCCTTGGGCAGGGAGGAGCGTTTCGGCTTCTCCTCGCCCGGCGGCGTCGTCTCCACATAGGGCCCGAACCGCCCGATCTTCAGGTTGACCGGCTGTCCGGTGACCGGATCGACGCCCAACTCGCGGTCGCCGCCGTCGGCGCCCCCCTCGGCCGCGTCAGGCGACGCCACCGGCCGGGTGTATTTGCAGTCCGGATAGCGCGAGCAGCCGATGAAGGCGCCGAACCGGCTGGTCTTCAGGCTCAGTTGTCCCTGATGGCACAGCGGGCATTCGCGCGGGTCGGAGCCGTCCTCCTTCTGCGGGAAGATGTGCGGGCCCAGCGACTCATTCAGGGCGTCGAGAATGGCCGTGGTGCGCAGTTCGCCGGCGGCCTGGGTGGCGAGGTGGAAGTCGCTCCAGAACTCGCGCAGCAGCACCTTCCAGTTCAGGTTCCCCGCCGACACCTCGTCGAGCCGGGTCTCCAGCGCCGCGGTGAAGTCGTACTCAACCCATTTGCGGAAGAACTGTTCGAGGAAGGCCGTGACCAGCCGTCCCTTGTCCTCGGGATAGAACCGCCCCTTGTCGGCGCGGACGTATTCGCGGTCGCGCAGCGTGGTCAGGATCGAGGCGTAGGTCGACGGCCGGCCGATGCCCAGCTCTTCCAGTTTCTTGACCAGGGTCGCTTCCGAGTAGCGCGGCGGCGGCTCGGTGAAATGCTGTTCGGTGCGGATGGCCTCGACCCTGGCGGCCGCGCCTTCCTTCAGCGCCGGCAGGCGGGTGGTGTCGTCCTCGTCGTCGGCCCCGTCTTTCGGCTTGTCGTCGCGACCCTCTTCATAGACCGCCATGAAGCCGTCGAAGGCGACCACCTGGCCGGTGGCGCGCAGGCCGGTCAGGCCGTCCGGCGTCTCGACCTCGACCGTGGTCCGGTCCAGCCGCGCCGACTCCATCTGGCTGGCGACCATCCGCTTCCAGATCAGCTCGTACAGCCGCGCCAGATCGCTCTCCAGCCGCAGCGTCTCGGGCGCGCGGGCGAGGTTGGTCGGCCGGATGGCCTCGTGCGCCTCCTGGGCGTTCTTGGCCTTGGTCTTGTAGTAGCGCGGCTGCTCGGGAACGTAGGCCGGTCCGAAGCGGCTGCCGATGATCTCGCGCGCCTGGGCGACGCCTTCGGGGCTGACCGACAGGCCGTCGGTCCGCATATAGGTGATCAGGCCGCCCTGGTCGTCGACGCCCTCGTACAGCTTCTGCGCCGCCTGCATCGTCCGCTGCGCCGTGAAGCCGAGCTTGCGCGCCGCTTCCTGCTGCAGGGTCGAGGTCATGAAGGGCGGGGCGGGCGCGCGCTTGACCGGCTTCTTCTCGATCGACCGGATCGTGAACGGCCCGGCCTCGATCGCCTCGCGCGCCGCCGTCGCCATGGCTTCCGAGACGATGTCCAGCCGCTGCACCCGCTTGCCGGCGTGCTTGACCAGACGGGTCGTGAACGGCGGGCTCCCGGCGGTCAGGTCGGCCTCGACCGACCAGTATTCCTGCGCCTTGAACCGCTCGATCTCCATCTCGCGATCGACCACGATGCGCAGCGCTACCGACTGCACCCGGCCGGCCGAGCGCGCGCCCGGCAGCTTGCGCCACAGCACCGGCGACAGGGTGAAACCGACCAGATAGTCCAGCGCCCGGCGGGCCAGATAGGCTTCGACCAGCTCCATGTCGAGCTGGCGCGGATTGGCCATCGCCTCCAGCACGGCGGTCTTGGTGATGGCGTTGAAGGTGACCCGCTCGACGTGGGTGTCCTTGAGCGCCTTCTTCTTGGTCAGGATCTCCAGTACGTGCCAGCTGATCGCCTCGCCCTCGCGGTCCGGGTCGGTGGCGAGGATGACGCGGTCGGCCTTCTTCGCCGCCTCGGCGATCTCCGACATCCGCTTGGAGGCCTTGGCGTCGATCTCCCACGACATGGCGAAATCGTCGTCGGGCAGGACCGAACCGTCCTTCGACGGCAGGTCGCGGACGTGCCCGTAGGACGCCAGGACGGTGAAGTCCGGGCCCAGGTATTTATTGATGGTCTTGGCCTTTGCGGGGCTCTCGACGACGACGAGGTTCATGCGGGGAGGGGGCCTTGAAGGGGGCTCGAAAGGGGGCGGAACGTGGTTGGCGCGGGCGTCGCTGTCAATCGCCGCCGGAATTCGGAGGTTCGATCAGAGGGAAACCAGCCCTCCCGGCAGCAGGCTCGCCCGGCCGGCCAGGCTCAGTTCCAGCAGGGCCGCGGCGACCAGCCCGACCGGCGCGGACAGCGCCCGGGCCAGTTCGTCGCGCGGCGTCGGCGTCGGCGACAGCAGGGCGGCGACACGCTCGAGGAAGGCGTCGTCCACGTCGTCCGGCGCCCCGGCGAACGGGTTGTCGGCTGGCGGCTCGCGCAGAGTGCGCAGGGTCGAGAAGGCGCGCTCGACGTCCTCCAGCCCCTCGCACAGGATCGCGCCCTGCCGCAGCAGTTCGTTCGGGCCGCGCGATCTGGGGTCCAGCGGCGAGCCCGGCACGGCGAACACGTCGCGCCCCTGTTCGCCTGCCAGCCGGGCCGTGATCAGCGAACCGGAGCGCAGTTCCGCCTCGACCACGATGACGCCGCGCGACAGGCCCGAGATGATGCGGTTGCGGCGCGGGAAATCCTTGGCCTGCGCCCGCGCCCCGACAGGGCTCTCCGAGACGATGCAGCCCTGTTCGGCGATCTGGCGGTACAGGTCGGCGTTGTCCGGCGGATAGACATCGTCGACGCCGCCGCCCAGCACCGCCACCGTCCCGGTCGGCAGGGCCCCGGCGTGGGCCGCGCCGTCAATGCCGCGCGCCAGCCCCGACACCACCACGTGGCCGGCTTCGCCCAGCTGCTGCGACAGGCCCCGGGCGATGCGCTGCCCGCCCGCCGAGGCGATCCGCGCCCCGACCACGGCGATGCAGGGGCGGCCCATCAGGGCGGCGTCGCCCAGCGTCCACAGCAACGGCGGTGCCGGATCGACGGCGGCCAGCATCCCGGGATAGGCCGCGTCGCCCAGCACGATCAGCCGCGCCCCGATCCGGGCGCCGGCTTCGATCTCCGCTTCGATATCCGCGATGGGGGGCACATCATGCCCATGCCCGCCGCCGCGCCGGAGCAGGTCGGGCAGGGCCGCGATGGCCCGTTCGGCTGTGCCGAACCGGTCCAGCAACTGTTTGAAGGTGACCGGCCCGACCCGGTCGGTCCGGGCCAGTCGCAATCGGGCGAACCGCTCCGTCTCCGGCAGCGGCGCCCGGCCGGTCACGCCTTCCCGGCGCCGATGCGGGGCTCGGTCCCCTTGAGCAGGCGGGTGATGTTCTGATGATGCCGCACCCAGATCAGCGCCGCGGTGAAGGCGGCCAGCACCAGGACCGGCGCGGGTGTCGGCAGGCCCAGCGCCGCCAGCGGAAGCAGGGCGTAGAGCGGGGCGGCGGCGGAAGAGACGAGGGCCGCCAGCGAGGATATCCGGAACAGGGCGGCGACCAGCAGCCAGGTGGCCCCCGCCAGCAGGCCCAGCGGCCAGGCCGCCGCCAGCATCAGGCCGAAGAAGGTGGCCACCCCCTTGCCGCCCTTGAACCCGAGCCAGACGGGGAACAGGTGGCCGAGGAAGGCCGCGCCGCCCGCCACCGCGGCCATCGCCGGAACGCCGGGGAACAGGTATCGCGCCAGCAGCAGCGCCGCCGCGCCCTTGCCGGCGTCGAGCAGCAGGGTGGCGATGGCCAGGTCCTTGCGGCCGGTCCTCAGCACATTGGTCGCGCCGATGTTGCCCGAGCCGATCTGGCGCACGTCCCCGGCGCCGGCGGCGCGGGTCAGGATCACTCCGAACGGAATGGAGCCCAGCAAATAGCCGCCCACAGCCACGAGGGCGAGCGTGCCGAGCGCCGGGCCGACCAGATCCTGCAAGTGATTCGCTCCCCTTTAACGTGCGTCGTGGACGATGCGTCCGCCGACGACGGTGAGCAAGACCTTCCCTTGCAGGCGGCGGCCGTCGAACGGCGAGTTCTTCGACTTGGACTTCAGGGCGTCGGCGTCGATCACCACTGGCGCGCCCGGGTCGAACAGCATCAGGTCGGCGGGCGCGCCGGCCTTCAGCACCCCGGCCTCCAGCCCCAGCAGCGTGGCGGGGCCGCAGGTCAGGGGGCGCAGCACATCCAGCAGGTCCAGCCCGTCCTCGTGGTGCAGCGACAGCGCCGCCGGCAGCAGCGTCTCCAGACCCACGGCGCCCGGCGTCGCCTCGGCGAACGGGCGGCGCTTGTCCTCGGCCGGGGCGGGGGCGTGGGCCGAGGTGATGGCGTCGATCAGCCCGTCGCGCACCGCCTCGATCAGCGCCTGCCGGTCGCTCTCGGGCCGCAGCGGCGGGTCCATCCGGTAGAAGGTCCGGTAGTCGCCGATGTCGATCTCGTTGAAGCACAGGTGGTTGATCGAAACCGAGGCCGCGACCTCCAGTCCCCGGGCCCGGGCCCGCGCCAGCGTCTCCAGCGCGCCTTCGGTTGAGATCTGGTCGACAAGGAAGCGCGCGCCGGTCTGTTCGACCAGGGCCAGATCCCGCTCCAGCTGGATGCGTTCGGCGATGGCCGGCGCCGAGGCCAGCCCCAGCCGCGTCGCCAGCTCGCCCGAGGTGGCCACCGCCCCCTCGCTCAGCCAGGGATCTGCCGGGCGGCACGAGATCAGGGCGTTGAACGCCGCCGCATAGCCCATCACCCGCAACAGCATCCGGCTGTTGGCGATCACCCGGTCGACATCGGTGAAATAGAGCGCCCCGGCCTCGTCCATCAGGCCGATCTCGGCCATGCGGACGCCGTCTCGACCCTTGGTCGCCGCGCCCGCCGCCCGCACATTGACCAGTCCCAGCGCCGCGCCGCGTCGCTGGATGAACTCGATCATGGCGGGATCGTCGATCGACGGGTCGGTGTCCGGCTGGATGACGATGGTGGTCACCCCGCCCGCGGCCGCCGACAGCGAGGCCGATTTCAGCGTTTCCTTCGGTTCCGCCCCCGGCTCGCCGGTCTTGACCCGGATGTCGATCAGGCCGGGCGACAGGCACAGGCCGCCCGCATCGACGGCCTCGACTCCCTGCGGCGCCGCCGCGCCATGGCCGTGGATGACCTCGACGATCCGCCCGTCCTCGACCAGCACCGCGCCCGGGCCGTCGTAGTCGGAGGCCGCGTCCAGCAGCCGTGCGTTCAGGACAGCGAGCGCACTCATGCCCCGGCTCCCTCGCGCCGCACGGACAGGGCGGCCAGCACCGCCATCCGCGCCGCCACGCCCATCTCGACCTGATCCTGGATCAGCGACACGGTCAGGTCGTCGGCCACGTCGGAATCGATCTCCACGCCCCGATTCATCGGGCCCGGGTGCATCACCTTCGCCCCCGGGTTCGCCCAGGCCAGTTTCTCGCGATCCAGACCCCAGAAGCGGAAATACTCGCGGGTCGAGGGCACCAGCGCGCCCTCCATCCGCTCCAGCTGCAGCCGCAGCATCATCACCACGTCCACGCCCTGCAGGCCCTCGCGCATGTCGTGGAACACCTCGCAGCCCCAGCGGTCGGCGTCGCCCGGCACCAGCGTCGGCGGCCCGATCAGCCGCACCCGCGCGCCCATCATCGACAGCAGCGCCACATTCGAGCGCGCCACCCGGCTGTGGGCGATGTCGCCGCAGATCGCCACGCTCAGCCCGCCCACGTCGCCAAAGGCCCGGCGCAGGCTCAGCAGGTCCAGCAGCGCCTGGGTCGGATGCTCGTGCCGCCCGTCGCCGGCGTTGACCACCGCGCAGCCGACCTTCTGCGACAGCAGGGCCGCGGCGCCCGAGGCCGAGTGGCGGACCACCAGCACGTCCGGCTTCATGGCGTTCAGCGTCGCCGCCGTGTCGATCAGGGTTTCGCCCTTGGTCAGGGACGAGGTGCGGGGGGACAGCGCGGTCACGTCCGCCCCCAGCCGCTTGGCCGCGATCTCGAACGAGGCGCTGGTCCGGGTCGAGCTTTCGAAAAACAGGTTCATCACCGTGCGGCCGCGCATCAGGTCCAGCGACTTCGACGATTGCCGGTTGAAGTCGACGAAGGCGTCGGCCAGGTCCAGCAGCGGCGGCACGGTGGCGGCGTTCAGGTCGCCTGCGGACAGGAAATGATCGCGCGGGAACGGCGCCAGCCGCTCGTGGATCAGGTCGGTGACGGCGGCGGGCTGGGTCATCGAAGCCGGGCTATAGGGCGGACTCACGCCAGATGGAATAGGGCCAGAAGAACCGGGATGCTGATCGCGCTCCCTACGGTCGTTAAAGCCACGATTCCCGCCATCAGCGGCGCGTCCCCGCCCATCTGCCGCGCGAGGATGTAGCTGGCCGCAGCCCCGGGCGCCGCGCCGCACAGCAGGGCGATGCCCTGGGCCGTCTGGTCGCCGCCGTAGAGCACGCACAGGCCCCACATCAGCGGCGGCGTGACGACCAGTTTGACGAAGGAGACCAGGCCGATGGTGATTTTGCGCCGCGCCACCTCGGCGAAGCTCAGACCCGCGCCGGCCACGATCAGCCCCAGCGGCAAGGCCGCCCCGCCGAGCAACTCCAGCGTCTCCGAGATCCCCGACAGCCTCGGAACGCCCGCCAGATTCAGGCCCAGCCCGATCAGACAGGCCAGCAGGATCGGGTTCGACAGAATCGCTCTCGCCAGCGACAGCGGCGACATCGCCCGCTGGTCCGCGCCCCAGCGCACCAGCACGATGACGCACAGGATGTTGGTCACCGGGATCATCGCCGCGATCACCACCGCCGCCAGCGCCAGCCCGTCGGTCCCGTAGACCGCCTGGATCACCGGCAGGAAGACGAAGCTGTTCCAGCGGATCGCCCCCTGGAACACGCTGGTGAAAGCCGGGCCATCGAGCTTCATCAGCGGCTTCAGCGCCAGCGTCAGGGTGGCGATGATCACCACCGAGGTCACCGCCGCGGCCCCCGCCGCGCCCGCACCCCCGCCCGATATGTCGGCGTTCCAGATCGCCGGGATCAGGAAGCCCGGATAGAGGATGTGGATCGACAGCTTCTCGACCGGCCGCCACGTCGCATCGGGCAGAAAGTCGGACCGGCGCAGGCCGTAGCCGATGGCGATGAGCACGAAGACCGGGACGACCCCGGCGAACAGCGCGCCCATCAGCCCCTCAACCGGTCCAGCGCGCCCTGCAGGATCCAGGCGGCGGCGGTGCGGTCGACCACATTGGCCCGCCGCTTGCGGTTCAGGTCCAGCTCCCCGATCAGGAACCGCTCGACCGCGCTCGTCGACAGCCGCTCGTCCTGGAAGGCCACGGGCACCTCGCGCAGCCGCTGCAGATTGCGCGCGAAGGCCCGGCACGACTGCGCCCGCGGCCCCTCGCTGCCGTCCATGTTCAGCGGCAGGCCGATGACCAGCCCCGACGCCTTGCGCCCGTCCATCACCTTCAGCACCGCATTGGCGTCGTCGGTGAACTTCGTCTTGCGGATCAGCACCAGCGGGCTGGCGATCATCCGCGTCGCGTCCGACGCCGCCACCCCGATGGTCTTCTCGCCGAGGTCCAGCCCCAGCCACGGCGTGCCGGGCGGGGTCGAGGCGGCGAGCTCTTCGAGGGTCATGACGGTCACGGCCTGCCGGTAGGACTGGCGCGGGCCCGTGTCAAAGTGCAAAGCTCCGGCCACGTTTGACGGGGAGGGTCATCCAATGAAGCCGCTTCTGTTCCTTACCGCCCTGATCGGGCTGGCCGCCTGTGATACCGGCGTCGAAAGCCGCAAGGAGGCGGTGCCGCCGGCCGAGCGGGCCGCTCCGGCCGCCGCCGAACCCCCCGAGGCCCGTCCGTCCGGCCCGTCGCAGACCGTGCGGCCCTCGACCGACGCCGGTCTCGCGATGGCCGCCTCCGTCGATTTCGTCCAGCCTCTGAACGACCATGGCTACAGCGCCAAGCTGATCAGCCTGTCCGGCGGCGATCCGGCGGCCAACGGCAATCACCTGTATCTGGTCTTCTTCAAGGGCCCGGCCGAGGGCCACGCCGTGTTCCCGCTGGGCGATTTCGCCAGCTGGGAAGTCGAGCAGCAGGAGGTCCAGCTGGTGCTCAAGGTTTCGCAGGACGTGGTTGGCCCCGACGGCGCCGTGACCCGCGGCCCCGAGCGCCGGATCATCGTCGGCTATGCGCCCGGCGGTCCCGAGGCGACGGCCCCTGACACCGTGACCATCACGCCGGCCCGGTGAGCGGTTCCGGAGATCTGGCCCGCAACCGGGCGACCGTCGCGGGCTACGACGCCACCGCCGCGGATTATGCGGCCGAAACCGATCACGCTCCCACGGCGGATCATGTCGAGGCCCTGGACCGCCTCGCCGCCTCGGTCGGGCCCGGCGGCCGGGTGCTGGAGGTCGCTTCGGGTCCCGGCTGGGACGCCGACCGGCTGGAGAACCTCGGCGTGCAGGTCCGGCGGACGGACCTGTCGAAGGGCTTCATCGCCGTCCAGCGCGAGCGCGGCCGGACCGTGGATCAACTGGACCTGATCACCGGCGATCTGGGCGGCCCCTGGGACGGCATCGTCGCCCTCTATGTCATCCAGCATGTCGGCCGCGAGCTTGTAGACGGGGTCATCGGCCGGATCGCGGCGGCGCTCCGTCCTGGCGGCGCGCTGCTGATGTCCTTTCAGGAGGGCGAGGGCGAGGAGACCATCGTCGCGCCGGAAGGGACGTATCAGGAGGTGCGCTGGCGCGAGGCCGAGATGACCGACTGCCTGTCGCGGCATGGCCTCGCCGTCGACTGGCGATCCACCTTCGACGGCCGAAGGGCCGTCTGGATCACGGTAATCGCGCGCCGTTCTTGAGATTTGGGGACCGGCCCGCTAATCCCGCCCCTTCACGTTCGCCGCTGGAGCCCCGATGGCTATCGACGCAGAGACGGTGAGGAGGGTCGCCCACCTCGCCCGCATCAAGACCCCGGAAGACCGCCTGGAGCCGCTGGCGCAGGAGCTGAACGGCATCCTCGCCTGGATCGAGCAGCTCAACGAGGTCGACGTCGACGGCGTCGAGCCGATGACCTCCAACGTGGCCCAGCCGCTGCGTCTCCGCGACGACGTCGTCACCGACGGCGGCAAGGTCGAGGCCGTGCTGTCCAACGCCCCGAAATCCGCCGACGGCTTCTTCGTGGTCCCGAAGGTGGTCGAATAGAATGTCCGACCTCACCAGACTCACGCTGAAAGCCGCGCTCGACGGCCTGAAGGCGAAATCTTTCTCCTCCGAGGAGCTGACCCGCGCCTTCGTCGCCAACATCGACGCCGCCAATCCGGCCCTCAACGCCTACGTCATCCAGACCACGGACAAGGCCCTCGACATGGCCCGCGCCGCCGACGCCCGCATCGCGCGCGGCGAAGGCGGAGCCCTCGAAGGCGCGCCGCTCGGCATCAAGGACCTGTTCTGCACCGACGGCGTCCAGACCACGGCCGGCTCCAACATCCTGCGCGGTTTCGTCCCGCCCTATGAGTCCACCGTCACGTCCAACCTGTGGCGCGACGGCGCGGTCATGCTCGGCAAGCTGAACATGGATGAGTTCGCCATGGGCTCGTCGAACGAGACCAGCGCCTTCGGTCCGGTGGTCAATCCGTGGAAGTCGCGCGCCTCCAACGCCGACCTGACCCCGGGCGGCTCCTCGGGCGGTTCGGCCTCGGCCGTGGCCGGCGACCTGTGCCTGGCCGCGACCGCCTCCGACACCGGCGGCTCGATCCGCCAGCCCGCCGCCTTCACCGGCACGGTCGGCATGAAGCCCACCTACGGCCGCGCAAGCCGCTTCGGCATGGTCGCCTTCGCCAGTTCGCTGGATCAGGCCGGCCCGATCGCGAAAACGGTCGAGGACGCCGCCATCCTGCTGCGTTCGATGTGCTCCTTCGATCCGAAGGACTCGACCAGCCTCGACGTCGAAACCCCCGACTGGACGCAATCGCTCGGCAAGGGCGTCAGGGGCCTGCGCATCGGCGTGCCCAAGGAGTACGTCGTCGACGGCATGCCCGCCGAAATCCAGGCGCTGTGGGACCAGGGCGTCCAGTGGCTCAAGGCCGCCGGCGCCGAGATCGTCGAGATCAGCCTGCCGCACACCAGATACGCCCTGCCGGCCTACTACATCATCGCCCCGGCCGAGGCCTCGTCCAACCTCGCCCGCTACGACGGCATGCGCTTCGGCCACCGGGCGGAGACGGCGTCCAGCCTGACCGACCTGTATGAGACGACCCGCGCCGAGGGCTTCGGCAAGGAGGTCCAGCGCCGCCTGACCATCGGCGCCTATGTCCTGTCGGCCGGATTCTATGACGCCTACTACGTCCGCGCGCTGAAGGTCCGCCGCCGCATCGCCATGGATTTCGACGCCGTCTGGGACAAGGTCGACGCCATCCTGACCCCGTCCACCCCTTCGGCCGCCTTCGCCCTCGGCGACAAGCAGATCGACCCGCTGCAGATGTATCTGAACGACATCTTCACCGTCACCGCCAACCTCGCCGGCCTGCCGGGCATCTCGGTGCCCGCCGGCGTCGACAAGGGCGGCCTCCCGCTCGGTCTGCAGGTCATCGGCAAGGCGCTGGACGAGGCGACGGTGTTCCAGGTCGCGGACGTGCTGGAGCAGTCGGCGGGCTTCACAGCCCGGCCGGAGAAGTGGTGGTGATGAAGCGTTTCGTCAGCACGGGCTTCATGGCGATCTACTGGATCGCCCTGCCGGTTACCGCGCTGGCCATGGTCGGGCTGGGTTACGCTGTGCTGGTGCCCGGCGCTGTCTTCACTCCTGGTGCGCGCCCCGGTTTCTGGATGTCCTTCCTCCTGTCGACGGTGCTTACACTGCTGATCGTCTGGCGGCTCTGGACTCACGACCGCGCGCGCAGATGCGCCAATGAACACGCCTCATCGATTGAGGACTCGAGAAGCGACAATGACTGAGACCACCACCAAAACCATCCAGGGCCGCACTGGCCCGTGGGAGCTCGTCATGGGGCTGGAGATCCACGCCCAGGTGGCGTCGAAGGCCAAGTTGTTCTCCGGGGCCGCGGTCGGCTTCGGCGCGGGTCCGAACGAGCAGGTGTCGCTGGTCGACGCCGGCTTCCCCGGCATGCTGCCCGTGCTCAACAAATTCTGCGTCGAACAGGCGGTCCGCACCGGCCTCGGCCTCAATGCGCGGATCAACAGGCGCAGCCAGTTCGACCGGAAGAACTATTTCTACCCCGACCTGCCGACCGGCTATCAGATCAGCCAGCTCTACTTCCCGATCGTCGGCGAGGGGGTCGTCGAGGTGGAGGCCGAGGACGGCTCCTTCTTCAACGTCGGCATCGAGCGCCTGCATCTGGAACAGGACGCGGGCAAGCTGATCCACGACCTGTCGCCGACCGAGTCCTACGTCGACCTCAACCGCGCCGGCACGGCCCTGATGGAGATCGTCTCCAGGCCGGACATCCGCTCGCCCGAAGAGGCCGTCGCCTACGTCAAGAAGATCCGGACCATCCTGATCTATCTGGGCACCTGCGATGGCGACATGGAGAAGGGCAATCTGCGCGCCGACGTCAACGTCTCGGTCTGCCGCCCGGGCCAGTACGAGAAGTTCAAGGCGACCGGCGACTTCAGCCATCTGGGCACGCGCTGCGAGATCAAGAACGTCAACTCGTTCCGCTTCATCAGCCAGGCCATCAACTACGAGGCCCGGCGCCAGATCGAGATCCTCGAGGACGGCGGCTCCATCACCCAGGAGACCCGCCTCTACGATCCGACGGCGGGCGAGACCCGGTCGATGCGCTCCAAGGAAGAGGCGATGGACTATCGCTACTTCCCCGACCCCGACCTGCTGCCGCTCGAAATCGAGCAGGCGTGGATCGACGAGATCAAGGCCTCGCTGCCCGAGTTGCCCGACGAGAAGCGCCGTCGTCTGATGAGCCAGTACGGCCTGTCGCAATACGACGCCGTGGTGCTGACCTCTGATCAGGCCAAGGCTGACTATTTCGAGGCCGCCGCCGAGGGCCGTGACGCCAAGCTCGTCGCCAACTGGGTCACCAACGAGCTGTCGGCGCGTCTGGCCGCGCGGGGCGAGGACTTCGCCGGCTGCTGGATGCCGCCGTCGCAGGTCGCCGAACTGGTGGCCCTGATCGAGGAGGGGGTCATCTCCTCGAAGATGGCCAAGGAGGTCTTCGAACACGTCTGCGCCGGCGAGGGCTCGCCGCGTCAGGTGGTCGAGGCGCGCGGCCTGGTCCAGGTGACCGACACCGGCGCCATCGAAAAGGCTGTCGACGAGATCATCGCCGCCAACCCCGACAAGGCCGCCGCCGTCGCCGAAAAGCCCCAGGCCATCGGCTGGTTCGTCGGCCAGGTCATGAAGGCCACCGGCGGCAAGGCCAACCCGGCCGCGGTCAACGACATCCTGAAGGCGAAGCTGGGGTTGTAGACGCCGTCCTGGATGAAACGCCCGCCCCGGCATTCCGGAGCGGGCGCGTTCATTAATCCAGCAGCGACAGGATCACCCCCGTCGCGATCGCGGCCAGCACGATGTCGCCGGTATCGGTCCGGTAGTAGCCGTAGCCGCGCGGCGGAGGGGCCCAGCCGTAGCGGCGGTAATCGCGGACGTACCAGTCGCGGCGATAGTCGTAGGGGATCACCGCGCCGCGATACCAGCGGCGGTGATGGCCCCAGGCGTTGCCGTAGGGCGGCCCGTGGTAGCGGCGGCTGTCGCGCCACTGGTCGCGCTGGCCGCGTCGCCAGTCACGATAGCGTTCGCGTTCGGTATAGCGGCGGCCGTCCCAGCGGTTCTGGTCGGCCCGGCGCTCCCAGCGCTCGTAGCGGCCATCGCGATCGCGGTCGCCGCCGCGCCAGGACTGGGCCGAGGCGACGGTGGGCGCGGCCATGGCCAGTGTCAGGGCGCCGATCAGCAGGGGTTTGATCATCTGAACGTCTCCTTCATCTGGAGCCGCGGTCGCCTTCCCTCGGAGCCCGCGACATGAGACCCGACAAGGCTGGAATTTTGTTCGCGCCGTCCTGAACCGACGCTGAACGGTCCGTTAAGGGACGTCTTCGGACCGGCGGTCGAACAACTCCCCGCTTTCGTCCGCGCCCTCCACCACCTCCCGCGCCAGCGCCCGCGTCACCGGCCGGTGCGCGGCGTCCAGACGGTCGACCACCGCCACCGCGGCGGCCGCCGATCGGTCTATGCGGCGCAGCAGCCAGGGGATGACGTCCTTCGCCGGCCGGATGCCGCGCTCGGCGAAGCGCGCCTCGAGCATGGCCGCCAGCACCGCGTCATCCGGCGCCTCCACCGCGACGGTCCGGATCGCGTCCAGCCGGGAGCGCAGGTCGGGAAGGGCGGCCGACCACGTCGACGGCGGCTCGGGTGAAACCAGGAGCAAGGCCCCTCCGGGGGCCTGCGCCAGGTTGATCAGATGGAACAGGGTCTCGTCGTCCACATCCACCGCGTCGTCGAGCAGCACCGGGCGGCCTTCCAGCTCCAGCGGATCGATCAGCGCGGCCTCGGCCCCGTGCAGCGCCACTGCGCCGACGCGCTCGGCCCAGATTTGCCCCAGGCGGCTCTTGCCGCTGCCGGCCGGCCCGCAAACCGCCATCACGCCGCCGATCACGTTGGGCCAGTCCGCCAGCGCCTGATGGGCGGCCCGGTTGCAGTCCGAGACCACGAACCCCTCGGCCCCCTCGGGCAGGTCGCGCTGAAGCGCCAGGCGCATCTGGTCGGGAGGCGAGGGGCGGGCTGTCATTGCGTTCACCATAGCAGACCCGCGCTTGAGTTCCGCCCCCGCCGGTGGACAAGCCGCCGCGCCTGTGGACGCCGCGGACCCTGCCATCCCGACACTCCCGTACCCTGTCATCCCGGTCAAAGGCTGTCATTCCGACCCTGCGGCGGGCGCCCGAAGAAGCGCTGCAGCCCCGGGATCGAGCGCCATGGCCGTGCGCCGGGAGGTCCGGGGCTTCGCCCGCCCGCCTGGCAATCCTCAGTCCGGCCAAGGACTTGCCAGTTTCCACCGCGCACGCGGGCCGGATGCGACCGAAGTTGACGGGGGCGGCGGCTACAGTTTCCAGGTAACGGCGACCGGTCTTTGACATCATGAAATGAACGGGTTTGCATTTTTCGGGCGTCAACCCTGCCATCCCGTGCGTCCGGGCCGGTGAACCTTGACTTTCGGAGACGATAATGCGCCCTTCCGGCCTCCCGATTTGAGGCCTCCCCCGGCCCGTATTCCAAGACGAACCGACCATGCACGCCTACCGCTCCCACACCTGCGGCGCCCTCCGTTTGGCCGACGCCGGATCGACCGTCCGCCTGTCCGGCTGGGTGCACCGCAAGCGCGACCACGGCGGCCTTCTGTTCGTCGACCTGCGCGACCACTACGGCCTGACCCAGCTGGTCCTGCACCCCGGGACGCCGGGCTTCGAGGCCGTGGAGCGCATCCGCGCCGAGAGCGTCATCCGCATCGACGGCGAAGTCATCGCCCGCGAGGCCTCGGTGGTGAACCCGAACCTGCCGACCGGCGAGATCGAGATCCGCGTCACCGGCGTCGAGGTGCTGTCGGAAGCCGCCGAACTGCCGCTGCCGGTCTTCGGCGAGCCGGAGTATCCCGAGGACATCCGCCTCAAGCACCGCTACCTCGACCTGCGCCGCGAGACCCTGCACAGGAACATCGTCCTGCGCTCGAAGGTCATCTCCTCGATCCGCCAGCGCATGGTCGGCCAGGGCTTCCTCGAGTACCAGACCCCGATCCTGACGGCGTCCTCGCCGGAAGGGGCCCGGGACTTCCTGGTCCCGTCGCGCCTGCACCCGGGCAAGTTCTACGCCCTGCCGCAGGCCCCGCAGCAGTTCAAGCAGCTGCTGATGGTCTCGGGCTTCGACCGCTACTTCCAGATCGCTCCGTGCTTCCGCGACGAGGACCTGCGCGCCGACCGTTCGCTGGAGTTCTACCAGCTCGACGTCGAGATGAGCTTCGTCACGCAAGAGGATGTTTTCGCTGCGATCGAGCCCGTCATGCATGGCGTGTTCGAGGAGTTCGCCGACGGCAAGACGGTCGACCCCTATCCGTTCGTCCGCATCCCCTATCGCGACAGCATCGCCAAATACGGCACCGACAAGCCGGACCTGCGCAACCCGATCGAGATGCAGGACGTCTCGGTGCATTTCCGCGACGGCGGCTTCGGCCTGTTCAGCAAGATCCTCGCGGCCGACACGAAGAACGCCGTATGGGGCATCCCGGCGCCCAAGGGCGGTTCGCGCGCCTTCTGCGACCGCATGAACTCCTGGGCCCAGGGCGAGGGCCAGCCGGGCCTCGGCTACATCTTCTGGTCCGAGGACCAGGGGGCCTGGGGCGGCCCGATCGCCAAGAACCTCGGGGCCGAGGCGACCGACGGCCTGATGAAGGCGCTGGGCATGGGGCAGGGCGACGCCGCCTTCTTCGCCGCTGGCGATCCCGGCGTGTTCCACAAGTTCGCCGCCAACGCCCGCATCAAGCTGGGCCAGGACCTGAACCTGATCTCCGACGACGA
This sequence comes from Brevundimonas sp., assembly GCF_035626975.1. Classification (GTDB taxonomy): domain Bacteria; phylum Pseudomonadota; class Alphaproteobacteria; order Caulobacterales; family Caulobacteraceae; genus Brevundimonas. Next base: position 22,318 of record NZ_DASPMQ010000033.1, read on the forward strand.
ATTCCGTTTCTGCTGGATCGTCGACTTCCCGATGTTCGAGTGGTCGGAAGAGGAGAAGAGGGTCGACTTCTCCCACAACCCCTTCTCCATGCCGCAGGGCGAGCTGGAGGCGCTTGAGACCAAAAACCCGCTCGATATCCTCGCCTATCAGTACGACATCGTCTGCAACGGCTATGAGCTGTGCTCGGGCGCGATCCGGAACCACAAGGCCGAGATCATGCTCAAGGCCTTCGAGATCGCCGGCTACGACGCCTCGGTGGTCGAGGACCAGTTCGGCGGCATGCTCAACGCCTTCCGCTACGGCGCGCCTCCGCACGGCGGCCTCGCCCCGGGCATCGACCGCATCGTCATGCTGCTGGCCAACCAGACCGCCATCCGCGAGGTCATCGCCTTCCCGCTGAATCAGCAGGGCCAGGACCTGCTGATGAGCGCGCCGTCGGACGCGGCCGAACGTCAGTACAAGGAACTGCACATCCGGCCGGCCCTGCCGCTCAAGGGCTGATGCGAAAAGGGCCCCGCCGGAGCGGGGCCCTGATCAGCGGCCGCTGCTGGCGACCACCAGGTTGCGACTGCGGGGCGGCACAGGTGGGGCCGGGGGCCGGGGCGGCGCCGGCGGCGCGGCCCGGACGCCGCTGATGCCCCGGCAGGCCCGGGCGGTCAGATCGCCCGGCAGGCGGGTGTTGGCGTCGCCGCAGGCCCGTCCGACCTGTTCCTGGGTCAGGTTGCGCGCGCGGGAAAGGTCTGCGCCGCGAATGTCGGTGCGGTTCATCCCGGCGTCCTCGAAGTCCGCGCCGACGAAGTTTCCGCCGGTCAGCCGCGCCCCGTTCAGCGTCGTTTCCGAGAAGTCGGCTCCACGGAAGTCGCCGTTGGAGAGGTTGGACATGCTGATGTCCGAGTTCGAAAAGTCCGTGCCCCGGGCGCTGACGTTGGCCAGGGTCACGGCGACCATCTCCGCGCCGCTCATGTCCGCGCCGCCGAGGACCGCGCCGTTCAGGTTGACGCTGACCAGTTCCGCGCCCGACAGGTCGGCGTTGCTGAACCGGGCGCGCACCAGGGTGGCCCCGGAGGCGTCGACGCCGGACAGGCTGGCGTTGCTGAAGTTCGCGCCGGTAAAGTTCGCGCCCACCAGGGTGGCGCCGTCCAGATCGGCCCGGCTGAAGTCGCTGCCGGAGAAGTTGGAGCCCATCAGTTCGGCCCCCCGCAGGTCGGATCCGACCAGGGTGGCGTTGATGAAGGTCGCGCCGTGGAAGGCGGCGCCGGTCAGGTCGCGGCCGGACAGTTCGCAGCGGTTGCAGGAGCCTCCCAGCGAAACCATCCGCGCTATGTCACGATCCTGCACGCCGTACTGCAGGCGGACCTCCGCGGCGGCCGGGCTCGCGGCCATGGCGGCCATGGCGGCGCCGGCGGCCAGGGTGGCGGTTGTGAGGCGGCGGATCAGGGGCGAAGCGATCTGGGTCACGTTGTGGTTTTGCCCTCAAAGCCCGGCAAACCCTACTTAAATCGCCGTAAGGTGCATGGCGGGGACCTGTCCGATCAGCAGCGCGGGATGCTCAGGCCGGGCGGCAGCAGGGTCGCCTCGTCACCACAGGCCTGATTGAGGCGGCCCTGGCTCAGCCCCGTGGCCCGCTCGAGGGACGCTCCGGCGAAATTCGTTCCGCTCAGCGTCGCCCCGCTGAAATTCGCGCCATCCAGATAGGCTCCGACGAAGCTGGCGTTGGTCAGGTTGGCGCCGGCGAAGCTGGAGCTGGAGAAGACGCCGCCATAGGCTTCCACATCGCGCAGGTCCGCATTCGAGAACCGCGTCCGGTTCATCACGCTGAGGCTCAGGTCCGCCTGCCGCAGCCGCGCCCCGCTCAGGTTCAGTCCCCGCGCTTCAAGACCGGAGAGGTCACCCTGAAACAGGTTGCAGCCGGCGCAGCTGGCGCCGCCGCGCACACGGGCGATCTGGCCCGCGTTCTGGGCGGAAGCGGGCAGGGCCGCCGTGGCGGCGGCCACGACGAGAATGGCGGTGAGGATCGGCTTCATGGCGGGCTCCGTGTCTCGCACCCGGCGATGCAAATCCCACGCCACATTGGGAGGCAATGGTTGATTATCCCTGCATGGAGGGCGCGGCGCCGCAGGTGTCGCAAATCCAGCCCGCGCCGCGCAGCTGGAGCGTGAAGTCGCCGCAGGCGGGGCAGGCCGTTGCCTCGGTGGTGGAGGTCGCCGCCGCCGGGGGCTCGCGCCTCTGCCCGAATGGCAGGACGACCAGATTGTCCGGAGCCGCGCCCCGGGCGAATCCCTTGGAGATGAATCGCGCCGCCGGCACGGTTTCGGGCGCGCTGTCGTCGCCGGCTCCCCCGCCCAGCCCGTCGGCGTTCAGCCCCTCCGGATCGGCGTTGGCGAGTTCATGCCGGTCCAGATACGACACGCCCAGCTCGCGGAAGATGTAGTCGAGGATCGAGGTCGCCGAACGGATCGAATCGTTGCCGGTGACCCGTCCCGCCGGCTCGAACCGGGTGAAGACGAAGGCGTCGACGAACTCGTCCAGCGGCACGCCGTATTGCAGTCCGATCGAGATCGCGATGGCGAAATTGTTCATCAACGAGCGGAAGGCGGCGCCTTCCTTGTGCATGTCGATGAAAATCTCGCCCAGTTCGCCGTCGTCGTACTCGCCGGTGTGGATGTAGACCTTGTGACCGCCGACCGCGGCCTTCTGGATGTAGCCCTTGCGGCGATCCGGCAGCTTGCGGCGGGTGCGGTCGCGCTCGATGACCTTTTCCACGACGCGTTCCACGGCCCGGTTTTCGGGCTCCCGGCGGCGCTCGCGCGGACCGTCGGCTTCGGGCAGGTCCAGCAACCGGCCCGCTGGCGCGGGTCCGCGCATCAGCCGCACGGCCCGTGATCCGGCGCGCGCCGCGCCACCGAGCAGCCGGACGGCCTCCGCGGGCGTGGCGCGCCAATCAAGGGGCAACGGCGTGATGTCCGGGGCGACACTGCGGTGTTCGAGAATTCCGCGGAGCCGCGCTTCAAGAACAGCGGGATCCGCCAGCACCGGCCGCAGCTTTTCCGGAGCCTCCGGCCAGGCCGACAGGTCGGGATGTCCGAAGGCCCAGGTCTGGGCTTCGGCCACGGCCTCCGGGGTGAAGCCGAGGCGAATCAGCAGGTCGCCCTCGTCGCTGTTTTCGACGCCGAGTACATCCCGCAGGAAACCCGCATCCAGGACGGGCACGCGGAAGGCGTCCTCCAGGCGCTGCACCTGGGCGAGCGCGATTTCGACCGCCTCCAGTTCCAGGTCGGTCAGGCCGCGCGTGCGAAGAGCCGCATGATCGATGCCCGGCGCCCCGGCCAGGGTCCGCCGTCCCAGCAGGTGGCGTTCGGCGGATTCGACGTCGCCGCCGGCTCTCGCGATCGCCGCGGCCAGCGAAGGCCTCAGGCGCCGCCTCACGTCACCGTCGCGGGTCTCGAACACATCGGCCGCCGCCAGGGGCGTCAGGCCCAGGCGCAGGTTCGCTTCGGGGTCGTCAACGAAGAGACCGGAGGGAGCTCCATGGGCCGTCACGAGGCCGGCCAGATCGGCGGCAAGCGCCGCCGCCTCGTCAAGGTCGCCGCCCAGCGCCACATCGGCCAGACCGCCGAGGCCGAAGGCGGGTGCGGCGTCGGCGTATGCCTGCGACCACAGTTCGACGAGGGCGGAGAGCGCCGCCCCGAACTGCTCGTCCGCGAGGGCGTGCAGCGTGGGCAGGGACAGCAAAACGGCCGGTCCGGCCGAGGTCTCGGCGAGGGCGTCGGCGACCTCGGCGTCGAAGGTCAGGATCAGGTCCCCGTCCATCGCCGCCTCGGCGGCGATCAGGGCGACCGGCGCACCCGAAGCGATCAGATCGCGGCTGGCGACACCGACCATCGGCGTGAAGGCCGGTATGGCGAGCGGTCCGACCTCGAACGGCTCGCCGGAAATGGCGCGGAGGATGTCGGCGTCCGTCGCGCCGGCCCGGCGCGCGGCGAGGGCGGCACGAGCCAGGGCCGGGTTTCGGGCCGGGTCTGCGCAATCGCCGGACGGTCCCTCACAGCGGCGGACGGCGTCGCCGACCGCATGGAGCGAGGTCGCGGCCGCTTCGACGGCGGTCGCCGCCAGCCTGGCGGCGCGCCGGCGGGCCATTTCGGCCCCGAGCCGCCTCCCGGCGTCGGGCTCGGAGAGATCCAGGCGCCGGGGCAGGGCGGCTACCGCGGCGGCCGGCGTGGCAAGGCCGAGCAACAGGGTCGCCGCGAGTTCGTTGGCCGCCGGGCCGGTCAGCCCCAGCCGTTCGGCGAACCCTGTGGCTGCGTCGGCCAGCGGGTCATCGCCATCGAGATCAAAAGCCTGCGCGTCGGCCCAGTCCAGCCACGCTTCGACCTGGGCGTCGGGCCAGTTCTCGGGCGCGCGCACCATCGTGAGGCGGTCCGGACGCTCGATCTCCCGCCGGGGACGGCGGGCGAGGGCGGCAAGCAGGGCGAAGCGGAACGGCGGGCGCATGCGACGATCTCGGCGGAGCTGGGCCGATGCTAACCGGCATTGCGACTTTCGCAATAAATCTGGCGTCCGCAGGCCGGGTTACCCCCAAGATGTTGAGTCGGAGCGACGCCGCGCCGCGCTGGACGGACCGCGCCGAGGTTTCTATGATCGCGTCGATGTCGCCAGCCTTCCGCGCGACCCGAAAGAGTGGATTCCCGACGTGCTAGGCAAGATCTTCGGCTGGACCAGCGGCGCGACCATCGGCACGCTGTTCACGATCGCCAAGCGTGGCGAGCTCGTCGGCACGGACGAATTCGGCAACCGCTATTACCGGTCGCGCGACACCACCAGCTATGACGGTCGCCGTCGCCGCTGGGTGGTCTACAACGGCTATGCCGATGCGTCGAAAGTCCCGCCGGACTGGCACGGCTGGCTGCACTACACGTTTGACGAACTCCCAACCGAGCATCCCTTGCCGCGCCGGTCGTGGGAGAAGGACCACCTTCCCAACCTGACCGGTACGCCCATGGCCTGGCGGCCGCAGGGATCACTCGCCGCCGAGGGCCGGCGTCCGGCCGCCACCGGCGACTATGAGGCATGGCGTCCCGAATGAACCGCAGGTGGGCGATCCTGGCTGGCGCGACCGCGCTGGCGCTGCTGACGTCCGGCGCCGTCGTTGCGTCGGCGCTGAACGACGTGCCTCAGGATGCCCAGCCGGCGCCGCAGAATCCCACCGCCGACCTGAACCGCCAGCCGACTCCACCGGTGCCTCAGGAGCCGGCCCCGGAGGCCGCGCCCGCACCCGCCGCTCCCGTTGCGATCACGCCGCCGGCTCCGGTGATTGTGGTTGCGGGAGAAGCGCCTGAGGACGAGGGCGAGGCGGAGGACGCCGACGACGCGGAAGAGGAGCGCGTCGAGGTTCCGACCCAACCGGCGGCCGTGCCCGGACGCCGCCAGCGCCGTCGCGTCGCTGTCGTGGAGGCCGTCGACAAGGTCACGGCCGAGAGGATGCGGTTCGAGGTCGAGGTCGGCGGTCGCCCGGTGCGCTTCCAGAAGACGCTGATCTTCACAGCGCGGGCTTGCGAAGTTTCCGCGCCGGACGAGCTGGTCGAGGATTCGATCGCCTATCTGGAAATCAGTCTCCAGCCTCGCGGCGTCCTGCAGGCGTCGGAACCGCGGCAGATATTCCGCGGCTGGATGTTCGCCTCGGCGCCGGCCGTCAACGGTCTGCAGCACCCGATCTACGACGCCTGGGTGGTGGACTGCAAGGCGTAGAGGACGGCCTCCGTACCGCTCATCGGCTCCAGCAGAGCCCGGAGGTCGGGGCGAACGGCGCGCGCGGCTTTCAACAGTCCGAGGTAGGCCGCCTGCGGCATTTCCATGGCCCCGAACTGGCTCAGATGCGGGGTCATGAATTGGGCGTCCAGCAGCCGCCATCCGCCGCGCTTCAGCCGCGCCACAAGGTGCACCAGCGCCACCTTGGACGCGTCGCGCTCGCGGCTGAACATGCTTTCGCCGAAGAAGGCTCCGCCCAAGGTTACGCCGTACAGGCCTCCGACGAGGCGCTCGTCCAACCAGCATTCCACCGAATGGGCGTGGCCGCGGGCGTGCAGTTCGGCGTAGAGGCGGCGGATCGGTCCATTGATCCAGCTGTCTTCGCGGCCCGGAGCAGGTGCGGCGCAGGCATCGAGCACGGCGGCGAAGGCGGTATCGACCCGGACTTCTATCGCCCCGGTCCGCACGGTGCGCTTGAGTCGGCTCGGGATACGGAACCCGTCGAGCGGGATCACCCCGCGCTGCTCGGGCTCCACGAGGAAGACGCGGGGATCGTCGCGGGCCTCGCCCATTGGAAAGACGCCGGTGGCGTAGCAGTTCAGAAGTTCGTCGGGGCCGAAACCGCCGAACGGGCCGCTGGCGCTGAAACCGGGCTCATCCACCGGATCTAGGCGTCGCCCTTCTGGCGTTTCGCCCACTGCTCCAGCCAGTGGATGTCGTAGTCGCCGGACAGGATGTCGGGCTCCTGCAGCAGCTTCTGGAACAGGGGGATGGTGGTGTCGATGCCGCCCACGACCATCTCGCCCAGCGAGCGCTTCAGGCGCGCGATGCATTCCTCGCGGTCGCGGCCGTGCACGATCAGCTTGCCGATCAGGCTGTCATAGTAGGGCGGGATCGAATAGCCCGTGTAGATGGCGCTATCCAGCCGCACGCCCAGCCCGCCCGGAGCGTGGAAATCGGTGATGGTGCCGGGCGACGGCGTGAAGGTCTCCGCGTTCTCGGCGTTGATGCGGCACTCGATGGCGTGGCCCTCGAAATGCACATCCTCCTGCGTGAACGACAGCGGCAGGCCGGCGGCGATGCGGATCTGCTCACGCACCAGATCGACGCCCGTGATCATTTCCGTAACCGGATGCTCGACTTGCAGCCGGGTATTCATCTCGATGAAGAAGAACTCGCCGTCTTCCCAGAGGAATTCGATCGTGCCGACGCCGAGGTAGCCGATCTTGCCGATGGCCTCGTTGACGGTGCGGCCGATCTGGGCGCGCTCGACCGCCGAGAGGGCCGGCGAGGGGGCCTCTTCCATGACCTTCTGGTGGCGGCGCTGCAGCGAACAGTCACGCTCGCCGAGGTGAACGACGTTGCCGTGGCTGTCGGCGATGACCTGAAGTTCGATGTGACGCGGTTTCTGGAGGTAGCGTTCCATGTAGACGGCGCCGTTGCCGAAGGCGGCGGCGGCCTCCGACTGGGCCGTTTGCACCGCCTCGACCAGATCGTCGGCTGTCAGGGCCACCTTCATGCCGCGCCCGCCGCCGCCGGCGGCCGCCTTGACGATCAGGGGGAAGCCAATGGTCCTGGACGCTTCTATGGCCGCTTCGACCGTCTCGACCTCGCCGTCCGAACCGGGCACGCAAGGGATGCCGGCCTCAAGCACCGTCTGCTTGGCGGTGATCTTGTCGCCCATGATGCGGATGTGCTCGGGCTTGGGCCCGATGAAGGTCATGCCGTGGGCCTCGACAATCTCGGCGAAGCGGGCGTTCTCGGACAGGAAGCCGTAGCCGGGATGGATCGCCTGGGCGCCGGTGATCTCGGCCGCCGCGATGATCGAGGGGATGTTCAGATAGGATTTGGCCGCCGGGGCCGGCCCTATGCAGACGCTTTCGTCGGCCAGCCGGACCCACATGGCGCCGCGATCCGCTTCCGAATGCACGGCGACGGTGGAGATGCCCATCTCCTTGCAGGCGCGGTGAATCCGCAGGGCGATTTCGCCGCGGTTGGCGATCAGGACCTTGGTGAACATGGGCTTACGCCTCGAGCAGGACGAGGGGCTCGCCGAACTCGACCGGCTGGGCGTCGCCGACCAGGACTTCCTTCACGACGCCATCGCGCGGGGCCTGGATCGGGTTCATGGTCTTCATGGCCTCGACAATCAGCAGGGTCTGGCCCTTCTTGACCGTGTCGCCCGGCGCGATGAACGGCGGCGCTTCGGGCGAGGCCTGCAGATAAGCCGTGCCGACCATCGGTGATTTCACCTCTTCGCCCGAGCGGGCGACAATGGTGGCGGGGTCGGAGGGCATTGAGGCCTGGGCCGCGGCGGCGGGAGCGGCCGCTGCAGCGGCGGGGCCGGTGGCGGGCGCGGGCGCGTACTGCACCGGCGCGGCCATGGTCACTTCGCGGGCGACGCGGATCTTCAGATCGCCGCGCTCGACCTCGATCTCGGTCAGGTCGGTGTCGTTCAGGATATCGGCGAGCGAGCGCACCAGGGCGGTGTCGATCTCGTCGTTCTTGAGCTTGGGCGCGGACGTCTTGGGATCGGCCATGGGAGCCTCTTGTTACCTTCTAAACCGAACGGCCGGCAGCGGCGCGCTGTTCCTGCGCCAGCCGGAGAGCGGCCTTGACGGCCAGTTCGTAGCTGAACGGGCCGAAGCCCGAAACCACGCCGGCGGCGACCGGCGAAACATAGGAGCGGTGGCGGAAGCGTTCGCGCGCCGCCGGGTTGGACAGATGACATTCAACGACCGGAATGCCCAGGGTCTTCAAAGCGTCCAGCAGGGCCACAGAGGTGTGGCCGTAGCCCGCGGGGTTGATGACGACCGCCGAGGCCTTCCCGCGAGCCTCGTGGATCCAGTCGATCAGTTCGCCCTCGTGGTTGGTCTGGCGGAAAACCACGGCGGCGCCGTCGGCGGCCCGCTCGCACAGCACCCGTATGTCGTCGAGTGTCTCGCGCCCATAGATGTCGGGCTCGCGCACCCCAAGCAGGTTGAGGTTCGGGCCGTTCAGGACGTAGAGGACGGGGGTGTCGGGCATTCGCTCGAGGTTATGACATCCGGCCGCGCGGATTCGGAGCGGCCTTTTAGCTGAGGCGTCGCGGTAATCAAACCGTCCGCCGCAAGAGATTGACGTAGCGTCATGCGTATTCAGGTCAATGGCGAACCCCGGGAGGTTGTCGCCGCCACCGTTCTGGCCCTGGTCGAGGAACTGGGGCTGGATGTGCGCAAGGTGGCGGTCGAGCGCAATCTGGAGATTGTACCAAGGTCCCTGCACGGCGCCACGGCGATCGCGGACGGGGACCGGATCGAGGTGGTCCAGTTCGTCGGTGGCGGCTGACGCGTCGTCAGCGCGGATCCTCCAGATCGCGGAGGTCGCGGCCACGGGTTTCACGGCCGAGCACCGCGATGAGGCCGAGAGCGGCGACCGTCAGGGCGCCGACGGCGGCTGCCGCGGCTCCCAGCGGAGGCGCGATCGCCAGCACGCTCAAACCCTGCGCCGCGAGGCCGCCCAGCTTGCTGCAGCCGGCGATCCAGCCGGTGGCGCGGCCGCGAATGCGCAACGGATAGTTCTCGGCCGTGTAAGGCAGAATGATCGCGATCACGCCGCTGGAACCGACGATCAGCAGGGCCAGCGGAATCATCGGGTTGGCGAGAACCTCCACGCCCATGCTGCGGAACAGCAGGCCGAACAGGCCCGTCGCCGTGACGCCCAGCATCAGGGCCAGCGCGCCGCGCGTGCTCCAGGCGCTGTAGAGCCAGACGGACAGCAGGATGGTCGGGGCGGCGATCAGGGTCGATTTGGCGATCAGGGCCGAGGCGGCCTCGACGCTGCGGCCCTCGGCGACCAGGGCGCTGGGCAACCACAGCAGGACGCCGAAATTGACCAGGCCCCAAGACAGGGCGGCGAGGGTCAGGGCGAGTGTGATGGCCAGATGGCGGCGGTCGACCGGGGGGAGGTGCGAGTGGCTTTCGGCCACGGGCGGGGTCATGACGGTCTGCACACGGGCTCCGAAGCGGGCCATCATGGCGCGGGCCTCTTCGCCGCGTCCCACGTGCTGGAGGAACCGCGCCGATTCCGGCAGCAGGGGGCTGAGGGCGATCAGCAGCAGGCCCGTCGGCATGTTCAGGAACCACATGATCCGCCAGCTCCAGAAGGGCTGCAGCCAGGCGGACAGGGCGCTGGCGGCGAAATAGCCGCCGACGGCGCCGATGCCGCCGACCAGGACCAGCGCCCAGCCGCGGTGCCGGGTCGGCATGATCTCGGCCAGCAGGGCGTAGGCCACGGGCAGCATGCCGCCAGCCGCCGCCCCCATCAGGAAGCACATGCCGACATTCCACCAGAACTCGGGCATGGCGCCGCAGATCGATGTGCCGACGAACATCACCGACGACAGCAGGATCGAGGCGCGGCGGCCGTAGATGTCGGCGAGCCAGCCCCAGACGAACGAGCCGACCACGGTGCCGCTCAGGGCCGCGAACGGGAACAGGGCGACGACGGCGCCGGACACCCCGTATTCAGCGCGCATGCCCGGCAGCACGAAGCCGAGGCTGGCCGGCTTCATGATGTCCACGATCAGGGCGACGGAGAGCAGCGCGCACATGGCCCAGTGGGCGCTGGTCAGCGGCGCGTCCTCGGGCGGGGCCAGCACCTCGAGCGGCGTGTCGTCCCCGTTGTGCGCCGGCAGCAGGCCGAAGGCGGCGAGGACGAGGCCGACGAGGATCAGGGCCATGCCCCACATCATCCCGGCGTCCATCGGCATGCCGACGAGGCGGAAACCCATGTCACGGCCCATCCAGTACATGGGCAGATGCAGGGCCACGCCGGCGGTCACGACGAGGCAACCGAGCCAGAAGGCCCACGCGTGGCGGCGATCGCCGAAGATCTTCGAGATGGTCAAGATGGTCCCCCGTCCGGACGGGCCGGATAGCGGTACCTATCGCGCGCCCGCGCAGTCGTCGAGGGGACGAGCCGGCGTGATGGAATATCCTTTGCGCCCGTGCGGCGAGTACGCTCTAGATGACATCGAAGGGGGGCGCCGATGGACCGCGAGATCAAGACCGCCCTGGCCGTGGCCGCCGGCATAGCCGGACTGGTGATCGCCTTCATCTTCCTGGTCCGCTATGCCGTGCCGGCGATCCTGGAAGCCCATTTCGCGGGCAGTCTGATCACGGCGTCGATCGTCGGCATCGCGGGCATCCTGTTCCTGGTCTGGTGCGGGTGGCGGCTGTGGGCGTGGGCCGTGAAGTCATTGAAACGTTGAGGGGCCGGTAGCGAATGTCGAATTTCGGGTCGGGAATGCCGAACATGAGGCTGCCCATCGGCGACAGCGGCGGGGGATCGGTGCGGCGCACGGTCGGCCTGGTCGTTCTGGTCATCGCGCTGATCCTCATCTCGACGATCTCCGTGAGCTCCTGCAGCGTCACGGTCGAGAGCGGCTACATGGGCATCAAGACCACCAAATTCGGGCCCAACCCCGGCGTCCAGCGTCAGGAGCTCGGCCCCGGCTTCCACTGGGAAGGCATCGGCGAGAAGATCCGCACCTACCAGACGCTGCAGCGCACCTACAGCTACACCCGCGAGGCCAACAGCGACGGGCGCGAGAACGAGGAGATCACCTTCTCGGACGTGCTGGGCCTGCCGATGACGGCGGACGTCGCCCTGACCTTCCGGATCCGCGAGGACAAGGCGGCGGACCTGTACGCGACCTGGCGGCAGGAGTTCGACGCCTTCATCGACGGGCCGCTGCGGACCTCGGTGCGGGCGGCCATCGCGCGGGAGACCGAGAAGCTGCCGGTGGCGTGCAACGCCCAGCAGTCGGCGACGCCCAACGTCCAGCCGATCGCGCCCGGCGCCGTGGCGCAGTCGGGCACGCCCGACGCCGCCGACTGCCCCGGCCAGCTGATCGGCCCGGGGCGACAGATCGTCCTGCAGCGGGCGATGCAGGCGCTGCAGCGCGAATGGACGCCGCAGGGGCTGGAGATCATCCGCATGGAGTGGGTCGGCTCGATCCGCTATCCGGAGACGGTGCTGGCGGCGATCCAGTCGCGCACCACGGCCGAGCAGAACACCCGGGCCGCTCTGGAGCGGGTCAATCTGGAGCGGGCCAACGCCGAGGCGCGCATCGCCCAGGCGCGGGGCCAGGCCGAGGCCAACCGGCTGCTGGCCGAATCCATCCGCTCGAACCCCGAGGTGGTGCGGCTGCGCGAGATCGAGCGGACGCTGGGCATCTGCCCGCTGAGCTCCAGCACCTGCGTGGTGGGATCGGACATCAACGTCTCGGCCCTGGTCGAGGCCCGGGACCGGCGGACCGCGGGCGGCGGATAAAGTCGGCGAGGGGGTTCGACTCGGGCGGGCGACGGGCTAAACCCCGCCCATGACCACGCCTCAGGACACCTGGACCGTCGCCGGACGGACGTTCAGCAGCCGGCTGATCGTCGGCACTGGCAAATACGCCGACTACGCCCAGAACGCGGCGGCAGCCGAGGCCGCGGGGGCGGAGATCGTCACCGTGGCCCTGCGCCGGGTGAACCTCAGCGATCCGTCGCAGCCCATGCTGGTCGACCACGTCAAGCCGGACCGCTTCACCTTCCTGCCCAACACCGCCGGCTGTTTCACGGGCGAGGACGCGGTCAGGACGCTGCGGCTGGCCCGTGAGGCGGGCGGCTGGAGCCTGGTCAAGCTGGAGGTGCTGTCGGACACGGCGCACCTGTATCCGGACATGGTCGAGACGCTTCGGGCCCTGGACCTGCTGGTCGCCGACGGCTTCGACGTCATGGTCTACTGTACCGACGACGTGGTCATGGCGAAGCGGCTGGAGGAGGCGGGGGCCGCCGCCATCATGCCGGCCGCCGCGCCGATCGGGTCCGGACTGGGCATCCAGAACCGGGTCAACATCCGGCTGATCGTCGAACAGGCGAAGGTGCCGGTGCTGGTCGACGCGGGGGTGGGCACCGCCTCGGACGCGACCATCGCCATGGAGCTGGGCTGCGACGCGGTGCTGATGAACACCGCCATCGCCGGGGCCAGGGATCCGATCCTGATGGCCTCGGCGATGAAGCACGCGGTGATCGCCGGGCGGGAGGCCTATCTGGCCGGGCGGATGCCGCGGCGGATGTACGCCAGCGCCAGTTCGCCGATGGCGGGGCTGATCTAGGGGCCTGCCGCCGGCGGCATTTCACCCGGGCAACGAGCGAAAAAACACGGTCTGAATCGTCTGAACCGTCTGAATCGTCTGAAGCGAGCCCGGCGCGCTTCGGGCGGTGCGGTGAGGATGCGATTGTCAAAGACCAGCGGGACAACAGCGCATTGTGAACCGGTCGGCCGCTGCGGCGGGAAGATCGGGTCGAGAAAAGGCGATGTATCTGGAAATTCGGGAGGTTTTCCGCCGAACCCGACTATAATTCCGGGGATTGCCAGCACAGCGTCACGGGCCGCCGGTCGTGGGATGGCCGGACGGCGAAGGGGATCGTAAGGTGACCGGCCGTTCGCTTCACGGAATGACGATGCCGGATATCAGTCGACGCCTTCTCATCGCCTCGGGGGTCGCGCTGGGCCTGGGCGGAACCGCCGCGGCGCAGGCGCGGGGGAGCCGCGCGCTGGCGGTGTACAAGTCGCCGACCTGCGCCTGTTGCGAGGGCTGGATCGCCCATATGCGGGAGGCCGGCTTCACGGCGGCGGTGCATATCACCTCCGACCTGCGGGCCCTTCGCCAGAGCCGGGGGCTGCCCGACGCGCTGGCGTCGTGCCACACCGGCGTGATCGACGGCTATCTGGTCGAGGGCCATGTGCCGGCGGCCGACGTGATCCGCCTGCTGGCGGAGCGGCCCGACGCGCTGGGACTGACGGCGCCGGGGATGCCGCCGGGGTCGCCGGGGATGGAGACGCCGGACGGGCGGAAACAGCCGTTCGATACGCTGCTGGTGCTCCGCTCCGGGCAGACGCGGGTGTTCGCGCGGCATGGGCGGGGCTGAGTAGCGCCCCTCCTTTCGTCATCCTCCGGCAAGCCGCAAGGCGGCGCAGACCGGGGGACCCAGCGGCGCGCGTGAGCGCGAACCTGCCGAGAGCGCCGCTGTTCGCGACAGCCTGCCGGAACAGATCGCCTTCGGCGCCGCTGGGTCCCCCGGTCTCGCTGCGCTCGCCGGAGGATGACGAAAGCAGAGGGAGCCCCGTCCCGGGTTGGCGGAATCCGCGACCGGGGTTAGAGCAGGCGCTCCCCGAACCGAGACCGACCATGCACGACATCCGCGCCATTCGAGACAATCCCGCCGCCTTTGTGGCCGGGTGGTCGTCGCGCGGGGTCGAGGAGGCCGACGGGCTGGTGGCGGACCTGCTGCGGCTGGATCGGGAGCTGCGCACCGCCCAGACGACGGGGCAGGAGGCGCTGGCGAAACGCAATGCGGCGTCGAAGCTGATCGGCGCGGCCATGGCGAAGAAGGACATGGCCGAGGCCGACCGACTGAAGGCCGAGGTCGAGGCCCTGAAGACCGACATCGCGGCGGCCGAAAAGGTCGAGGCGGAGGTCGGGAAAGAGCTGCGCGACCTGCTGGCGGCGCAGAAGAACCTGGCGGCGGACGATGTGCCGGACGGCGAGGACGAGGCGGGGAACGTGCTGGTCGGGACGCCGTGGGGCGAGCCGCGCAAGACAGGCCCGGCCAAGGATCACGCCGATCTGGGCGAGGCGATGGGGCTGCTGGACTTCGAGGCGGCGGCGCGGATGTCGGGGGCGCGGTTCGCGGTGCTGAAGGGCGGGCTGGCGCGGCTGGAACGCGCGGTTGGGCAGTTCATGCTCGACGTGCAGACGGCCGAGCACGGCTATCTGGAGGTCAATCCGCCGTATCTGGTGCGCGACGAGGCGATGTTCGGGACGGGGCAGCTGCCGAAGTTTGGCGACGATTTGTTTTTCGCTACCTCCACTCATATTCCAAATGAGATCGGCGCAGCTGCCAACTCAGGCGTCTATTATGAGCGAGGCGAGGGCGTAGACGTCTTCGTTGATGAGAAGGGCAACTTCCAGTTTGAGCACGTCCCCGCGTCAGAAGCGCGTTTGGTAGCTCGGCGGCATTTCCTCATCCCCACCGCCGAAGTCTCCCTGACCAATCTCGTGCGCGAGCAGATCCTGCCGGAGGAGCAGCTCGCCGAGCCGATGCGGCTGACGGCGCTGACGCCGTGTTTCCGGGCCGAGGCGGGGTCGGCGGGGCGGGATACGCGGGGGCTGATCCGGCAGCACCAGTTCCACAAGGTCGAACTGGTCTCGATCGCGCGGCCGGAGGACTCCGAGGCCGAGCATGAGCGGATGGTGCGCTGCGCCGAGGTGGTGCTGGAGAAGCTGGGGCTCCCCTATCGCCGGATGCTGCTGTGCAAGGGCGACATGGGCTTTTCGGCGAAGAAGACCTTCGATCTGGAGGTGTGGCTGCCGTCGCAGGGGACCTATCGCGAGATCAGCTCGTGCTCGAACTGCGGCGACTTCCAGGCCCGGCGCATGGACGCGCGCTTCAAGCGGGCGGGCGAGAAGAAGACCGAGTTCGTGCATACCCTGAACGGCTCGGGGCTGGCGGTCGGCCGCACCCTGGTCGCGATCATGGAGAACTATCAGGACGAGGCGGGGCGTATCGCCGTGCCGGACGTTCTGAAGCGGTACATGCCGGAGGGCGTGACCCATGTGGGTGGAACTCAATGATCCGCTCATCCCGGCGAAAGCCGGGACCCAGTGCTGTCGCTGCGTACTGGTGGGTGGGATAAGCCTTGGGCCTGATCTGGATGGACCGGATCGCCCAGAGAACTGGGTCCCGGCTTTCGCCGGGATGAGCGGAAGAGAGGGAGTTTCGAAATGAAGATCGTAGTTGCCCTTGCAGCCGTTGCCCTGACCGCCTGCGCCTCGATCCCTGAACCGGCCGCCTTCGATCCGGCGGCGACGAGCTTCACCGGCTATGTTCGCTTCACCGAGGGCGAGTTCCAGCTGTACGAGCGTGAGGCCCAGGTGCAGGCGCCGTTCGCGCGGCCGTGCGTGTCCGGAGCCCTGCCGCGCGACGCCCAGCGGTCGGCTGCGGAAATGTCGGGTCAGAAGGTGACCTTCACCGGACGGGCCGTGGCCTGGCCTGCCGGCGGGGTCGGGCTGGAGCACGAAGGCTCGACCATCCGCAACACCTGCGGCGTGGATCATGTCATCCTTGCCCAGACCGTTTCCGTGATCCGCTAGGAGCCGAATGCGCATTCTCCTGACCAACGACGACGGGATCGAGGCCGAGGGGCTGGAATGCCTGGAGCGGATCGCCCGGACCCTGTCGGACGATATCTGGGTGTGCGCGCCGCAGGTCGAGCAGTCGGGCAAGGGGCGGGGCATCACCCTGACCGAGCCGCTGCGGGTCAACTCCATCGGCGAGAAGCGGTTCGCGGTGACCGGGACGCCGACCGACTGCGTGGTGCTGGCGGTCAACGACCTGATGCCGGCGCGGCCCGATCTTGTGCTGTCGGGGGTCAACCGGGGACATAACGTCGGCGAGGACTGTTCGTATTCGGGGACGGTGGCCGGGGCGCTGCAGGGCATGGCGTTCGGGATCCGCTCGATCGCCCTGAGCCAGTCGCTGGAGCGCTTCCACGACGAGGTGACGGCGCACTGGGAGACCGCGGAGGCCTATGCGCCGGCGATCATCGCGCGGCTTCTGGAGCGGCCGTGGCAGGCGGGCGTGGTGATGAACCTGAACTTCCCGGCCCGGCCGCCGGAAGAGGTGACCGAGGTCGAGGTGACGCGGCAGGGCTTCCGCGACATCGGCGAGATGCACGCGGTGAAACGGACCGACCTGAGGGGCCGCGACTACTACTGGATGAGCTTCCGCGGGGCGAAGCAGGACCATGCGGCGGGGACCGACCTGCGGGCCATGGACGAGGGCAAGATCTCGGTCACGCCGCTGCATATCGACCTGACGCACATGCCGAGCGTGCACGACCTGAAGGGCGTGCTGGGCGGAGCGCCGCCGAAGACGGTGGCGGCGGCATGAAACTGAACGACGATCGCGCCGGGCGGCTGATCCTCGGACTGCGGCAACAGGGGGTGACGGACCCGAAGGTGCTGCAGGCGATGGAGTCGGTCGACCGCGCCGTGTTCGTGCACGAGAAATTCCTCGATCAGGCGTGGGAGGACCAGGCCCTGCCGATCGACTGCGCCCAGACCATTTCCCAGCCCTATATCGTCGGTCTGATGACCCAGGCGCTGGACGTGCAGCCGCGCCACCGGGTGCTCGAGATCGGCACGGGGTCGGGCTACCAGGCGGCGGTGCTGAGCCGGCTGGCGCGTTACGTCTATTCGGTCGAGCGCTACCGCAGCCTGCTGAGCGAGGCCGAGCGGCGGCTGCGCGAACTGCAGATCGACAACGTCATCACCCGGCACGGCGACGGCGGGCTGGGCTGGCCGGAGCAGGCGCCGTTCGACCGGATCATGGTCACGGCGGCGTCGCCGGGCGAGCCGACGGAGCTGCTGCACCAGCTGAAGCCGGGCGGAATCCTGGTGTGCCCGGTGGGGCGCAGCTCGGTGCAGCGGCTGCACCGCTACGTCAGCCTCGAGGACGGCTCGTTCCGGCGGGAGAGCCTGGCCGAGGTGCGGTTCGTGCCGCTGGTCGAGGGGACGGCGAAGGAGGGGTGAGGGGGAGGGGTGTGGCCCTGCGGGTTTGACTCTACGACACCCCACACCCCATTCCCTTTTCGTTAACCTTCACGCCCAACTTTGGCGCGGTTTCCCGGGTCTGGTCGGGCAGGGCGGGTTCGAGTCTGAGGAGCGGGCGAATGATCGGGATCAGGGCGGGGCTGAAGGCGCTGGCGGTGCTGGGAGCGATGAGCCTGACGGCGGCCTGCGCCAGCTATCCGGCCGAGCCGCGCTATTCGATCCACGCCGAGCCCGCGCCGGTGCGCCAGCCGACCTATCCGACGACGCCCGCCGCGCCCGCGCCGAGCGGCGAGGGGGTGCGGGGCGCGACCAACCCCGCCACCGAGGCGCCGCCGCCGGCGACCGCGCCGGTCGGGGAGATCGAGGGCGGGGCGCTGGACATGCCGGTCGGGACCTCGCCCTACGCCTCCGGCCCGTACACCCCGACGCCCGCGGCCGGACCGGCCAGCGAGGGCTTCACCAGCCCGCCGCCGCCGGCGAGCGGGGCGACGGTGACCGCGGGGGCGGCCTACGAAATCCAGCCGGGCGACACCATCTCGGGCATCGGGCGGCGCTTCCAGACGCCGGTGCAGACGCTGATCACCCTGAACAATCTGGGGCCGAGGGCGGACGTGTCGCCGGGCCAGCGCATCCTCCTGCCGGCCAACGCGGTCGATATCGGCGGCGATCCCTACGCCACCGGGCCGTCGCCGAGCGGCGTTTATGTGCCCGACGCCGGGACGCCGCCGCCGCCGCCTCCGCCGCCGCC